>CAJOID010000016.1:19727-65277 GCA_905234595.1 uncultured Lachnospiraceae bacterium | reverse complement strand
AGGTTACTGCCAGACGGCATCCGCGGTGTCCCATCATGGGATTGAACTCATGAAGTGATGCGATGATGGCTTTGATCTCTTCAACACTCTTATTCTTGGTCTTCGCGAGCTTCTCGATATCCGCATCCTCGGTGGGTACGAACTCATGAAGCGGGGGATCGAGGAATCTGATGGTTACCGGATAACCCTCGAGAGCTTCATAGAGTTTCTCGAAGTCACCCTGCTGATAAGGCAGGATCTTATCAAGTGCCTTTTCTCTCTCCTCTACGGAGTCGGAGCAGATCATCTCTCTGAATGCATCGATCCTGTCGGGCTCGAAGAACATGTGCTCTGTACGGCACAGACCGATACCTTCGGCACCGAGTTCACGTGCCTTACGTGCGTCTGCGGGAGTGTCGGCATTGGTACGGACCTGCATGGTACGGAACTTGTCAGCCCATCCCATGATACGGCCGAACTCACCTGCTATAGTAGCATCAACGGTAGGAATGATGCCGTCATAGATATTACCTGTGGAACCGTCGAGTGATATATAATCGCCTTCTTTAAAGGTCTTGCCTGCGAGGGTGAATTTCTTGTTCTCTTCATCCATCACGATGTCACCGCAGCCGGATACACAGCAGGTACCCATACCTCTGGCTACAACGGCTGCATGTGATGTCATACCGCCGCGGACGGTAAGTATTCCCTGGGCAACCTTCATACCGGTGATATCTTCAGGGCTGGTCTCGAGACGTACGAGTACGACTTTCTCTCCTCTCTCGAACCATGCCTCGGCATCCTCTGCCGAGAATACGATCTTACCGCAGGCAGCACCGGGTGATGCTCCGAGGCCCTTGCCAATAGGCTCGGCCTTCTTGATCTCACCGCTGTCGAACTGAGGATGCAGCAGAGTATCGAGGTTACGGGGATCGATCATGGCTACTGCTTCTTCTTCGGTCTTGCGGCCTTCATCCACGAGATCGCATGCGATCTTTAATGCGGCCTGAGCGGTACGCTTACCGTTACGGCACTGCAGCATGTAGAGTTTGCCGTTCTCTACGGTGAACTCCATATCCTGCATATCACGGTAGTGCTTCTCGAGGATCTTGCATACCTTGGTGAACTGGTCATATGCTTCGGGGAACTTCTGCTCCATCTCGCTGATGTGCATGGGAGTACGGATACCTGCGACCACGTCCTCGCCCTGTGCGTTAACCAGGAACTCACCCATCAGCTTCTTCTCACCGGTAGCGGGGTCACGGGTAAATGCAACACCTGTACCGGAGTTGTTGTTCAGGTTACCGAATACCATGGGCATAACTGAAACCGCTGTACCCCAGCTGTAAGGGATGTCGTTGTCACGACGGTATACGTTTGCTCTCGGGTTATCCCATGAACGGAATACGGCCTTGATGGCTTCCTTGAGCTGTACGATGGGATCGGTAGGGAATTCCTCACCGAGCTCGTTCTTATACTCTTCCTTGAACTGCTCAGCGAGTTCCTTCAGATCCTCGGCGGTTAAGTCTACGTCGAACTTAACACCTTTTTTCTCCTTCATCGCATCGATGAGCTGCTCGAAATGCTTCTTGCCTACGCCCATTACGACATCGGAGAACATCTGTATGAATCTGCGATAGGAATCATAAACGAAACGTTCGAACTTGGGATCCGGATTGCCTGCGATCATGGCATCGACAACCTCTTCGTTTAAGCCCAGGTTCAGGATAGTGTCCATCATACCAGGCATCGAAGCACGCGCACCGCTTCGTACCGATACGAGGAGCGGTTTCTCGGGATCTCCGAAATACTTGTCATTGATCATCTCTATACGACCCACGAACTCCATGATGGAGCTCATGATCTCGTCATTGATCTGTCTGCCGTCTTCGTAATACTGATTACAAGCTTCCGTGGTAACCGTGAATCCCTGTGGTACAGGCAGACCGATGTTGGTCATCTCTGCCAGATTCGCGCCCTTGCCACCCAGGAGCTCACGCATGTTTGCGTTACCCTCGGTAAACAGATACACCCATTTTTTATGAGCCATAGCTAGTCCCCCTTGAAAAGAATTAGATTTTTAGACGAAAAATAGTGACGTCGTAAATTAGATTATACAACAAAAATGAGCATAAATAAACAGAGCGCACGGATGATCGTCCGTACGCTCTGCATTTTACAGATATGAAAAGTATCCGCGAAACCTTATTACTTAACGGTTACGCTTGTGATGTGAGGCTGAGGTCCCTCATACCAGTACATGAAGCCCTCTACGTCGATGGTGTCACCTACGTTAAGACCCTCAACAGCCTTGTATACGTCGGTGTCGGATCCGCACAGATAAGACTCTACGCAGAATGTGTAGGTCTTGCCGTCCTTGGATACGTTGAAGTACAGGTCATCACCCTGTGAACCGGAACCGTCCCAGTTGTACAGGAATGCTGCACCGTCATCACCTGAACCCTCTACGGTCATGCCCTTGAATGCTACGAACTGGTTCATGTAGTCAGCCAGATCATCGGCACCGAGCTTGTCTGTTACATCGGTAGCCTTGGCTACGTAGTTACCGTCGATGATCTCATAAGTAGCATCGGTGATCTCAACTTCGCCGGACCACTCGGACTTGAAGCCCTTAACCCTGATCTTGGTACCGGGTACCATCTTGTTATAATCTTCCTCGCTGCAGGGCATGTTATACAGGAAATAAGCACCGTCCTCATCCTGGGTATAGAATGTAGCCATTCCTACGCCTTCGTTCTCCCACCAGCCCTGCTTAGCCTGTACATAGGTCTCTACGGTCACTTCGGTGTCCACATCGGCTGCTGCGTAATCGGCATAGCTCATCACATCGCCTGCTGCCTCTGCAGTCTCCTCGGTTTCTGCTGCTGTTTCGGTCTCGGCTTCAGCTGCAGGTGCTTCGGCAGTCTCCTCAGCAGTCTCTTCTACCTCATTGGCGGGAGCCTCGGCTGCCTCTTCGGTCTTGCCGCATGCCGAAAGGCTGAGTACCATAGCAGATGCCAGAAGTACACTTACCATTTTCTTTTTCATAATCGTCTCCTCCTGTGGGTCATAAACCCTATTGTCACAACAAAAATGAGCGTGAGTTTCCCCACGCTCATATTTTCGGCTATTACCATATAAAAAACAATCGTCAGAATATATATATTTTACTCAATCCGTCTCGCCCATACTCGACAGCTTTGCCAATGCCGGTGCGAAATCGCCGCACTTCTCGTATAACTCACGGGCGGCATCCTTGTCCCCCTGCAGTTCGCGGATATTGCCCATCTGGAAAAATGCTCTGTAGTCGCTCGTGCCGCTGCGGTTGAATATCTTGATACCCGTAGCCTTATCAAACTCGCGATAAGCCCTGTCCAGATCTCCGAGTTTCATGCACATCATCCCGGCCAGATACAGGAAGTCAGCACGGAATGAATATGCATCGTAGAACTTATCGATATAATCCATCTTCGCATACGACTCATCCATATCCAGCAGGCAGTATCCGTATGATTCCATCATGCTGGCCACATAGGCCTGTTTGGGATCGTTAGCCAGGTCCAGTCCCATCTCATAGTAACTGATTGCCTTGGCATTGTCATTCATATAGACGTAGCTGCGTCCCATCTGATAGTACTTATATGCGTCGGGACCGTTCTCACGCACATCTGCGAGCAGCATCTCGAGGTTACGTGTGGCACGGGTCCTCTTATCGGACTCCGTGACATAGCCCTCATGATAGATGGTGAGCGGCACCTCCACGTACTCGGGTTCCGATCCGTCTATGGGCATGACGCGCTCATGGATAGATCCGGCGTAATGGCAGTACTTACGGTTGAAAAGCCGCCCTATGCGCTCGGTCACGATCGTCTTCTGTCCCTGGATCGTATACGGGTTGTTGCGCTGTATCAGACCTATCTTGTCGGGATTGTCCCTGCAGATACGGTCTATGTCGAGCAGATTCACGTTTTCCAGGTATTCGTCGCAGTCTATGATCAGGATCCAGTCGTTGCTCGCCTGCTCTACACTGTAATTACGGGCAGCGGAGAAATCGCTGATCCATTGAAACTGGTATATGTTATCCGTGTATTTCGCAGCCAGTTCCATGGTCCTGTCGATCGATCCGGTATCAACCACTACGACCTCGAACTTGCAGGGACGCAGGCGCTTCAAGCATTCTTCGATATGATTGTCTTCATTACGCGCGATCACGCACACCGATATATCCATCACAATTCTCTCCCGGTCAGCATCCTGTAAGCCTGCAGATACTTAGCGGTGGTCTGCTCAACCACAGTGTCCGGCAGAGTCCAGTTATGCTCGCCGTCATGTGCAGTCAGGTAGTCTCTCGCATACTGTTTGTCAAATGATCCCTGTGAATGTCCGGGAGCATACTCATCGGCAGGCCAGAATCTGGACGAATCGGGAGTCAGGATCTCATCGCCGAGAACCATCTCTCCGTTCTCATCGAGGCCGAATTCCAGCTTGGTATCGGCTATGATGATGCCTTTGGACAGAGCATAGTCCGCACATTTCTTATATATGGCCAGCGTGTAGTCGCGAAGCTTGCGTGCATACTCCTCACCGTGTCCGGGGAAGTCGCGCTCGAGCACTTCGATCGATCTCTCATATGAGATATTCTCGTCATGATCGCCTATCTCGGCCTTGGTGCTCGGAGTATATATGGGCTCGGGCAGCTTATCGGATTCCACGAGGCCTTCGGGCAGGCGTATGCCGCACACCGTACCGTCTTTTAAGTAGCTCTTGAGTCCGCTGCCGGTGATATAGCCTCTGACGATACACTCTATGGGAAGCATCTTGAGTTTCCTGCACATCATGCTGCGGCCTTTGAAATAATCGGTCCTGTATTCCTCCGGCATATCGGCCGTATCGGTGGATATCATGTGATTCGGAATGATATCGGATGTGAGTTCAAACCAGAACTTCGACATCTGCGTAAGCACTTCGCCCTTCTTAGGCACCGTGTTTGACAGTATCACGTCGAAACAGCTGATGCGGTCGGTAGCGACCATGATCAGCGAATCGCCGTTATCGTAGATCTCACGTACTTTTCCTTCTTTGATCGGTGTAGGCATTATCATATCTCCTTATGAATAAACTCTCACGGCTTGGCCGTCACTGTTAATATATGGTTTCCTTGGTCAGGTCAAAAAGTATCAGCATGCCGCCGGACTTATTATCCTGCGCAAGTTCCGGATCATAGTAGTTATATTCGGCACGGATCCTGGCCGGAGTCTTACCGTCGGATGTGGTCCTGAAAGCCTGCACTTCCTTATCGGTGAGCGTAGCGTCGATGATATAGGCATCACCGAACTCATACACTACCGGAAGGAGGGTGTCGTCGCTCAGCTCCACATATTGTAGCCGAAGTCCACATTCGACCATATGTCGAAATCATCCGAGTATATCTCCATAAAAGGATGATCGTCCTCAGGTTTCCTGACTATGGCATAACCCTCAAAGTCCGCTTCCATCCCCTCATAATCATCACCGAAACCGATGACATGGATCGTTCCGTAATAGAATCCCACCCACTCATCAGCCTGCGTGACCACGACCTGGTTCTCGGGGGCATCCACATCCTGCGAAGCATCCGTATCATCCGTCCCGTCAGTCTGACCATCGGGCTTTCCCTCTGCGGCGTTTCCGAGATTCTCACCCATCAGGTCACCGAGGAGTGCCAGTGAATCGGGGCTGTCCTGCTCTGCCTTGGGCTTGGTTCCCGTCTCCTTATCTTCATCGGAGACGTCACCGTCTCCGCGCATGGATCCGATCTTTTCGCTGACGGTGTCTCTTACGGAATCGATCATCCCGCATCCGCCGAGCAACGTGATCGCAGCCAGTCCAGCGATCAATACAGATAATCTTTTTCTCATATTACCTCCTGATCCGTAGGCGGCATAACGGCCACCATTCCTCACTATACCTTATCGGCGCGAGATATTCAATTCTCCGTAGAACATATACTGCTGTATCACGCCCAGATGATCATGATACCGCGAGAAAGGAAAAGCATCTCCGTACCCGCTCCCGTACTCACGCTCGAGCACCTGTCTGATATGTGTATCTATCGGAAAAGACTCTATATGATGAAGTGCAAAAAGGCATATACAATCGGCGACCTTGTTACCGATACCGTAGACTTCAAGAAGTCTCGCCCGTGCATCCGCATGATCCATGGTGCGGAGCGCACCAAGATCGAGCGTACCGTCCGCTACGGCCCGCGCGGCTCTCACCACATATTTGCTCCGGTAACCGAGATTGCACGGCATGAGGTCATCTTCGTCAAGTACAGCCAGGGCTTCAGGTACCGGGAAAGCATAGTAGCCACCGTCTGCTTCCATATATCTGCCGTATTCCCTGCATATATTCTCAATGCACTTATGTATACGGGGGATATTGTTCTGCTGGGATATCAGGAAGGTCACGATCATCTCCCAGAGATCCTGCCTGAGTATCCTGATGCCTCTCCCCTCCCGTGCAACACGGGTCAGATACTCATCCGACGGATCGACGGAATCAATGATCGCAGCATAATCCGTTCCGCACTCTATATCGAAATAAGAGCGCCAGAAGCGCTCATATTCATCCTCATCGCAGTCCAGTTCCATACCGTCCGCAAGCTGTCTCGCCGTGACACGCAGATCGGTCGCGATGATCTCATACTTCTCATCCGTCCCGGGGATGCGGCTCATCCTGAAGCACTGTCCGGATTCGCATATCTGTCCGAGATTCAGTTCGTTACATCGAATCGTTACCATTTCTCCAAGCAGGACACATGTCCGTCAGAACTCCACACCCATCACACGCAGTTTCTCACATGCATCCTCGTATCCGGTGAAGACCAGCCCCTGCATACCTGCTGCCAGAGCGCCCTGTACGTTTCTCTCCACATCATCCACGAACACGCACTCCGACGCATTAAGTCCGTATTTTGAGATCAGTGCATCGTATATCGCCCGGTCCGGCTTGATCTCGTGGATCATATATGAATAGATGTAGCCGTCCAGCAGATCCATGAAGTTGATGGCTCCCAGCTCGACCGCCCGCTTCTGTGCATACTCACCGAAGTTCGAGAGTACATAGACACGGTATCCCGCGCTGCGGAGTGCCGTGATCCAGTCGCGGGTGTAGTCCATGGGTGTCACAGATATCACCGCATTCTCATAGAATCTGCGGATCAGATCTCCTATCTCAGGTGCCTGACTCACGAGGTATTCAAACATTTCGTCCCGGCTCTTCACCCCGCGGTCTTCTTCATTCCATATGCTGACATCCGTGAAAAGAGCCTTCATCACAGCCTGCTTTTCTTCAGCCGTGAATCCTGTCATGTCCATGCTCTTCTCCGGAGACCATCCTATGAGGACCTTGCCCACATCGAATACGATATTCCTGATCATGTCGTCTTCCTCAGAAACTCCCTGGTACGCTCCTGCGTGGGATTATCGATCACCTGCTCCGGTGTGCCCTGCTCCACGATCACCCCGTCCTCCATGAAGATCACGTGGCCGGCCACCTCTCGCGCGAAACTCATCTCGTGAGTAACTACCAGCATCGTGGTACCCTCGGAAGCCAGTTCCCTGATCGTATCGAGCACTTCTCTGGTCAGTTCCGGATCGAGCGCACTCGTAGGCTCATCGAAGAGCATGATATCCGGATCGAGAGCCAGTGCTCTCGCTATGGCCACTCTCTGCTGCTGGCCTCCCGACAGCTCGCCGGGATAGTAATCCGCACGCTCTGCAAGTCCGACCTTCGCAAGCATCCTGCGTGATATCTCTTCCGCTTCTTTTTTATTCATGCGGCGCGCAGTGACCAGGCCCTCCATCACATTGCCGAGGGCGGTCCTGTTCTGGAACAGGTTGAAGCTCTGGAATACGAATCCCATATGCCGTCTGATGCATCTGATCTCGGCCGGAGTCGCGCGGTGCATATCATACTCCTCGACTTTCGCCTTATCATCGCAGCATCTGAATTCCATCCGGCCGCTGTCCGCTTTTTCCAGAAAGGAAATGCACCTAAGCATCGTCGTCTTGCCGGACCCCGAAGGGCCGATCACGGCGATCACTTCTCCCTTATCTATCTCTATATCTATGCCCCGGAGGAGGAGGATCTGGGAATCCCCGAAGCTCTTGTGTAAATCCCTGACACTAAGCAAAACCAATACCTCATATAACTGCACTCATGCAACCGTTCAAAACCGCCCGGATCACAGTCCTACCATCGATCTCGTGCGTCCCGATGCGGTCACGTCACGTGAATCATGCGACTTCCACACAAGCCTGCCTTCGAGCCAGCTCTGAAGCCATGTGAGCAGCGTGGAGAACACCAGATATATCAGCGCAGCCTCGCAATACAGAGCGAACGGCTCATATGTCCTCGCGGCGATCTGCTGCGCCGATGTAAAAAGCTCCACGACCGTGATGCTGGATGCAAGAGAAGTATCCTTCAGCAGGCTGATCAGGTTATTGAACAGACTGGGGAAGGCTATCTTGAAGGCCTGCGGGAGCACGATGCGCACGAGTGCCTGGGGATATGACAATCCCACCATATATGCCGCTTCCATCTGGCCTGTCGGTATCGCATCGATGGCCGAACGGAACACCTCCGCATTATACGCCGCCAGATTCAGTCCGAACGCGAGTACCGCCGCCGGAAAAGCCTCTATCATGATCCCCAGGCCCGGCAGGCCGAAGAAAATGATAAAGAGCTGAACTATCAGAGGAGTACCGCGGAATATCCATATATATATGAAAGCAACAGTCTTGAGTACCGGAACCCTGGCGACCAGCACGAGCGCGAGCAGAAGCCCCAGTACCAGGCTCACCGCGAATGACAGTAATGTAAGCGGTATGGTGACCCTGATGCCGGGTATGAGTATCTTGGTAAAGGATGTCAACAGGATGTTTATCAATCTGTCACTCATCTGTCTTTACCCTTTATCTAATGCTGTGCTATATCCGTCCCGAAATACTTCTGAGACAGATCCGTAAGTACACCGTCCACGGCGAGTTCGAGTATCGCCTGGTCTATGGCGGCACGCAGAGTATCGTTATCGGCTCCCTTAACGAGAGGGATGGATACTTCGGATGCGTCCTCCGTGAGTGCCACGATCTTGAACGGTGCATCGGGATGCTCTGTCAGATAATCATAGAATGAGAGCTCGGCATTCAGTGTGGCGTCCGCTCTGCCGGACAGGACCATGTCAATGGTCTCCGACAGCGTATCTACGTTTTTCACGCTCGCGCCGTACTTCTCTGCCAGATCTGCATATGTTGAACCCAGTGAATTACTGGTTACTTTCCCATTTAAGTCTTCGAATGTCGTGATCTCTGTATTGTCTTCCGCTACCACCAGAGCTGTCTTGATATATCCATACGGCGTGGTGAAATCATATTTCTCCATTCTCTCGGGAGTGATCTCCACTCCGTTGATGATGCAGTCATATCTGCCGCCGTCTAAGCCGGTGAAGAGTCCGTCCCATTCACCTTCAACAAACTCTGCTTCCACTCCGAGTTTGTCAGCTATTGCTTTACCTACTTCGGTATCATATCCGACCAGTTCGCCGGATTCATCGTGATATGTCCAGGGGGCCCACTGTCCCTCCATGGCTATGATCAGTTTGCCTGCGGATTTCACGCGGGCGAGATGATCCATGTCTCCTGCCTCCTGTGCCGTCTGACCACATCCGGTCAGCATGATCATGCTGTTGGCGAGTGTGAACGCCATGAGTAAACCCATAAAACGTTTTTTCATTTTCTTTCCTCCATATTTGTTTTATGCAAATTGAAATACTACATAAGCTGCGTAGATGGCGAGCAGGGTAACACCCTGCGCACGATATATGCGCCCTTTGATGAGGGCGGGCAGGCACATGATGAGCATCACGGCCACCATCACGGGAATGTCCACTACAAGTGAAGCGTTCACTCCCGCTATCGTCTTTTCCACGGGTATATGGAACGGGGCAAGTGTCACGGCAAGTCCGCTCACGAGTACGAGATTGAACAGGTTCGCACCGATGACATTGCCGAGACTTAAGTCACTATGTCCCTTGATCAGCGCGGTAATGGCTGTCACGAGTTCGGGAAGCGATGTGCCCAGAGCCACGAATGTGAGCGCGATGACCGACTGGGGGATGCCTGCCGCCTCTGCGATCAGAGTACCGTTATCAACCAGAAGATGTGCACCTATCGCGATCACGGCAGCGCCTAAGATCAGGCGGCCGATATTAAGCGCAAGTTCTTTGCTCTCAGACTTCTTATCTTCCGGTTTTAACACATTCTCCACATAATCATCCGTCATGCGGGTCTCAGCCGGATCCACAGGTGTCTCGGTGATCCCTATCGTATCCCCGCCCCCGCTCAGGTCGTCCTTATCGGGGCCGTTCTTGACTGCCAGGGCCTGCTTAACGCACAGGATCATATATGCGATGAAGATCGCCAGTAATATGATGCCCACGGGCCTTGAGAAAAAACCTGTCGCATAGGCCACGCCTATATACAGTGCCGCTGACGCAAAGAAAAAAGCGATCGGCATCTTGAGTGACTGCTTCTCAACTTCCGCGGGTCTGAATGTCATCGTGATGGCTGCGATCAGAGCCGTGTTACAGATGATCGATCCGATCGCGTTACCGTATGCCATATCACTGGCTCCCGCTGTCAGAGCCGCTGTGGATGAGACCATGACTTCCGGTATGGTAGTACCTATCGAGACTACGGTGGCGCCGATCAGTATCTCCGGCATATTGAACCTGTGTGCTATACCGCACGCTCCGTCGACGAACCAGTCTCCGCCTTTTACCAGGCAGAGCAGTCCCACTACAAACAGAATGACTTCAATAACAATAGGTGGTATCATGATGATCCTTTTTTGTCCTTTCTTTTACAGTATTCCCTTGCGTTCTATCTCGCCGATGATGATGGCTGCGGCCTCGGCATGATTCTTCACACCGGGATGTGCATGTGCTCCCCAGTCTTCCTCGGGACATTCCGGCAATGACTGGTACCATACGCGGGCATCACCGGTGTCAGCCTTGTACTTCTCTATGGATTCCATGATGTAGGGCTCCATCAGAGGTCCGCACATACCGTATACCCAGAGGATGTATGCATCCGGATTACAGGTCCTGAGCAGCTTCAGAAAGTCGGCCACGGCACTCTCAAATCTCGATCTGGAACCGTGATCCCATTCACTGTCTTCTATCGGGAGCTGCTTATGCACGATGCCGGTCTCGGGATCGCGCCACTCCGGAGCAGTGGTAGCTCCGCCGTCATTCGTACCCAGATTGACTATGATCAGATCCGGCTGCCATGATGTGAAATCCCAATCATCAAATGCACCGAGAGCCTCGTTTTCCGCTCCCTGCAACAGACCGCATACCTGCGTGTAGTACCCGGGGATGTTGTGCCGGATATCGTTATCCCAGCCGCAATATACTCCCCATCCGCTCTGGGATACGATCGAATACTCGGCATCGAAGTGCTTCGCAACCTGCAGAGCATAGTGTCCGGTCAGGCCGAAGATGCCGGGGCACCATTCCCTGCGGTCGGGTGTACCGGTCAATCCCTCACCGCTGGTGATCGAATCTCCGATGAACTCTATCCTGCATGCGGCAGGAGTGAGCGGCTGCAGCACGCAGTCCGTAGTGATGCGGTGTATCAGCAGATGTCTGGTCGTGTCATCAGCCATCGGCTGCGACTCGATGACGACACGTACAGTCTTCAGCTCACCTGCGGGAAACCCGCGGAACAGACATATCTCATGTCTTCCCACGGGAACAAGGAATCTCTGGATGCAGAATCCGTCCATCTCAACGCGCAGATACATCTCTAGCGTCGTGTAGCTGCACTCAATATCCACATAAGCTTCGGTGGAATCCGTATCGAATTCTATGCCGCTCGCCGTCCAGAACAGAGGCAGGGGCTTGCGCTTCACAGTCCTGCCGTATATACGTATATGGTCCGAATCTATCGGTGAATAGTCATACATTTGAGTATCTTCCCCCGGTTATCATGATCAGCCGCCGAGTGTAGCTTTCATCACAGCCTTGATGGTATGCATGCGGTTCTCGGCCTCGTCGAATACCACTGACCTCTCGCCCTCGAACACCTCATTGGTCACTTCCAGTTCGGAGAGTCCGAATTTCTCATAGACCTGACGGCCTACGGCAGTGTTCAGGTCATGGAATGCGGGCAGGCAGTGCATGAAGACCGCGCGGTCGGATGCATGGTCAAAGCAGCTCTTTTTCACCTGATAAGGCTTAAGCTCATGTATCCTCTCGGCCCATACTTCCTCAGGCTCTCCCATAGATACCCACACATCGGTATAGATGACATCCGCGCCGCGACAGGCCGACTCCACATCATCCGTGAGAGTGATCCGTGCGCCGGTCTTCGCAGCCACGTCACGTGCGTACTTGACCAGTTTCTCATCGGGATAGTACTTCGGTGATGTACATGCCACGAAGTCAAATCCGAGCTTGGCACTCGTGATCATCAGGGAATTGCCCATATTATAACGGGCGTCACCCATATATACGAAACGTATATCATTAAGGTCGCCCAGATGCTCACGCATGGTCAGAAGGTCTGCGAGCATCTGAGTCGGATGGAACTCGTTGGTCAGGCCGTTCCATACCGGTACTCCTGCATATTTGGCCAGTTCTTCGACAATCTCCTGTCCGTAACCTCTGTACTCGATACCGTCATACATACGGCCGAGCACCCTGGCGGAATCGGCGATGGATTCCTTGCGTCCTATCTGGGAGCAGGCAGGATCGAGATATGTCACGTTCATGCCCAGATCATATCCGGCCACCTCGAACGAGCATCTGGTCCTGGTGCTGGTCTTTTCGAATATCAGCGCGATGTTTTTGCCTCTGAGCGTATCGTGGGCTACCCCGCGTTTCTTCATGTCCTTGAGCTCAGCGGCGAGATCCACCAGATACAGGATCTCCTCAGGCTCATAATCCATCAGTTTTAAGAAGTTTCTTCCTTTTAATGAGATGTCCTTATTCATGTTTAATACCGTTCCTCATTTCCTGCGTTTATTATCGACGAAAATGGATGATACCCCGCCGGCTCCGTTCATCGTCGCATTATATCTGCCTGCCGCCGTCCCGGGTGCCACATGCGGAGCAGAAGTGCCGGGCCTGCCGCTTGCAGCCAGCCTGTCAAGCCTGGCCTGAAGCCGCCTCTCCGCCGCCTCTATCAATATGGTCTTCTCGGAGATCTCTGCGATCAGATCCTGAGTCCTGCGCACATGATCCGCATATTTATGCGGGTCACTCTTAACCGTAGGGAAAACCCTGTCAAACAACGCCGTAAAACCGTCATCGAGCTGGTTTAGGTTCTCGATGATACGCCCTTTGAGCTCTGTTACTTCGTTGTACGTATCCACATCGAGCTTTTCACCGCAGATGGCCTCTTCCTGCTTTGAGCACATCTCGGAGAGAGTGTCGAGTGCCCTGCTCTTTTTCTCGAGCGAATCCTCCAGTATCGTCAGATAGCGGTTCAGACTTACTTCATCGTATTCTCTGTTTTCCATAGGGGGAATTATATCATAAACGCGGGTATCATGGAATACAACAGAGCACCGTTATACGGTGCCCTGTTTCACACAATCTTACGCTTTCAGTGATAATTTTTTTATTGGATTTGGAATTGCAATTGCAGTTATACTTACAGTCCCAGGCTCTTGAGAGCATCTACTGCAGAAGCAACATCGGATGATTCCTTATTGGCTTCCTGGATCTGCAGATATACTTCCTTACGGTATACCGGTATCTCACGCGGAGCTTCGATACCTACCTTCACCTGATCACCCTTTACTTCCAGGATGGTTATCTCCACATTGTTGTTGATGATCAGCGCTTCGTTCTTTTTACGTGATAATGCGAGCATTCCGATCACCCCTCTTTCTGCTTCTTGGCTTCCGCAAGCTTATCATATATAGGATATTTAACCTTGTACTCATCGCTGTCTATGATGATCTGGCATCCCTTGCATGTAGCGGAGTTGATGATCACGGGCCCGCGCAGATTGACCGTCATCTTTTCGATCTCATGAGGTATGGTCATGGTCACGAGTACCACCATATCATCATCGGTCATGTCACCGAGAGGCTTGAGCAGTTCATCATCCACCGAGGGATTATAGTCATCCTTCACGATCAGAGGGTTGATCACCGGCATGGCAAAACCGGGCTCTTCAACCGACTGGAGCCACTTAACCGTATTGCTGCCCTGCTCCTCATCATACAGGAGCACGAAATGCTGCAGATCGGGGAAACCTATGATACCGCCGGGAAAACTGATAACTTTGGACTCATCGATCTCGATCTCGCCAAAAGCTCTTGTTAACATTTGCATAGCTGTACCCTCCAATTAATATGATTTAAAACAAATATACAATTTTAAATATAATTTATCAAGCTGTTCTGCATGATCTTGCTGGTAGCCATAAGGGCTGCATCGTATGTGGTTTCGGCTGCTGTCAGCAGTACTGCCACCTCTGTCATATCGATGCCTTCGTTCTCCTCCTGGAGCTCCTTGAACGTGGACTGCTGCTCCTCGAGTCTCGCCTCTATCAGCTCGAGACGGGTGGATCTGGTACCGTTCTTGGTGATGGCTACATTCGTGCTGTCCAGATAGTTCTGATATCTGGTGATCTGATCGCCGAAGCGCTTGCTCACTGCATCGCGGATATATGTGTAAGCCTTGTCGGCTGCATCGAGTCTCTTTTTGCAGTTGATATAATCAGGAGTGCCCTCTACATATTTCTTGAGTTCATCCTTTAAGTCGTAGCGGATCTTCTCGATGTCGCTGAATTCGGTAACCACTCTCTTTAAGTCATCCAGATCCCTGGCTACTGCGGGATCGAATACTTCGTATGCATTTGTGTTAACCTGGATGGTCTGGTTGTATCCGACGTCGTATACAATCTCAGTGGCCACGTTGCCGTCGGCGTTGTATGTTATGTCTTTGGTCGTGTCGCCGCTTGGATCGTGAGATGTGCATTTGAAATAATGCTGAGGATTCAAGTCGCCCACTTCCCACTGATTCTTATCATAAGTGGCAGATACGGAACCGCCGTCGGTATATATGGTAGCCAGTTCATCTGCTATATCTGATGTAAAAAGGAGTTCTCCGGTGGTGGGTACGTATATGGCCCTGGTCGTGACAGGATCCGTGCTCTGTGCCTGTGTAAGTTCCTTGTATGCCACCTCAGCCGAAGCTGCTACCGTGATGCCTACACTCGATCCGCCTATGGGAAGGGTTGAAGCTGCGGGTGACTGGATGGGATTTCCGTCCTTATCCTTGATCTCGATCAGCGGAAGTTTCCCGGGAAGTGTATTATTATATGTCAGCCTGATCCTGTTGATCGTGGCATTGGTGATATCACTCTCGTTGGCCAGATCAGCCGTTGCCTTGGTATCGAACACGCTGTAATCCGTATAACTGAAAGAATCCAGCTGTGCATTCTTCAGGTTCTCGGTGATCGTGTAGTTGGGAGTCAGGTTCACCTTATCGATCTGCTCCTTCTGGAATGTCAGGGGAGTGTCGGTCCTGTATCCGGTGAAAATGTATCTGCCGGCGTAATCCTGATTGCCGGTAGCGTATACTTCATTGGTATAAGACTCTATCTGTGACAGGAGCACCTGCATATCCGATGCGGTGTAGTCCTTGTTGACGCCGGTCTCAACCTGCGTATAGAGATTGGTGTAGACCTTGGTCATCGTATCGAGGGACTTCGCGGTCACGTCCAGCCACTGGTTGGCATCGGGCGCATTCTTCTTATAATACTGGGTAGCGGTGGATACATTGGTCCTGAGTCTGAGCGCGCGGATCGCAACCACGGGATCATCAGACGGTCTCGTGATCTTGGACTGGCTGGTCAGCTGAGTATTGTACTTATCCTCTGATATCTTGGTCTGGTTGATATTATACAGAGAATTCTTCTGCATTATCTTATTTGTCATTCTCATGATATTGTCTCCTCTATGAAGGCTATGCCTGACACGCTTATACTCCGGTCTGGAGGATCAGTCTGTCGTATATCTCCTGGAATGTCTGGATCATCTTGGAAGAAAGCGTATATGCGTTCTCGTATTTTACGAGGTTGACCGCTTCTTCGTCACTGTCCACACCCGAGATGGATGTACGCTGGTTATCAAGTACCGACTGCAGGCTTAAGAACGTAGCTGAGAAAGTTCTGGCATTGCCTGTATTAAGAGCCACATCCGAGAGTACCGACTCAAGGAATCCGCTCGCGTTGTAACTCCTGAAGCTGAGCTGTGTCTTATCCCCGAGGACTTCGATGGCCTTCTTGATGTTATCGCACTCCTCCACGCCATTGGACTTATCCTTACGTGAACCGAGGAGATCGGGATCTTCGTTTACCGCGCTCTCGATGGTGCAGTTTAAGGCGCTTATATGATAATAACCCCTGTTATCTGTCGGGACATCCTTATTATTCAGGGTATCTTCGCTGTACTGTCCTCTGTCGGTCGGCAGACTTCCGGTGAAGACTATGCCCGCATCCTCGTTTTTGGTCGTCCATCCTGTAGTGAAGATATCATTCATGGACTTGGAGAATATCCTGACCCATTCATTCATCTGTGACATGTAGTAAGGAATACCCTGGTACTCCGAGAAGCTGCCCATCATCGATGTCTTGCCTATCTTGCTTCCGGTCACTACCTGGTCGCATTTCGCATCATCCATTGTGAAGATATAGCTTTCAACCACATCCGTATCGTTACCGAGTGAATCCTTAACGTAATTCACGGTCCAGTCTTTATAGTAGTACTCCTGATTACCGAGGATGATGCGTCCGCCGGTATTGGAGAGATTGCACTGGTTCAGGGATGTGAGCGAATCGCTGCCGGGTTCGATGGTCACCACGTGATCCGAGCCTGCCATATCCACATCCGTTACCACTCCGGTGAAGTAATTGCCGTTGTTGCCGTCACGCAGGTCCGCAAGGCCCTTTATGGATCCGCCCATAGCGGCATTGTCCAGTTTGAACTGCTGTCCGTCGCTCCAGTATACGTCATAGAGGCCGTCTGCATCGGACTGATATACTTTCTCATAAGAAGCACGGGCTACGACCTCGAGGGTCCTGAAGTCGTTCTGGTCTACGAGGGTCTGTCCTCCTGCGACCGATATGATGCAGCGGGTAGCTCCGGTCTCCTCGTTCTGAGCGTTATATATGGGAGTCTCCTTGACCTGTACATCCACATACTTGGAGAGCTCATCCACCAGCAGGTCTCTCTTGTCCCTGAGTTCATTGGCAGTGGTGCCTGTCAGCTCGATGACGTTTACCTGCTTGTTGATCGTCGCGAGCTCTTCGGCGATCGAATTGATCTGGCTGATCTGGATCTTGAGCTCATCGTTTATATCCTTCTGCAGATCCTGCAGGTCACCGGCCATGTTATTGAAGTAATCGGTCATGGTCTTGGCCTGAGCGAGGAATGTAGCCTTGGTGGATGTAGAGCTGGAGTTCTTGGTGACCTCCTCCAGAGTTTCGATCAATTTATTAAATATAGATTTAAATCCCGTCTTGCCGTCATCATTGAAATATGTCTCCATGACGGACATGTAATACTCTTTACGCTCGAACTCGCCGAATCTGGTCTCGTTGTCTCTGAACTTCTCGTCATAGAAGACATCGCGTACACGCTCGATAGCAAGTGTATCGACACCTGCACCGGCGCATCCGTATGTAGCGAACACTCTCATGGGTTCGGTAGCGGCCGTAACGACTTTCTGACGGGAGTAACCGTCTGTCTCAACGTTAGCCACGTTGTTTGCTGTCGTATTAAGGGCGGCGTTGCTCGCCTTGAGTCCCGAATATGCTATCTGTAATCCGAAAAAGGTTGAAGGCATCAGGTTTCTCCTTTCATATAGATTCCGTTACCGGTTATCCGAGTGTAGTGAGCAGATGCTCGAGCATCTCGTCTACTACATTGATGAATCTGCTGGCTGCGTTGTATGCATTCTGGAACTGGATCATGAAGGTCAGTTCCTCGTCCGTGTTGACTCCCAGTACCTGCTGTCTGGCTGACTCGATAGCGTTCACCGTCTGGTCCTGTGCGTCCTTGATCGTCGTGTAGACCTTACCGGAGGTGGATACCTGTGAAACCATCGAGTTGTAGAATGAATTGAAGTTCACGGGAGTCGTAACTCTGGGGTTAAGTGTGTAATCGTTATCGGTGAAGGCCTCGGACAGCTTACGCATGGTCTCGTTGTCTTCGCTGCCGTCCTCAAGTCTGAATCCGAGTTTTGAAGGGGACTGTCTCAGGTCCATGTTGATCCTGATGTTGGATACGGTGAAGCCATTCCAGTAATCCTTAAGGGCGGGATCGTTCACGGAATCGGGCTCCCCGTTTGCATCCAGGTGAAGAGGGCTGCTGCTGAAAGCTTTATCCGGGCCCGTGATCAGTTCGAATATCTGCAGATATGATCCGTCTTCGTTTCTCAGATAGTCGGAAGAGGGATATCTGGTGCTTGCCCTGTCAGCTGCATCAGCCAGGATGCTGTTGATCTTGGTCGTTACATTATGTATAAGGGAATCAAATTCCGCCTCGACATTCATAAGTACCGACTGCGAGATGGATGTATCGTAATAATCCATGCTGGATTCGGGATCTTCGGGGTACTTGTTCAGATCGGCAAAAGTGGCATTGTGGTCGCCTCTTGCGTACAGACATGCCTTCAGCTCGCCCACGTCGGTATTAAGCTCCGATGATATGGGACGGCTTAACTCGAATACGACCGCAGCGGGTACCGATTCGGGTACTACGATCTTATCTCCGTCGGAATTGCGTGTGTACTCGGCGAGATGCCTCCAGAATACCGTATCGAAACCTGTCTGGGGATCGGTATAGAGTTCCATGCGGTTGATCATATCGCCCTTTACGAGGTCTACGCCTTCGAACTGTATGGATACACAGTGATCCAGGTCCTCTGTCCAGGAGATATTGCCCATTTCTCCGAGCTTATCGATCAGGGCATTACGCTCGTCGCGCAGGTCGTTTGCATGCTCCACTCCGCCGGACTCGACTTTGCTGATATCGACGTTGAGCTGATGTATCCTCTCTGCCCAGTCATTGATATCCCTTACGTCGTTGCGGATGGTCGTATTTAAGTTCAGCTGGTAATCACACAGTGAATTGTATACGTTATTGGCCTGAGTGATAAACTCATAGGATCTCGTAACGAGGAGGTTCTGATTGACCTCATTACAGGGATCCTTAAGAAGTTCCTCAACAGATATCCACAGCTCATCCATACTTAATGAAAAGCTCTGGCCGCCTGTTGATTCGCCCAATATATCTTCTACCTGATTGAGCGCGTCTACGCTGGTCTTGTAGAACTCGCTCCGTCCGGATTCTTTACGGAAATTGACATCGAGGAAATAGTCTCTGACCTGCCTTGTCTCGGCATAAGTGACACCAAGCCCCAGCTGATCGTAGCCGATCGCATGCTGCTTGTTGATAGTCTGATATGTAGCAGTGGCAAGAGATACCTGCTGGCGTGTATAGCCGTCGGTATCTACGTTTGTCACGTTATGTGCTGTTGTATTCAGTGCATTGGAGGAAATACGGAGTCCCGATGTCCCCAGATGCAGGTTGCTGAACAATGACATATCGAATCACCTGAGTTGAAATCATCCTCGCTACGGGGATCTCATTGCTTGGCGTCGAAGGATTGTCTGTCAACGCCCAGCTGTTCGCCCGTGCTGTATGCTCCTCTGTTATAGTTGGCACTCTCCGGTGCCGACTTGGCTGACTGGAGCATGTTCATATTAAAATGGACCATATCCAGTGCGCTCTGTATGAGTTCTGCGTTTCTCTCATTTACGAGCCTCACCTGTTTGGCGGACGCCATCAGCCTGTCATATGCCTCCGCGAGAACTCTCTGTTCGGAAGGCCTGCCCGCCATGATCCTTATGAGCTTCCTTAAGCTCATCGTTCCAACATCCTTGTTGAGTACCTGTGCTATGTCCGCGATCGCTTCATCCATCTTTTTCTCAAGCGACTGTATGCGGCCAAGCTCCATCTGCTCATCATCCGTGATTCGAGCCAGTTCATCCAGATTCTCGGAGACTATGACGGGTGTTTTCGATAGAGTGAGCTGAAGAAGCTTGTCATACTCGGCAGTTTGTTCATCCAATATGCCGATGAGTGTATCCATCAAAGACGCCATCTTAATCTCCTGTTATCTGAATGTTAAATGATCGATGCCTGATATTTCTCAAGCAGTTTGTCCGCAAAGCTCTCTGCACTTACATTATATGTGCCTGCAGCGATCTGAGCTTTGATAGGTTCGGTTACCTCAGGCCTGATGTCAGGTGCATTGGCTACTGCCTGCTTTGCGGTCTGGATATCCTTTCCTATACTGGAGAGTTGCAGTTTATCAACGAAGCTGGTACCGGTCTTGGCGGTAGCCTGAGGCTTTCTGGCTGCCTGAGCCTGATATACTGCCTGGATCTGATTATACGCATCTATACGCATTGCATTTCTCCTCCTTCCATGCAAAGTATGAGCGAGCATTAAAATCTCTGTTTAGTATATCGGACGAATCGCTCATGACTTTAGAGGCAAGTTCAAATTTATTTACGTTTTTTTGTATATTAATTATAATGTAGACAATGAGTGCGCTGATCATGCGCGCCAATATAAAAAAAGGAGACATACCCATGAAATCATTCTTCGGAGAGTTCAAAAAATTCATACTGCGCGGCAACGTCATCGATCTGGCAGTCGGCGTCATCATCGGTGCCGCATTCCAGGCAATAGTGACCAGTCTGGTCGATGACATCATCTCGCCCCTGATAGGGCTTATAGCCAATACGGACTTAAGCGCTATGGTCGCTACCGTAGGAGATGTTGAGATCCGCTGGGGCGCATTCATCACCGCCATCATCAACTTCATCATAATGGCATTCGTGATCTTCCTGATCGTCAAAGCTATCAACAAGGCTGCAGAGCTTAGCAAGAAGAAAGAGGAAGAGGCACCCACCACCAAGAAGTGTCCGTACTGCAAGAGCGAGATACCGATCGAGGCTACCCGCTGCCCTCACTGTACGTCGGAATTATAAGGAGTACCTAACCATCAGTCGAATATCGTTCCACAGCAGGCACCTGCTTGCGGAATCGATATTCGGCTGATGTAAGTTATCTATCCCACAAACCGGCGGGCGGTGTTGGCCCAGAGTTCGAGCTGGATGCGGATATAATGGCCCAGGTTGCGAGGTCTGAACCGGACCTTGTGCCTGTGGCCATTTTTTATGTCACGGGCGCAGAGTCCGAATCCGCGCAGCAGTCCGCGCAGATACGTAAGTCCCATCAGTTTGAGTGAGAAGAACAGCGCCTTGATGATAAATCCATTGATCAGCAGCGGCAGATTGATGATGAACTGCACGAGCGGCATGTTCTTATAGATGATGTATATACTGTTCTGAGCTGCCAGATTCACCTTGAACCGGTTATAACGTGATCCCGACACCGCGCTGCCTGCATGCAGTATCTCCGATGCGGGCTCGTATACATTTCTGCAGCCCAGGATCCGGGCCCTGTATCCTAAGTCTATATCCTCCAGATATGCGAAATGCTCTTCATCGAACATACCCGTATCATCAAACATGCTCATGCGGTACATGACCGCAGCTCCGCAACATGCAAAAACATTACATGCGTGATCATATGCTTCTGCGGGTTTTCCTTTTCCGGGAGTGAATGCCCAGCCGAGGGCGCAGTACAGGTCACCGCAGTCATCAATGCGTTCCGGCTCCTTCATACTCAGGATCCGTGACTGGGCCGAGAAAATATTCTCATCGCTGTCCATCCTGCGCTCCAGTGCCGATATCGCACCGGTCCTGATGGTCGTATCGTTGTTCAGCAGGAATACGTACGGTGTCTTCACATGCTCCAGGCCGACGTTCACGGCATTGCTGAAGCCCGTGTTCTCGGCGAGCGGGATCAATAACACATGTTCGTATACGGGTGACGCCTCACCTGATATATGCGCTTCTATGACCTCACGCGATCCGTCACATGAACCATTGTCCACGACGATCACGGGACGGTCTCCGTCCGCCATGACGCTCTCGATGCAGGCCTCTATATAATCGATCCCGTTGTAATTGGGGATCAGTACGGTTGTACGGCTCATTTCCTGTCTCTCTTTCACGGATAATCCGGCGGTGTCGGGCGTCACTATGCCCGCGGATCGTATAGTATCAGATATCCCTGCTTCCGGAGTTCCTCGGCGAAGGTGCGAGGATCCGATGCTTTCTCAAGCACGCCTGCCAGTTCGGGGCGAACGTGCACATGATGTATATCGGCCATGTATACGTCCTGGCTGCAGTCGAATCTGTTCAATTCCCCCGCAAAATTCTTAGGCGTACCGGCGTATAGCCAGTTGCCGGAACTGTCTGCGATACATTCGGTCATCCGGCCTCTCTTATCCAGAACACGGCCGATCACGGCCCCGACATCCCGGCGTATGGCAAAAAATGCATTCCGGGACGCATCATCCCCGGAGGAGTCTGCATTAAACCCCCAGTCGACATCATAGAATCCTCTGTGCTTACTGTGAGTGACCTTCGGAAAAGCACTGTCTTTGCTCATCAGATGGCCGTATAGTTCGTTGACCATATCAGTCACTGCTTTCAATCCGGCCTCGTATGCATATTCCTTGCTGGAAGTATTGGCCGCGGTGCTGCCCCTGTGGCATCGCCAGTGATACAGGACCCGGGGCACATGAATGATATAATCGGACAGCTCGCATGTCTGCAATCCGTAATCCCTGATCAGTGATACGACCAGCTGCAGTACCAGGTCATAATCCTGAGCGCCGTCATATGCCGGCCTGAACCTGACACTTTTAAGCATATCCCTACGCACGAGCATTAAATGACATATGTAATTGTTCGTCAGGAGAAGATCGAAATTGAAATCATACTTCTTATGCGGGTCAAAATACGACTTCACATGCTTATCGGCTTCTTCCAGCTTATCCTCATCCGAATACAGCAGCATGGGATTGTCCCTGCTCACTATCGCTTTGGCCATATAATAGAGCGCATCGGGCGTCAGTACGTCATCGTGGTCCATGAATCCAATGTAATCACAGGTACCGTGGTCCGTATCATCAAGTGCCGCATCTACGCCTGCGTTGGTATTGCCTGAGATTCCCCTGTTGGAATCAAGCTCCACATATCTGATACGGGGCTCGGAGGCGCACTTCCTTGCCCACCTCCTGACAATATCATGATCTTCATCCGATGCATCCGCTATCACCAGCTTCCAGTGCGGATATGACTGCTTAAGCACAGAGCTTAAAGCCTCGCGGAAGAAGTGCTCGTCAGGGTTATATGCCGGCATAACCATAGTTATGGACGGCCAGCCTTCAGCATCACCCGTTTCTTTACGCTGTTTTGCAAGTTCTCCTTCATCAGGCTCCGTATAGCTGTAGTGGCTGCCCACACGCATTCCCAGGCGCTCGACAGCGGCAAAATACGTGGTACGGAACCCGTTGCGTTTGAGATATTTCATGGTTTTGGATATGTCTGAGCCGGATATTCTTTTCATACCTATCATTATAGCAACAAGAGGATGGATGTATCAAATGATTGACAGGCGGAAATCTTCGGGCTTTTTTGTGGTATACTATGGTGTAAATGTGGAGGGTGGCCTCCCGTTTAGATTATCTCGGAAAGGAAAAGAACTATGATCCAGAAAATTGACAGATCTTCTATCAAGCTTCAGGCGAAGCAACAGTTACAGGGCAAGATATGGATGACTTTCCTGTGCATCCTGGTTGCCGGCCTTATAGGCGGAGCGATCGGAGGGATCCCATCCAAGGTCATGCAGTACACCGATTCGGGTATTGTATGGTTTCTGGCATGGTGTGTATATGTAGCCGTGCTCATTTTCGTTGCCATGCCTATAAACGTAGGCCTGACCAAGGTTTATCTGAACGTCACTTACGGTTATAAGCCGAGCCTGAGCACACTGTTTGAGCCTTTTGGCAAATACTACAAGAACAGCATTCTCACCCCGCTGCTCGTCGGCATTTTTGAGTTTCTGTGGTATATTCCGTTCTTCATCTTAAGCGTGATCATTTCCGCTATAGCATTTGCCGGGGCAATATACACCATTGGCGAAGATATCATGAACCTGTTTCTGTATGGTGACATGCCCGGCAGTGCCAGCATAGCAGGCGTTATCGGTGCGGTATTCGGCATTTATCTGATCATTTTACTTCTTATGATACCGTATACGATCATCGTCAATGCATATGCGCAGTCCACATTTGTGTTATGCGAATATCCGGATATGACAGCCTCGCAGTGTATCGCGGCCAGCAAAGCCATGATGAAGGGACGCAAATGGGAACTGTTCGTGCTCAACTTGTCCTTCATCCTCTGGTATCTGCTCGTCGCTGTGACATTCGGTATCGCGATCATCTATGTAGGACCGTATGTATCGGTTACGCTTGCCAACTATTATCACAGGATAAAAGACGGATATGTAGGGCCCAGCGCGTATAATAACGGCAGTTATGGACAGCCGGCACAGAGTCAACAGTACGGTGCACCCGTGCAGAACCAGGCTCCCTACGGTTACGGACAGCCCGTGCAGAACCAACAGTACAGTGCTCCGGTCCAGCCCAAGTATGATCCGAATACCGGTGAGCCGATCCAGCCTGCAGCAGATCAGGTTGTATCGGAGAGCCAGCAGGCACTTGACCAGGCATCACATGATATGATGACGAAT
Source organism: uncultured Lachnospiraceae bacterium (assembly GCA_905234595.1). Lineage (GTDB taxonomy): Bacteria > Bacillota > Clostridia > Lachnospirales > Lachnospiraceae > XBB2008. Next base: position 40,491 of record CAJOID010000016.1, on the reverse strand, counting down.
TTCGATGATTATACCGAATAAAGAACTGAGAACGTAAGAATAACGACCAATACAGCCCCCGTGACCGGGGGCTGTTTTAAAGTTTTGTTGATCAGATATTAGCCTTAACGGCTTCCGTCAGTGCTTCGAGTTTCTTTGTTGCATCATCGGCACTCGAGCCTTTTACACCCATATAGAACTTGATCTTGGGTTCGGTACCCGAAGGTCTTGCACAGCACCAGTTATTGTCCGGGAGATCAAAGTATAACACGTTGGATACAGGCAACCCTGTCGATGACTTGGCGCCGGTCTCCATATCCAGAATTTCACCGGTCTTATAATCCCTGAACTTAAGGACTTTCAGATCTCCGAAGTTCTTCGGCGGATCGTTTCTCAGTTTATCCATGGTTGCCTGTATCTGTTTTGCTCCGTCGGCACCCTTCATGGTGATAGTATACTGTGTCTCCTTGAAGTATCCGTATTTCTCATAGAGTTCGGTCATCATATCGCAGAGCGTCTTACCGTTTTTCTTGCAGAAAGAAGCAACCTCACACAGCATCATGACCGCTACGATAGCATCCTTGTCTCTGGCATGTGTGCCGGCCAGACAGCCGTACGACTCCTCGAGTCCGAATACGTAGTTGTTGTCCTTGTTTCCGGCCTGTTCGAAGAGCTTGATCTGCTCGCCGATGTACTTAAAGCCCGTCAGAACCTCGATCAGCTTGACATCATAGCTTGCCGCGATGGGGAATGTCATATTTGTGGTCACGATGGTGGTTACCATTGTGGGATTGGAAGGCATCGTGCCTGTTGCCTTTCTCTCACGCAGGATATACTCGGCGATCAGCATGCCGGACATGTTGCCGGTAAATGCCATATATTCTCCGGTCTTGGTGTCCTTCGCATATACGCCGAGGCGGTCGGCGTCGGGATCGGTAGCCAGCACGATATCTGCGTCCTTTTCCTTAGCCAGTCTGAGTGCATAGGTGAAAGCCTTGGGATCCTCGGGATTCGGATAATCCAGTGTAGTGAAATCCGGATCCGGACCGGTCTGCTCGGGTACAACATAGACATTCTCAAATCCCAGTTCCTTGAGAATACGCTGTGTAGGCTTGTTGCCCGCACCACACAGGGGGGTATATACGATCTTCAGATCTTTTGCGACAGCGGAGATCACGTCGGGATGGATGATCTGCTTCTTGAGTTCAGCCATGTACTTATCATCGATAGCTGCGCCGATCTCCTCGTAGAGACCTGCGGCTACAGCCTCATCCACGGTCATCTTCTTGCAGTCGCTGTAATTGCTGATGGCCTGAACCTCACCGATTATTCCCGTATCATGAGGAGGGGTGACCTGAGCACCGTCTTCCCAATACACTTTATATCCGTTGTATTCGGGCGGATTGTGGCTGGCCGTTACGTTGATACCGGCTGTGCATCCCAGTTCCCTGACGGCAAAGGACAGCTCGGGAGTAGGACGAAGTTCGTCAAACACATATGCCTTGATACCGTTGGCAGCCAGACATGTAGCTGCGATATCTGCAAATTCACGTCCCATGCGGCGGCAGTCATATGCGATAGCCACGCCTTTGGCCTGCGTACCGGCCTTGATGATATAGTTCGCCAGGCCCTGAGTAGCCTTGTGCACAGTATATATGTTCATACGGTTGGTACCTGCGCCTATGACTCCGCGAAGTCCGCCTGTACCGAACTCGAGCTCTCTGTAGAAACGATCCTCGATTTCTTTGTCATCGCCTTCTATAGCCTTGAGTTCCGCCTTGGTCGCATCATCGAACCAGGGATCCTCCAGCCATTTACGGTATTCATCCTGATAGCTCATATATGTTCCTCCTTGTGAATTAGTGTAATGATTGGCATCACAGCTTTAAGTATACCACAAAAAAAGTCCGAATATCTATCGACCGGCAATTGATATTCGAACATATGTTTGCTATAATTATATAAGGTGCTACCTAAACGGTGGCGGTTAGTCCTCTGTCAGGGAGTACAAGCCCTGTTAATATAGAAACCCGTGAGGGAATAACTATAGGAGGAAATGTTCTATGATCACCATGGAAAGCCTTATGGCGCTTATCGGGCTATGTGTTACGGTATTTGGTCTCGGCTATTCCATCGGTAGGAATAGCAAACATTAAATAATCGCCACAGCCCTGCACGGCGGATGGCGATTACTTAATTGTCATTTTGTAATTCAGGACTAACCGTTGCTGTACGGGTAGCACCTTTATTTAGTTATATTATAGGTAACGGCATACACACTGTCAATACGGCTGATTACTTCACCACTCAGCCGGGATGATGCAATAATCGCTTCTGTCCAGGCTGAAGTTCGGGTTATAGTACGGATCGCCGGCGGCAAGTTCCGCAGCCCATTTCTCACGGAAACGTGCGGATTCCTCGTTGTAGCGCTCGGCAGATGCCCCGGCCGTATCCGATCCGCGTGACACCGATTCATAGTGATACAGCTCGGAAAAAGGCGTAAACACGTTCAGGTACCCCTTTCCGCGGCACTTTAAGCAGAAATCAACATCGTTAAGCGATACGCGGAAGCTCTCGTCGAGTCCGCCGACCTCGTCGTATATCGCACGCGAAACCATCAGGCACGCTCCGGTCACAGCCGTCACATCCTGCGCATAGCACAGACGTCCCATGTATCCGAGATTCGTCACGGGCATCATATAGTGGGTATGTCCCGCAGTCCTGTGCGCACCCAGCCCGATCACGACTCCGGCATGCTGGATCGTCATATCGGGATAGTACAGTTTCGCACCCGCACAGGCCACATCATCACGCTGCGCATACATCAGCAGTTCCTCTATCCAGTCCAGTGTGATGACTTCCGTATCGTTATTCAGCAAAAGAACGTACTCGCCAGCCGACTCCCTGACACCAGCGTTGCAGACGGCGGAATAATTAAACTCGCCATCCCAGGTGATCACCCGGATGTTCGCATGGGTCTTCAGTTCCTCATAATATGCAAAGATCTCATCGGACACGGAGTTATTCTCCACTATCACGATCTCATAGTTATCGTAGGTGCTTTTCTCAAGGATCGATGTGATGCACCGGCGCAGATCATCAACATGGTCCTTGTTCGGGATCACGATGGAAACCTTCGGATCACCCTGTATTTCATATCTGATGCGGAATATCGTCTCAAAAGCGCGTGTCGACGTGATCTCGAAGTTCTCATAACCGAGCGTCCGCAGGTGATCGGCCACCGCCCCTTTGGCTGCGTCGATCGCGTAGCTCTTGGCGTTGATGTTCTTGGCCACGGATGCCTTGTGGGAGCGCCAGTAGTACATCAGCTTGGGCACATGTACCACATGCTTCGCTCTGGCGGTCAGACGCAGTATCATATCGTGGTCCTGACTGCCGTCGAACTGGGTACGGAACAGCTCCATGCCTTCAAGCAGATCCCTTGAGAAAGCACTGAAATGGCAGATATAATTGTTGGCCCGCAGGTTATCCGGTGCAAAATCAGGCTTAAAGTGAAGCGTGATCATGTTATCCACGCTGTTACCCTTAAATGTCGTCTCATCGCAGTAGATATAGTCGGCATCCTGCTCACAGATGACCTTCATATATTCATACAGAACGGACGGGTGCAGGATATCATCATGGTCGAACAGCGCAATGAAGTTGCCCGTTGCCATGCGGTAGCACTCATTCGTATTGCCGGAGATACCCTCATTCGACTCAAGCTTCTTATATAAGATTCGTGCATCATCGGCTGCATACTTCTCACAGATCTCGCCCACATAGGCGTGTTCGGCATCCGATCCGTCCGCCAGACACAGTTCCCAGCCTGCATAGGTCTGAGTCTTCACCGACTCGATCATGTCTATGAGGAACTTCTTCGGCGTGTTATACAGGGGCACAAGTATGGAAAAGACGATATCCCTGTCAAACTTCGTGCTTTCCTCCATCTTACGGCGGGCCGCATCCGGGAAAGATTTCGTACCATGGCTCGATCTGGCTGCGCGCTCTTGCATCTTGGAGTCGACCTTGCGCATGATCCCTCGTATGGAACCATACGCACCCAGGCGCTGCCTGGTACGCTGGAGCAGGTGGATAACGTCGCGGGCGGGTTTGCTTAATTTCCACAGTCCGGAACCCTTGATACGCTCAAGACGGTCAGCCGTAGCGTTCATCTCGTTACGTGCCGCCGTTATCTTCGCCTGCAGAGCCTCCGTACGCTCCTTCTCAGACTTATATTCACTTATATAGTAATGTTGATCTTCCATATTCACCGTCTAAAACCCGTATATCGACTTGCCATATTCCGTCAAAACAAACTGCAAATTGCGAAATCAGTACACTCAGCCTCTTCGAGCACGCACGTTCCGACAACTCGCTCGTCCCTCGCTCAAACACGTCGGAACTGAGCTACTCGTGCGACGCTTCGAGTCTGATTTCAGCAATTCTTGTTAATCGTTTTGCCTGAATATGCCAAGTCGCTATACCGTGAATTTAGCCTCCGTATATATGACCTTTCCGGTGCTCACAGCATCGCTTAAATCATGATTTAGCACGAGTGGTTCGATCCCGATGCTATATTCGCCCGCTACTAAATCATCTTTCAACACACGAGCCTCGAAACCGCATAACCTGTTATTTTTTTCATCAGGGAAGGTCTCTTCTAGGTCCAAACGGGGCATCGGATCGGTTTTGACCCTATATATAGTTCCATCTGCGTTATTTTTTAGTATCAGAGACACGAGATGTAGTGAATTGTCCCCTCCGGAGATAAACGACCATCCGCGAACCTCAATGATTTCGGGCTCTTCCAGCCTTATCTTGGGTTGTACACCCGCGAAATCAATCGATATTTTATAGGTATCCGCAGGTGCTTCTGCAAGTTCACTTGCATCAATTTGTCTGACACTTTCATGCTTAGCATGATTATTGTATCCGTAATCGAAATTACTCAGATAATTCGAGTGATTTCCGACCAAATTCGGATTGTAATACGGATCCTCGTCTAAAAATTCAGGGTAGATTTTATACAGCCTGTTTTTCTCATTTAAGAGGCGATTCCACTTCTCATCGTTGCCTTCATCCAAACCTCTGGTCATGGATTCGTGATGATAGAGGAGCGCTCCGTTGCATTGAAGATTAACTAATCCGGAACGGGCCAGTTTCATGTTCAGTTCCACATCATTATATGCCACGGGGAAGCTCTCATCGAACCCGCCGGCGCCGTCAAACTTGGATGTCTGTATAAGCAGACAGGCGGCAGTCACTCCCAGCATGTCATATGCAAGTGTGTTTCTTCCATAATAGTAGATACGGTCATCCGGATACATGACCAGCTTGTGCGACGGTCCTATCTCCATAGATGTCACGCCTGCATGCTGGATCATATCGGAATCAGCATACAGAAGCTTCGCTCCAACCGCGCCGACGTGAGGCCTGAAAGCATAGCCGGCCATAAGTTTAAGCCAGTCTTTCTGCACAACCTCGATGTCATCATTCATGAACAGCAGCAGATCGCCGCTCGCTGCATCAGCTGCTCTGTTGCACAGTGCCGAGAAATTGAAATCCCGCGGTTCATATATATATTCATGAGGATATCCACCCGCCAGTTCATCGATGATCCTGACATATCGTGCCCTGTTATCAGGTTCCGAACCGTTATCCACCACGATGAACTCCAGATCATCGTAATCCGTACGCTCCGTGAATGTGGACAGAAGCTTGCGGACAAGCTCCGGGTGATCCTTGGACAGGATCAGTACGGATACCCTGTGCTTCTCCGGAAGCGCATAGCATATCTGCCGGTCATCAGGGTACTGTCCGGGCATAAATGATGCTTTAACCCCGCGTCTTTTAAAGGATCTCAGCTTAACTGCGTCATATTCGGACGAAGAGCCCCACATAAGCCTGCCGGCCTCTAAATCTTCTTTTAACCGGCCGGATACTGTGGACCAGAGTTCATAACTGTCGATATTTTGACTCTTACAGTCAACCGGGACATATCTGTCCACGCAATTATGCGCCAGTACCTGCGGTATATGGAGCACTGCCGGGTCATCATAATGCTTACCCACACGGTCCGAGACCTGCAGGAACAGGTCATATACATTCACCCGTCCGTCTTTTGCTCCGTACCAGTCCGACCTGATGGCCACATCGGTGCGGATCAGCGCGATATTTCCGAAATAGAAGAAACTGTCCAGAGTATCCGGGGACCAATCCGGCTTGAAGTTGGGTTCCAGACGGTGGATCCGGCCTCCATCCGCCGGTACGGTATAGTAATGATCCTCATCCGCATAGGCGATCAGCACTTCCGGATGTTTCTCAAACTCCGCCTCCAGCCTCTCGGCATATCCTTCGGCCAGTCTTACGTCACGCGTGGTGAACAGTATCCACGGTGCACGCACGGATGCGTCAAACGGAGCACGCATGCCTCCGCAATCCTCCATATATATGATATGGAAGCGGCTCTCGCGTACCCTGGCCATTCCGGATTCATTGTAAGTGACGTATTTGTTCTCTATCGGATCCTTGCGTATCCATTGAGCATAGTAATCCTCATATTCCCACAGACGTCTGACATAAGCTGAAGCGGACGGGTCCGAAGCCGCAGATGCGGATGCATCCTCAGAAGCCGGTATGCCATCTGCCCCCGACACCGCTGAAGCCTGCGAAGCACCCGATACAGACGAAGCCTGCGACGCCGCCACAGCCGGCGCAGCCCCCGGTACAGCCGCACCTCCATCCCGTCGGATCATATGATACAGCTTACGGGCTGGTGCAAGTGCACGCCAAAGAGAGCTTCCTGTCACGCGGTTCAATGCGACATTCAGCTCCTCAGTTTTGGCAGTGATCTCACCGAGTTCGACTGCCAGCGTGTTATTCAGTTTCTTCTGCCTGTGGTAGATATCTTCGTAATATCTCTCCCAGGTGTACTCCTCGTACGACATATAATTATCCTGTATCATCCTATCCCTGCCGCGGTCTCCGGATCGAGCTCCGTAACATGCATATCCACGGCAAAAAGGTTGATCGGCCTCTCTTCCAGCCCTTTTAAACTGATCGTAAATCCGGGATCCGAAGTGGCGAAGGCATATGTGTCATGCCCCACTTTACGTCCGTTAGTCCTGAATGACAGCATTCCGCGGGGTACGGGCACTCCGTTCCACGTGATCTCACCGACCCTGACCAGACAGAACGCACTGCAGGGATCGACTCTCATGGCCCTGCGCCCCGCCGGAACCTCCATCGTAAAAGGAAATCCGTCTGCAAAATACGATTCTTCTTCATTAAATCCGCGCCCCGTATCCTCATAAACCTGGGGGCGCATGTTAAGGCCCGGATCATCTCCCGTCCGTCCGGAATCCAGCGATTCTATATCGGTCACACGGTTGCCTATGATCTCTCTGATCTCGCCGAGAGATCTGTGTCCCGCGGTCACGCTTTTCTGGAATGCCATTTCCTGCTCACGCAGCTCTGCTGCTGTGTTTGCATTGATGTTCAGTAGGTCCATTATTAAATCCAGGCTTAATTTATCCCTCTTTTTATCTTCGAGCACATAACAGTATATGGACCTGAATCCGAGGTCCCTGGACTTCCATATATCATTAGTGGTCCACTCAAAATCTATGACGGTCCACTTGTTTCCATTGATCAGTATATTTGAGAATATCAGGTCGATATCTGTGATCTCTGCGCGTTCCTCCCCATAGGAGATACGGTCCATATATTCTTTAAACAGACTGACGAAGCCTTCCTCATCATTCCGCGCCAGGCACTCATCCAGCATTTCCTCCAGAGTCACGCCTTTGATATAGTCCATCGTGAGGGTCATCCCGTCCTCAGACAAGACGACCGGGGCTATGGAGAGCCTGCAATCGCGGCCCGTGTATCTTTTCTTGAGTTTCTTATATGCATCTGCCATATTGCGCAGATGTTCCGCAGCTTCCACGTTCAGGGCGCGCTTCCTGATCACGGGCACTCCGTCCTGCGTGATCATCTCAGTCACTATGCGGTATCCCTGAGCCCTGTCATTGGAGTATCTGGCATATGCCACGTCCGGTCCGGGGCCCAGTATCATCATATATGAGTTGGAGTAGAGGTTGAAAAGCCCTTCATCCAGTATCGTATCGTATGCGTCTTTTTCGTTGAAAAGAAGAAGTCTGTCCCTGTCGAAATTGCGCATGTTATCCTTGAGTTCTCCCTTACGAGGAAGCCTGCTGTCGGAATAGAGGTTTGTCATGAACTTATAATCGGGATAGGGATAGTACATGTGATACTCAGTGAATCCGCTCGCACGGGCGATCTCAATGAGTTTACGATCGGTGAACGTCCTGACCACACCACCGTCAGGATAGCCTTCTATGGAGCTGAAGTAGGTTCCCAGATGATCCTCCCTGCAGCCTGCCCAGTACTTCAGGCCGAAACGGTTCTCGATGGCGATGGCGATGGAGCCGCCGGGCTTTAAATGAGACTTGATGAGCTTCAGGAAGTCTCCGTAGGGGTCTGCGCTGTCCACATAGCCTCTGGCGTACTCGAACACGCCTATCAGACAGATATAATCAAAATCCCTGTCCAGAGACTTCTCCACATCGGTGAAATTACCCACGTGGATCGTGATATTCTCGTTATATTGATGTCTGTATGCGTTGATACGGCTCCGCTTAAGAGACAGATCGCAGCATGTGACGCTTCCCGCCTTCTCAGAGAGCCTGCCCGTGATCGCTCCGCATCCGGATCCGACCTCGAGCACTTTCATGGATTTGTCTATGGGGAGCCATTCGACGATATTCTCACGGAGTTCCGAGAGGTGGTACAGCACCGGCCAGCTCGCAGACTCCTCTATAATGTCCTGAAACTCAGCAGCAGAGCGGTCTCTGGCTATCTCAAGGAGTTCGTCCTCCACTGTCCCGTCGGAGTACTTATCCTCACCGTTATATGAGGTCAAATCAAGTTTTACTCTGCCGATAGTTTCAATACGGTTGTTATCTATACTCATTGAACCGTTACCCTCGACTCACTGTCATAGTATCCGACGGTATCCTTATCCGAGATCACTGTCAGATTAAGTACATCATAGAGTCTGTGATATACCGTGAATTCATCTTCTTCGAAGCCGGTGCAGCCGAGGCTTAGGAGATATTCGCCACCCTGCAGGTTCATGTGCTGGGTAAATGTGATCTCCTTGACCTCTCCTGCCTGTACGGGCTCGAGGAAACTCTTCTCTATCATCGTATTGGTGCCGGTTATCTCGGTACCGCGGATATTTTTGATCGTATATGCGAAAATGGGCCCGGGAATATCCTCATTAACCCGCACGCGCATATGTATACTGTAATCGGAGCCCTTGATGATCGCAGATGTACGGGTCCCGCTCTCGTCCGTGATATAGTACTCCTCGATCGTTGCCTTGCCGGAACCGTATTCGATCAGGTCGGGATTAACGTTCGCATCTGCAGGAGCAGCGGTCCCAGTCTCCGCTCCGGATCCGGCCTCACCGTCCACCGCCTGTGCAGCGGCGCTCCGCAGTTCCTCGTCATCGAGCAGCCTGTTCTGGCCGGGTTCGGGCAGTTCATACTGGCCCACGAGCACCTTCTTATACGCATCGATCATCTCTTTGGGCTCGCCCTCACCGAGCTTCACGCCCTTGTTTAGCAGCACTACGCGGTCACAGTATTTTGCGATCGAACTCAAGTCATGGCTGACGAACAGTATCGTCTTGCCCATGGCCTTGAATTCCTCGAATTTGTGATAGCATTTCGCCTGGAAGAACACGTCGCCCACACTCAGTGCCTCATCCACGATCAGGATCTCGGGATCGATATTGATGGCCACGGCGAACGCCAGACGCACGAACATACCGCTCGAATATGTCTTACACGGCTGATATACATACTCGCCGATATCCGCGAACTCGAGTATCGAGTCCATCTTCTCATCGATCTCCTTTTTGGAGAAACCGATCATGGTACCGTTCAGATATATGTTATCGATGCCGTTGTACTCCATATTGAAGCCGGCACCGAGCTCGAGCAGTGCCGATATGCGGCCGTCCACCTCGACTTCGCCCGCGGTAGGATTCAACACGCCGGTTATGATCTTAAGGATAGTGGATTTGCCGGAACCGTTGGTCCCGATGATGCCGACAGTCTCGCCCTTACGGATATCCATGCTGACATCACTCAGTGCACTGTGGTCCGTATGCCTGCATTTGGCCAGGCCCAGAGCCTCCTTCAGGCGGTCCGAAGGCTTGTCATACAGCTTATAGACCTTGTCCACATGGCGGACGCTGATCGCTATGTTGTTGTCTTTTTCATTTTTTATATCGTTCATTATCTCGCGAGCCGGCAGTCAGCCTGTCGTATTACAGCACATCCGCGAAGTGCACTTTCAGTTTCCTGAACATCATAGATCCGATCGTATACAGCAACAGCAGCAGTATCCAGAAGTACGCACTCGAGTAGAAATGCTCCCAGAACCACTCGTCCGAGTACATCGACATCCTGAATCCGTTCACTATATAAACCATGGGATTGAGCTTAAACAGAGGCTTGAGCTGGTCGGGAACCATGTGGATATCCCAGAGGATCGGTGTCGCCCACATACCTATCTGCAGAATGATCGCCACGATCTGCTGTAGATCACGGAAAAACACCACGATTGCACAGTTGATATACCCAAGCGCCAGCACCAGCAAAAAGAGGCACAGGTCATAATACACGATCTGGATCGTATAAACGGTCGGATAATACCCGTACAGGCTTGACACCAGCACCAGTATGCCTACGAAGAAAATATGCGTGAACCACGCACCTATCACCTTGATTATCGGGAGCACGGAGATGTTGAACACGACCTTTTTGACCAGATAGTTATACTCGATCATGGCCATCATGCCGTGATTGACGCCCTCCTGGAAAAAGAACCACGGAACGAGTCCGGCCGTCAGAAACAGCACATACGGTACCTCCACACCGCTCGCGATCATCTGCGACCTGGTGTTGAAGACCTTATCGAACACGATCCAGTACATGACCACGGTCACGACAGGCTGGGCCATGGCCCAGACAGCTCCCAGATACGAGCCCGCGTACCTTTTCTTAAAATCGTTACGTGCGAGCTTCCATATCAGCCCTCTGCTCTGATACAGCTCCAGCGGGATCGCTTTCAGCTGGTCGAAAAAGATACAGAACAGTGCGCACGCTACCGCAACCAGCGATACGCCGCTGATCTTCTTGAGTCTCGTGGTGCCGGGGTTATCAAGCGGATTATTATGGAAAAGTATAAGAAGAGCCAGCGCCACGCACAGCAGTATGGGTTTGTCCCGAAACCTGCCTCTCATGAACCGTTTATCCTATCGTAAATCCTTAAGCTGTCCCCATTTGGTATCCTTATCGGACATGATGAGCTCCATGCCCTCGGGGATAGGCCACTCAACTCCTATATCTGGATCGTTATATATGATCCCACCCTCATCATTAGGATGATAGAAGTCGGTCACCTTGTAGCAGAACTCTGCAAAATCGGATAAAACCAGGAATCCGTGAGCGAAATTCTTCGGTATATAGAACTGCTTCATATTCTCGGCAGACAATACCACGCCGTACCACTGTCCGTATGTCGGCGAGCCCTCGCGCATATCCACGGCCACATCGAACACTTCACCGGATACGACCCTCACGAGCTTGGCCTGTGCGTGTTTTATCTGAAAATGAAGCCCTCTGAGTACGCCCTTCTTCGAGGCGGACTGGTTATCCTGGACGAATTCGTCCGGAATGCCGGCCTCGGTATATGCCTCCTTGTGATACGTCTCCACGAAGTATCCGCGCGCATCGCCGAACACCTGCGGTGTGATCACCTTGAGGCCTTCGATATGACAGGTTTCTACAGTTATCTTGCCCATGTTGTTGTCCTCGCAATTGTATTATCCGGCCTTTGTCAGATATATCCAAAACAAACTGCGAACCGTGAAATCAGTACACTCAGCCTCTTCGAGCACGCACGTTCCGACAACTCGCTCGTACCTCGCTCAGGCACGTCGGAACTGAGCTACTCGTGCGACGCTTCGAGTCTGATTTCTACGATTCTTGTTAATCGTTTTGTATATATCTGCCAAAGCCTTATATTATCTATAGCGTATGTTCAAATCCACGCGGCCTTCGATGCCGTCGATCGTGCCCTTGGAGGTGTACTGCCAGTAGTCGTAGTAGCCTTCGTAGTCGGGCTCTTCGGTGTACTGCGCAAGCCATGCATGATAGAGAGTCAGCTGCTCGGCGTCGATCTTCTTATTCCACCAGTTCTTGGAAGCGTATACGCCGGCTTCATAACCCGAATTCGTGATAGTCTCGCAGAAGGCCCTGGTTATGGCGGTCCTTTTCTCCACATCCAGATCATCGGCGCGTCCCGAGCCGCCCGCCGACTCGGAATCTATGAATATCGGCAGATCCAGCATGTAGAGCTTGCACTCCTCCACGACCATGCTGGCTTCCTCGATCGCTTCGGTCTCGTTCACCGCCTGTGAGAAAAAGTACACACCCACAGGGATCCCGGCCTTGATCGCGCCGCGCATATTCTCCTTAAAGTACGAATCCAGGATCAGCGATCCCGATGAAGCACCTCTGTACCCGCATCTGACGATCGCGAAGTCGATACCGGCGTCCTTCACGGCCTCCCAATCGATCTCGCCGTTATGGCCGGACACATCTATGCCCAGTTTGCCCACATCCTTGTAGGCATCCGCATCTATATTCTCGGAACCGTCGCCCTCATACTGGGCCGACCTGTTCTCGGTATCCTCTATCTTCACATCGACCTGATCTTCGGTCAGCACGAGAAAGGCGATATCGCTGAGCGCCTTGAACTCCAGATCCTTGCTGATCTTGATCATGGTCTTGGTTCTGGGAACTATATATCCCTCAATCTCGGCCAGTTTGACGAAATAGTCTCCCTCGCGCAGATGCTCGACATATATGATCCCGTCCCTGTCATCATCGGTATAGATCCCGACACCCTCGACATCGGCAGCGAACTCCTGTCCTGTCACCAGATGTCCCATCGCATCTATGACCATGATCCTTAAGTCCTGGCCGATGGAGTCCATCATCACATTGACTTTAGTCCCTGTCTCAATGTTCACATCTGACTGGAACGTCGACGATCCTTTGTCAAAAAAGGATTCGTCCTGCATAAAGCCGCTCAGGTCATCACCGATCTGTCCGCCCTCAGCCTCGGGATCGGACGCAACCACCGGAGCCGGGGCAGGCCGCCCGAACTTGCGCCTGATGGTATCCCAATTGGTCAGAAGCACCAGCACGATGATGCCGATGACCATGAACACTCCCATCAGAATAGATTGCCTGACCCACTTAGATCTCATGAATTACAGTCCTTCGGCCACCTCAAGCAGGTACTTGCCGTAATCAGTCTTGTGCAGAGGCTCGGCCAGTTTCACCAGCTGTTCCTTATCAATGAAGCCTCTCTTATATGCGATCTCCTCGATACAGGAGATATACAGTCCCTGTCTCTTCTGAAAAGCGGATACGAAATCAGCCGCATCCAGCAGCGAATCGTGATTACCCGTATCCAGCCATGCGAAACCGCGTCCCAGTGTCTCCACATGCAGCACGCCACGGCTTAGGTACTCGTTATTGATGCTCGTGATCTCTATCTCGCCTCTGGCGGAGGGCTTCACGTTGGCCGCGATGTCCACGACATCATTATCATAGAAATACAGGCCCGGCACGGCATAATTGCTCTTGGGATGCTCAGGCTTCTCCTCAATGGATACGGCCATGCCGTTCTCATCGAACTCGACCACGCCGTACTCTCTCGGATCGCGTACATAATATCCGAAGATGGTAGCGCCCTTTTCTCTGGCGGCAGCCTCACGCAGAACCCTGGAGAAACTCTGACCGTAGAAGATGTTATCACCGAGGACCAGGGCCACGTTATCATCACCGATGAAATCGGCTCCTATGATAAAGGCATCCGCAAGTCCTCTGGGGATCTCCTGCACGGCATACTCGAATCTGAGCCCCAGCTGCTCTCCTGTCCCGAAGAGTTCTTCAAACACGGGCAGATCCCTGGGCGTCGAGATGATCAGTATCTCCCTGATCCCGGCCAGCATCAGTGTCGAGAGCGGATAATAGATCATCGGTTTATCATATACAGGCATGATCTGCTTAGATATAGCCTTAGTCAGCGGATATAATCTCGTGCCGGATCCACCGGCGAGTATGATACCTTTCATGGTCACCTCCGGATTAATCACATAGATATCAGCAAGAATGCATAGCATTCTTGCGATTTGCGGCAATAAACCGCAAATCTAATTTTATCACAAAAGGGGATGATTTGAAACAGCCGCGGAAGTGCGGAGGTGTCAGTACTTAAGAAGTTCTCTGACGTATCCGAGGTCGATCAGGGTGCGTGTCTCCACGAGCCCGAAGAAAAGCAATGATATGCATGCAGCCGTAAGAACTGTCAGGCAAAAAGCTCTTTTCTCCCACAATCCGCGGGCACGACTGCCCAGATAGCAGGTTGAGAGTGCGATCGGCAGCAGATACCGGCCCTGAGGCTGGCAGTCGATCAGCCACGAATTGAGCACGGAAGCCGCGACACTTCCGACATTGAGTACGGTGACAAGAATGAACAGAGGTGCATCTCCGTTTCTGCACAGATAAATCCCGAGACTTGAATAAATCGCGATATAAAGGATTGCCATGATGGTGAAAAAGACCATATGTCCTTCATAGTATATACTCGCTGCCGCATATGTTTTATAAGACAGTGCAAACCACTTCGGCTGATACTCAAAAAGGTCCGTCAGGGCATATCCCTTGGAAGCCATGTGATAGGTGGTTGCCTGTTCTTCCACCGGAGTGGTGGGGTTCTTGTCATAATCCGAATACATCGCCGACATCTCGGCCTTTGCCTGTGCTTTATCGAGTCCGTAATAATGCACATCGAGCAGTGCACGGCCGCCCCATATGGCGAGAGCAACGACAAGGATCAGGATATAGCGGGTCAGGATCTGTTTGCGATTATTAATTTCTGATTTAATTAATGAGTGTGTCAGAACGATCAGGGTAAGTACAAGAGTCGCGTAATAATAGGGTTTCCCGAGGAGCATAAGGCCGTAGAGGATACCGAGGAGGATGCAGCTTATGATACAGCGCACATCTGTCGAGTGCAGGTCAACTGAATGTGGCTCACTGCGGTTCGGGCCATAAGGACCGGGGGCAGTTCCGACGGTCTTCCAAAGCAGGCTGTCGCGGTCGGCCAGCATTGCGATACTGATGAACGCCAGCAGGAAATCCTCGGCGTCCGCAGTCACGTATGAAAAGATATACCAGGCCTGTACACATATGCCGAAACCAAGCATCAGCCAGTTGTTATCGCGCAGTTTACGGGCGATATAAACTGTCATGATCGCCATTAAAATAAGATTTGGTACACGGAAATACGGGAGATCGCCCATGAATTGCATGAAAATCCGGGATATCTTGCTGAATATCAGGAAATACGGTGTATAGTTGCACACCTTGGTATAGCCATAGCCGCTGTATGTGTTGCCCAGTCCCGTACCCATCTGACGCATATCCGGCCATATCCACCGGTCCATACACCAGTCCATGCAGGCCCTGACGTCATATTCATCGGGATGTTTGCCGAATTCCGAGAGCATCGAGATCATGCAGGCGACGAGAAAAGCACCTATGATCACCAGGACAGAGATCACGGTAAACCATTTGGCTGTATGAGGCGCGAAGTTCTTCTTTTCCGTATTCAGATCCACTTACGCACCTCCGGGATGAGTCTCAGTAACAGTACTATACACAATGCAGCAGTTATGGCGGCAACATCCTGGATGGCCACTGCAAAAAGCCTGTTCATAAACCTGCACATATTCCAGTAGATCAGGTGTGTATTCGAGCAGACGAAATCCGCGAAGAGGTATATGCCGAACGTAGCGGGTGCAAGGAATGAGATCGCGCGGCCGAATGCTCCGTCCGCACGCATTTTGATGAGGAAACAGTATACAGCCACGCTCTCGATGACCATAAAGAGCGTCTCTATCTCAGAATACGATACGAATGACGTCCCATCGCTTACACGGTACTCCGCTCCGGACAGGATCATGTTAACGACAAAGGCTGCCAAAAATACGCCGATAAGCCACAGATCCCTGATCATCAGGCCCTCTCCGGCACGAAGTTCTTTTCTGTACAGATAACACGCATGTCCGATGAAGAGGTACATCACGGCACAGACTATCATCGGAAGCTCGAAGTTCGGGTTAAGTGCTGCTGCGGGCCACAGTATACATATTGAAGGGATCAGGGAAACGTATATCAAGGCTACCAGGATGGTCCGGATGAGAATCCGTCTGCTGAACACACCGCCGGAACCCAAGTTCGCGAATCGGACGTTTTCTGAACTCGCATCTACGGGACCGGAACTCTCTCCATAGAACATCCCCGCCACTCTCTGAAATACCGGCATCATGATCATCAGCCCCAGATAGGTATACAGATACCAGAAGGCATCCGTAGCACCCTCACGCCAGAGTACACGGATGAAGTCTGTGATATAAATGCCGGCCGTCTGCAGCGCGGACGCTCCTTCCGGCACTCCGACCGGATATGTATGCGCAATGCATCTCCATACGTAATAAAACAGCGAGAATACTAAGAGGTCGACAGCTATCCTTACGATCCTTTTTCTATAAGAAGGGAGGTCGAAGTCCCGGTGCAACAGATTGCAACCGGTGATCATGAAGAATCCGGGCACCGTGATCTTGGTGATAAAGATAACGCCCACAGTCACATACCACGCGAGCGACTTAGGCGTAACCTGGGCCAGAACTTTGGAATTGCAATGATTGATGATCACGAACGCACAGCCGATGATCCTGTACAGATCGAGACCATGAAGTCTCTTGTTCATAATCGGGAGCGCCGCATCAGTCCATATGATCGATGCGGGATTTCAGGGTAGTTAAGTTAAACTCGAACTCACGGCGGTTAGCCAGTGCCAGATTGGACAGTATCAGTCCGCTGAAAAGCGACTGTATCGCCGCCAGATATACGAAGCAGCATACTATGAGCGTCGGGAACTTCTCAACCAGACCGGTACGCGCATAATCGACCAGTACCGGGATGAGAAATACCGTGGACAGCACCGCCAGCAACAGTGCGAGCAGTGAGAAAAACGCCATCGGCTTGTAGTCCTTGTAGAGCTTCACTATCGTAAACAGGACCTTAAATCCGTCGGAATACGTGTTCAGCTTGGACTCCGAGCCCTCGGGACGGTCACGATATTCGATGATCACATTGTCGATCTGCATGTGGTTATATACCGCATGGATCGTCATCTCGGTCTCTATCTCGAAGCCTCTGGACAGAACCGGAAAAGTCTTCACGAAGTTATAGCTGAATGCGCGGAATCCTGTCATTATATCCTTGATCTCGCAGTCAAAAAGACGGTTGATCGTGGCGCGGACCAGTGAATTGCCCATATTGTGGAAGGGGCGCTTATTTTCCGTAAAATATGTGGACGAAAGGCGGTCGCCGACCACCATATCGGAGTTGTACTTTATGACTTTCTCAACCATCTCCGGTGCGAACTCCATCGGATAGGTGTCATCGCCGTCCACCATCACATAACACTCGGCGTCGATCTCACGGAACATCCTGCGGATCACGGCACCCTTGCCCTGCACGTACTCATGGCGTACTACCGCACCGGCACGCTCCGCTATCTCGGCCGTAGCATCGGTGGAATTGTTATCATACACGTAGACAACGGCATCGGGCAGTGCACGCTTGGTGTCGGTCACGACTTTCTCTATAGTCTTTTCTTCGTTATAGCAGGGGATCAGTACTGCAATCTTATCCATAAGAATGATTACCTGTTCGAGTACATCGAATCGTAGTATTTCTCATAATCGCCGCTGGTCACGTTCTTCATCCGCTCTTCGTTCTCGAAGAACCATTTGATCGTCTTGCGGATACCCTCGGCAAACATGGTCTCGGGCTCCCAGCCTATCTCGGCTTTGATCTTATCGGGAGCGATCGCATATCTGCGGTCATGCCCCTTTCGGTCCGTCACATATGTGATCAGATCATCCGTGACATTCGCACGTCTGGGATCGGACTCGGGCAGCATCTCACGAAGCGTATCGAGGATGATGTGGATGATCTCGATATTCTGTTTCTCATTATGACCGCCGACATTGTAAGTCTCGAAGAGCTTGCCCTTCTCCTGTACCATATCGATAGCCTTGGCATGATCTTCAACGAAGAGCCAGTCGCGGACATTCTTACCATCGCCGTATACGGGCAGCTGCTTGCCCTGAAGAGCGTTGTTGATGATCAGCGGGATCAGTTTTTCGGGGAACTGATACGGGCCGTAATTATTCGAGCAGTTAGTGATATTCGCAGGGAACTTATATGTATCCATATACGCCTTGACCAGCATATCGGATCCGGCCTTGGACGCCGAATAAGGGCTGTGCGGTGCATACGGGGTGGTCTCATAGAAATAACCGCCGTCCTCTTCGAGCGATCCGTATACCTCATCGGTGCTGACATGCAGGAACTTGTGATCGGGCTTGAACGTCCCGTCGGGCAGTTCCCAGGCAGCCTTGGCACAGTTGAGCATCACCGCGGTTCCGATCACGTTGGTCTGTACGAAAACCTCGGGGGTCTCGATGCTTCGATCAACATGTGATTCTGCGGCGAAATGTACGACCCTGTCGATATCTTCTTTTGCAAAAATGGCGGATATCGCATCCTTGTCACAGATATCAGCGCGGACAAAGGAGTAGTTCGGGCGGTTCTCGATATCCTTCAGATTCTCGAGATTGCCCGCGTATGTGAGTTTGTCCACGTTGATGATACGGATTGAGTCGCCGTATTTGCGGAACATGTAGTGGATGTAGTTGGAGCCGATGAAACCGGCGCCGCCGGTTACTAAGTAAGTATGCATATTCTTTCCTCATTACTCGGACTCGACCAAAATAGATTCTCCTTGCTGCGGCCCGTTAGTCCTCGCTGCGGAGAACTATTTTGTCTCGTCCTTAGTCTTACTATTAGTATCTTAGACTCGCGATTCTCTACGAGAATTGCTCGTTAAGGTATTGCTCGTAAAGGACACTCGCTAATACCTTATGTTCATGTCTACGTTACCGCTTATACCGGCGACTGAGCCTTTGGAGGTATACTGCCAGTAGTCGTAGCGAGTGGCGGTGTAGGTGGGTGTGGCTGCATACTGCGCAAGCCAGATCTTGTATCCCGTGAGCTGCGATGCGTTCATGTAGCTGGTAAACCAGGTCTTATTTGCATAGATACCTGCTCCGTATCCGGAGTTACGCACCGTATTGCAGAAAGCCTTGCATACTGCAGTCCTGGTTCCGGCGTCTATCGAGTCCCCGCGTCCTCCGGAGTGCTCCACATCCAGGAATATCGGCAGGCTTAAGCCATAGCCGCTACAGAGTCCTATCGCCATGGATGCTTCTTCGACAGCCTCGACCTCATTCACGGCCTGCGTGAAGAAGTACGCTCCGACTGCGATGCCGGCTGCTTTGGCGCCTTTGATATTGGCCCTGAACTTCGGATCCTCGATCAGCGCGCCCGTGGTCGAACCTCTGTATCCGCATCTGATGATGACATAGGATACGCCTGAGTTTCGCACAGCATTCCAGTCTATATTGCCGTTCCACTTGGACACATCTATACCCATAGTACCACTGCCTGCCTGCAGATGTCCATCCGATGAGAAAGTGTACTTCGCACCCTGTATGACCTGCTCACCGGTCACGTAGTTACCGTCTTTATTGAAAAAGTATGTAGAGCCGTCTATGGTCTGCCAGCCGGTGTATTTATAGACTGCATCACCGGATCCGCCCTTGATATAGAATCCTTCTGATCCTTCATAATCAGAAATCTTGGCTTCTCTGTAGGTTCCGTCGGAGTTCTTGATATACACCTGTCTGCCTGATGAATCCACCAGCTTGCCGTTAGGGTCCACGGAGGAAGTAACGGTTACCGATACAGTAGCAGTCTTTGTCGTATCGGCCTTAAGTGTCGCGGTGACGGTGGTCGAGCCGGCTTTAACACCCTTGATAGTACCGTCGCTCTCGACCGTTGCTATGGATGTATCCTTGGATGTCCAGGTCACGGTCGTATCGGATGTACCGGTCACATTTGCAGCGACCTTGGATGTAGCACCCACCTTGATAGATACCGATGTAGTGCTCAGAGAAATATTGGCGACTGCCTTATCAACTACAGTCACCGTGCAGGTGGCTTTTTGGGATGAATCTGCAGTACTGGTTGCGGTGATTGTCGCAGTTCCGGCTTTTTTTGCACTCAGGCTGCCTCCTGCGACTGTTACGATACTGCTGTCGGATGATGACCAGCTGACGGAATTGTTCGTGCTGCCGTCAGACATCTTAACAGTGACTGTCAGTGAAGAGCTGTCTCCGACCGACAGATTCATGTTTGATTGATTCAGTTCCACGCTCGAAACAGTAGCTGCAGTGGCAGATACCGTTACAGTACACGATGCGCTTTTGGAACTGTCAGCATTACTCGTAGCCGTGATGGTGGCCGTTCCTGCAGATACGGCATTTACGGTTCCCCCGGATACGGTGGCCACCGACTCATTGGAACTGCTCCATGTAACAGATGTGTTATCCGTCCCGGAAACCGATGCACTGACGCTTCCGCTTTTGCCTGCTTCCAGAGAAAGACTCGTCGGTGATACCGAGATGCTGACCGCT
>CAJOID010000016.1:15187-19679 GCA_905234595.1 uncultured Lachnospiraceae bacterium | reverse complement strand
TCCTGAGCCTGATCCTGAGCCTGAACCGCCTTCACCCGAACCGGTTTCTCCATTGCCGGAGGTAGTATCTCCTACAGTTGAACCGGAGCTCGTATCTGTCGATGAGCTATCCGGTGATTCAGTACCCATATAAGGCATTGTCCAGGAGTGCGTGCTCTTAACAAGCGCACGCCTGTTGGATCCGGGATTGATCATACTCTTGGTGAACGGGTTGGGTATAGATCCCTTATCGATGGATGTATATCCCTCTTCACTTCCGCTGATCAGTGTCTTCGTGGATTCTACCCATTCAACAGTATCCTTAAGCTGGGACTCGATAGCGGTGTCCTGAACTGCGGTGTCTTCCTGTGCAACGTTGACTTCAGCCTCGGTCTTGACCTCGTCGGCCACGTCCACTTTTTTGTATGCTATGGTATCGGTCACCTTGACACCCTTGACATCCGCGGGCATCACGTAATCCTCATACTCAGGTCCCTCGAGAGGCTTCATTGACACATTGTATGTACCGTTCGGAACCTCTGTATGGTACATCAGACCGTCCTTATTATCATCGGTCCAGTTGTACTCTTTGCCGGAATCGCTGGTCACGGTCACCTCGAACGGGATCCCGCTTATGAGTTTATCCGTGGATTTATTCGCGAACTTGATCTTTAAGTCAGACTGGACAGAAGATACCTTCATCACGATCGTGACACCCTTTTCTTCGATCACGATCTCCTCGGGCTCTTCCTCCTCTATGATCTCTTCGGGTTCTTCCTGCACGGCAGAATAGCCTGCACGGGCTGCGACTACGGCGTTTAAGCCGTTTTCGCCCACGATGTATATGCCGTCGGTACTCGCTCCGACGGTATCAAAAGAAGCAACCTGCTTACGGATGGTCTGAGTATTGGCGAATATCACTCCGGTGACCACGGCGGTGATCAGTACGCACACACCGGTCACGACAAGCAGGCGGTCGCCCATTGTCATATTTGAGAAGAAATCGGCGATACCGCCGAAGAAACCGCCGCGTCGCCTGCGGTCTCTGTCTTTACGTGATGAGGATTTCGATGACTTGCCGGAAGAACCGGACGATCTCTCATACTTGGCGGCAGTTTTCTCATACTTCGCTTCAGCTTTTGCGGATTTGGCAGCTGATTTGTGTGCCGCTTTATCCTTATGCACTTTGGGCTTGGATGCACGCTCACGCTCGGGCCTGTGGTACATCTCACGGGCTACGGCCGCAGCCTCGATCTCTGCGGTCTCGGACATGCTGTAGAAGTCGAAATCCTCGTCCTCACCCTCAGGCTCATCCTCATCTTCAAAAGCACTGGCCTCAGCAATCTCACGTTCGGTCTCGGCAAGTATAGCGGCGGATATGTTCATGGTCTCAGAGCCGACTGCGGACTCTGTAGACGCAGGCTCTGATTTCGGTTTGACATTCGCCTCGATGATATCCATATCGGGCTCAACATCAGCAGCCCACACTTCACCATCAGGCTCTCCGGCATTCGTCGTCTCGACAGAATCTCCCTCCACGTCCGCACTCATCTCAGCTGCCAGTGAAGCCATCTCGGCCTCAACTATCTCAGCTGCGATCATCTCGGTGCGCTCACCTACCTGAGAAACAGCTTCAGCCTCTTCCTCATCAAACTCTACATCCGCCTCTTCATCATCATCGGCGGCGCCGAACAGGAACTCATCGCGTCCGTACTCGGCTTCCTGTCTTCTGTGTCTCTCTTCGACACGCTTCTCGAACTTGCTCAGTTTAGTGGGTTTGTTCGTACTCTTTTTCATAATAAACAGTTACTGATACTCCTCGAAAATTACTTGTCCTGCGGATACTTACCTATCGCATAGGCGATACGTGTCGCCAGCGCATCTCTGCCGGCCTCCGTCAGCCTGATATAATCTGCACCGCTCTCCAGATCTATATAATCCTTGTAGTTGTTCTGATTGATGGTACCGTAGAAATTATCCAGGAACGATACCGACAGTTCCGTACAAGTGTTGAGCTCGTTGTAGAAATAATTCGACAGTGTACCGTTGCCCACATCGAGCTGATCGGGATCATAAACCTTGCCTTCAGCATCCTTGCCTTCGGTGTAATACACACTGGACACGATGATCCTGACATACGGATATGCCTGCTTGATCCGGCGGATCGAATAGTTGAGCGACCCGACTATGGTACAGCGCTCCTCGTCATCCTTGGGATTCTCGATCGCGCGCGCCTGGAAATAATCCGACGCATCATACATGATCACGATCACATCCAGATTGTCGTAGTCCACGGATTTGAGCACCTTCGCCGCAGTCTGCGTGAAGTTGCCGTCCTGGTGATAGGTGTTGGTCACGCGGTCTATCTCTGAGAAATCCCCCGTACATATCGCATCGGCGAGATAGCTGAGCGAATAGATGTCATCGGGGTAATTCTGCTCGATCATGGCCAGATTTCTGGTCGCAAGTGTCGGATAAGGAAAAGCGGCATTATATACGGTCACACCGGCCTTATCGGCGATCAGTTTATCCAGACCCGCTTCGTCCTCACGCGACATTGCAAGGTCACCGTTTCCGAGCAGAAGCACGGTTGTCTCATCGTCAAATGTATGTCCTGCATAGTCCTCCGGAGCCATCGGGATAAGCTCATCCAATACTTCTATATCAAACATGGATGTGTCTTCGTTCGGATCCAGTGATATGGTCTCGCCGCGGTTCCATTTCATCAATTCATAAGCCGAGATACCAAGCACGATCACGATTGCGGCGATAAGTATCATGTGTATGTTGATGCGGAAACTCTTTTTGCCCGATCCGTTACCGTCCCCGAATTCGATGTCTTCCGATGAATCCTCGATGGTCTCTTCTATGTCTGTCTCGACCCGGTCTTCAAAATGACCCATTACCTTGCTGCCTCCATTACTGTTTCGATGCTTCCAGTTCGTTGATCTTGTCTGTCAGGATCTGAGCGTATTTCGCTCTCGCTTCTGCGTTCGGATGTATGCCGTCCTCAGTCATCTTGTCGATGCTGTAGAGGTCTATGCCGCTTAAGTTGTACATATTCAGGCAGGTCACGCCCATCTCGGCTGCCACACCCTCCACACATCCGATGTAATCCATCAGAGTGCCGAAACCGTTGTTCGTCATATGCGCATCGCCGATGTATGATCCGTCAGCCGCCCAAAACTGCTCGTAATACGGTGTGCAGAGGATGATCTGCGCATCGGGATAATGCTCCTTCAGTTCCTTGATGCCCAGTTTATAGGCAGACGAGAAATAGAAGTAATACTGCTGGTTGATATCCAGTGCACCTATCGGGATATATGACAGGAAATCATTTGTTCCGTACTGGATAACGAAATAGTCCGTTTTGGACGGATCGAGACTCTTCATGATCTCGCCGGCCTTATATCCATCCAGGAAACCTCTGTCGACTTTATTCTCCATGGCATAAACCATACCGGTGAAGTTCGGCTCATTCCAGTTGCTCATGCTTGTAACCTTATCCATCCTGAGTGCACAGCTCGTGCCACCTATGGAGAGGTTATAGATATCTGCCTGAAGGTTCACGCCGACCTGTCGTGCTATACCTGTTTCGTCTCTGACCGAGTCGAATATCGAATCACCCATGAAAACTATCTGCAGAGCCGAATCATCCGCTTCCTCCAGAGGCGATTCCACGTTACCGGACTCATCGGCGGTAGTCGCTTCTATGGTCATGCTGTCGAGAGCTGCGTCTGACATCACAGACGAATCGGGTACCGGTACATCTTCGGCCTTGATCACATCCGTTTCTTCTTCCTCGGATTGCTTAAGTGCATCTTCCACGGCCTGCTGTTTGGCGTCCTCGATCTCCTTGAGTTTCTCCAGTTCCCACTGGGCCTGGGCTTCGGTCAGGGCTTCGGACACTTCCTCCTCAACCGTCTTGTCCGTGATGCGGTATGTACATCCGGACAGTGACATGCTCATCAGCGATGCCGCTATCGTAACTGCAAGTATCTTATGTAATGTTTTCTTCATAGTGCTCCTCCACAATCTATTCTGCCCCTATGTCACTCCGCGTTTCCGCGGTCTGTCATTAAGCTCTGGTCCGGGCATCATATCGATTATGATATCCAAAGATTGATTTATACCTAATCAATCATTAAGAATTCCTTAAGATTGTTCTGCTGTATCCGGTCGGGATCACAGCGAATAGTACTCTCTGTACCACTCCGCGAAACGCTCGAGGCCGACCGCCAGCGGTGTGGCCGGTCTGAAATCAAAATCCCGCATCAGATCATCCACGTCAGCATATGTCTGATAGACGTCTCCGGGCTGCATCGGGAGGTATTCGCGGACCGCCTTCATGCCCAGTTTTTCTTCAAGGATATTGATGAAGTCCAGGAGTTTCTCCGGAGTGTTGTTGCCGATGTTATAGACCTTGTAAGGAGCATCGATATCATCTGCAGAAGTGCCGGATGTATCGGATGCCTGCGGATTCAACGGCGGATTGCACAGCATCCTCTCAAGT
>CAJOID010000016.1:0-15136 GCA_905234595.1 uncultured Lachnospiraceae bacterium | reverse complement strand
CTCACCCTTACGCATCTTATCCGCGAACTTGAAGTATGCCATGTCCGGCCGGCCATAAGGCCCGTATACAGTGAAAAACCTCACTCCGGTCATCGGTATCCCATACAGATGCGAGTATGCATATCCCATCAGCTCATTCGACTTCTTGGTCGCGGCATAGAGGCTGATCGGGTGGTCCACGGGATCACTCACTGAGAAAGGAGTCTTGTGCTGATTCCCGTATACCGAAGATGACGAAGCATACACCAGATGCTTCACTCCTTCGCGGGTATCATAGCTGTGCCTGCATGCCTCGAGTATGTTGAAGAAGCCCACCAGGTTGCTGTCGATGTAGCTCGCAGGATTGTCTATCGAATACCGCACGCCGGCCTGCGCCGCCAGATTGACGACGATATCCGGATGCCAGTCTTCGAACACGTTGTTGACCAGCTTCGCGTCCGATATCGATCCTTTTACAAAAGAAAACTTATCGTAGTCATTCAGTATCGCCAGACGTGCTTCCTTAAGTCCCACATCATAATAGTCGTTCATGTTATCAAGGCCGACTACCGTGGCACCTTCTGAGAGCAGAAGCTTCGATAAGTGAAAGCCGATGAAGCCGGCTGCACCTGTCACCAGTATCGTATTGTCCGGATCAAATTTCTTATACATATGATATGCCCTTTCGGCTCCTGCTAAACATGATGTGATCATGCATGACCGCATACTTCACCCATGAAACCATACACTGTTTTATTTTACCACATTATATTGATACATGTAAATCGGGGATACACTAAATCGTGTATCCCCGGGAAGTCCTATGACATTTGCAAATCTTCTTGCGAAAGTCATAGGACTTTTTGTGTGTTCATGCGTTTAGAATGCGAAAATGTCACTCAAATACGAAGAAATCGCCGGTTTCGATGCGGCGGTCTATGACGGGGATGGCGGCTTCGTACTCGGACCGCCACAGAGCATAGGCAGCATCCCAGGAGGGATCATCGCCGGTAACTGTGCCTGAAGCCTGCTCAGAATCATCAGTCGTACGGTGGTCGGGCAGATCGTAGTGATCACGCAGATACTCGCCCAGGAACACGGTACACTTCTGTGCGCCCACGGCATTCGTATGTACACCATAGTCGCTGAAGTCACGTGAGAAATCGAGCCCGATCTCATCATAGTACTGATTCATATCCAGCCAGTCATATCCTGCTGCTTCAACCACATCGCGGATATGTGCATACTTCTCTGCATCTTCGTCTTTTAACACATAGGGCGAGACATAAAAGAGTGCCTGAGCACCGGTCTCCTTAAGCGTTGCAAGAAGATCCTGCAGTGCCTGCTCCTCATAGGGATCCAAGTCCATGGGAACAGGATCGTCCGGGACGGGAGCTGCTTCCGCGGGGCCGACTTTGTCTGTGATCTTATAACCTTTGAGCGGGTCGGGAGATGAGAACCTCCACGAGCGCAGCTGCACGGGATCGATCAGGTTACCCCAGTTCGAATGATACTTGAATATATCGAAATAATAAGTGTACTTATCCGTATCCTCAGTCGTGATGTGCTGCGTGACCATCGCATTGATCGCATCGATACGGTTCGCGGAGTACTTCATGTTGTCTGTAACTTCACGGGTGTATGCCATGTTGCCACCGAGGCCGACCTCCAGGCCGACATACATACGCATCTCGAACATATATAGCGCGGGAGACTGTGTCTTCTCGGCTTCCTTCACGAGAAACTGTCCTGCTATCGGGCGCTGTACATTGCTGGCCAGCGGGTAAGCCTTGATGCCGTACTCACCGTACAGTTCGGGCATCACACAGCATGAGTACGTCGGGCTCGAACCGATCATCACGATATCGAGCGAATCCTTCGGCTCCGCATAGAATCCCATGAAGCGGGACTTCGTGTCACCGCCCCTGCGCAGGATATACGACAGCGGTATGAGCAGCACGATAAAGATGGCTATGAATACCACCGCAGGAAGTATGCGACGTATGGAGTTGTGAGGTTTATTTTCGTTCATTCAAAAAACCAAAAAAAGGTCTTTCTAAAACCCTTGATATATAAAATCAGCCGCATTGTACCCAGGGCCGTAGCAGCCGAGGAGGATCACGTAAAACAGCAGTGCAAACCAAATGATAAATCTGAGTACGACCGGGCGCGCAGCGATCGCTTCCCGCACATCACACTTCGTCTTAAGGATATCCACGATCAACAAAATGATCAGACTCACGATCACGATGATGATGTCCGCGTACGTGATGCCCAGTATGCTTGCATCATTCAGGATATGCAAACCATGCTCGGATAATCCTGTCACGAGGTCGTCGAATACCGAACCTGCACCGGTGCCACCTGCCACTCCGAGCTCTGCGCTTACAGACCGGATTGCCTCAGATGACGGAGATATGAATCCGCTTCCGATCAGCTGCAGGGCTTCCCTCATTGATGACGCACGGAAGAACAGCATCGAGAAAGCAAAGAGCACAAACGTCCTTATCACTCTGAGTGCCTCCAGCGCCTTGTTCTTCGGATCAACTTTAAGACGCTCCCACAATTTCTTAAAAGGTGTCTCGAGCGTCTCTTCGAGAACAATATATATCCACTGCAGCAAGCCACAGCCTATCACATATGTTATATCGGCTCCATGCCAGAGCCCGATCGTGATCCAGAGCACGAGCATCGCAATATATGTAGATATGCGTTTAGCACGCTTCGCGGCCTTCTTCTGTGCCTCCTTATCAGTCATCGTGGATTGCTCTGCTTCTGTAGATTCAGAACTGCGACGGGCGACAGTTTTATTCCCGGACATACGTGCTGTCAATGACTTCCGGATCCGGGAGTAGATACCGGTACGCATGAGCGGGTAGAATACGTACTCCTTGAACCACACGCCGAGTGTCATGTGCCAGCGTCTCCATAACTCCGCTATCGTTTTGGAGAAAAAGGGAGTATCGAAGTTCTCGGGAAGTGTGATACCCAGGCACTGCGAGATGCCAAGAACGATGTCCATGAGTCCGGAGAAATCGGCATACAGCTGAAGAGTGAAGCACAGTATCGCCAGCCACACGAATCTGCCGGAAAAAGTAACCGGATCATCATATACGGTCGCCACAATCACCGCCAGGCGTTCCGCAATCACCAGTTTCTTGAAGAATCCCCATAACATGCGCTGCGAGCCGCGCGCGATCATGTCAGGATCAAATGGGTGCTCTGCATAAAATGATTCCGATACGTTTCGGTATTGCATGATGGGGCCGGATACAAGTGCAGGAGCATACATGCCGAAAGACATGAATTTGAGCAGATTCTTCTCCGGAGCAGCAATGCCGTTATAGACATCGACCAGATAACTGATGAGAGTAAATGTGTAATATGACAGTCCAAGAGGCACTATCAGGAACCACGCCGGAGAAGATGCATCCGCAGCCGATG
This sequence comes from uncultured Lachnospiraceae bacterium, assembly GCA_905234595.1. Lineage (GTDB taxonomy): Bacteria > Bacillota > Clostridia > Lachnospirales > Lachnospiraceae > XBB2008. The sequence goes on along the minus strand of CAJOID010000016.1, from coordinate 11,713 downwards.
CGGCATATGCTTCGGGCAGGATCATTTTCCAGAGGAAGCCCAGATATTTATATGTCAGAAGCGGAAGCAGGAGCAATACTATTCCAATGATTAGAATAGTCCTATTGTGGGAAGCTCCGACGGAATCTTTCGAAGTATCATGCCCACTCTTAGTCATTAGATGCGTACACACATATACAATGCACACACTGACTATGGGATACAGCACCAGAATGGGATGGCCACCGGCCATGTAAAAGGCGATACTTCCAACCAGAAGAACGCCCCACTGAAACTTACGCGGGACGAGATAATAAACGATCAATGAAATTACAAAGAAGCACAGAAAGGCAAAATCCGTAAGATTCATTTATCCTCTGCCCGTCATCGGGCATTCAGCGTGAGCCGTCTCAGGAGATAAGCACGTTTGCTCCATTCTCTTTATCAGACAGTTCATCCAGTAGCAGATGCTCGATATGAGGCACGACATCACTGACATCCAGAAGCCGTCCGTTCGGACGTGATGCGGCATACTGCTCTATCATCAGATGTGACAGCCCGGATATATACTTCGTATTGATCATGTCAGGAGATACCGCATTGATCCTGATTCCGCTGTCAGCGTATTCTGCAGCCAGGCTCTTCATCAATCCGAGAAGTGCATACTTGACTGTGGTATATGCAGTCTGATACGCCGGCGGATCACCGGCGGTTACGGATGATAAAACGAAGACCACGCGACCGTCACCCTTTTTCTTCATAGCAGGAAGAAAAGTCTGAAGAGGAAGTACGGATGAGCGCAGTGCCAGAAGCATGGATGACTCGAGTGCGTCTTCGTCGGACTTCACAAACTTAGTCACGGAATACGGCGACATGGGAATATGAACGATGTGATCGGGAACTGAAGCCGTACCATAATCCGGGCAAGACGAAACCCTCCGGTCCGATGATGCCGTGATGTCCGGAGATATATCCGCGTAGGCACTTGGAGTTGAAGCCTCCGAATCTCTTCGGATCGTAGAGATCAGGTTTGAAATATCCTCTTTAGCCGACAGGTCGGCACGGATAGTGCGGATTACATCAGGATATCCGGCTGCGAGTTTATCAAGCCTGTCATTCACCGTACGATAGGTGGCCCAGATCAGGTCATACTTATCGATTACCGACTCGATCAGTGCAAGACCTATATCAGAAGATGCGCCCAGAACCAGTAACACACTCATTCGGTCACTCCTATCTCCATCTTACCGCGGCAGACTTTAGTGCCGCTCTGATTACGGATGGATATCTTCAACGTGATGAAGCGGTAATCGTCGTTCATATCGGTCACTTCACCGGTCACGGTCAGTTCGTCGCCGGCCAGTACCGGTGCAGGGAACTTACACTCCACGCTACGGATCAGGCTGCGCCTGCCGGGCAGGTACACCCCTGCCAGCGTGGAGAGAAACGAAGACGTCAGCATCCCATAGACCACCCGCGCATCATACCCCTGCTCATGTGCATATGCTTCGTCATTGTGCAGCGGATTGATATCCCCGGTGATCCCCCGGAAGCTCTCCATCATCTCTTCGGTTACCTTGACAGAGAAGCTCTCCGTCATCCCGATATGTATATCTTCGTATCTGTATTCGTTCATATCCTGCTATTAAAGTATTCCTGCGTGACCTTCAACTGATGATTACGTATATTTAACCACATTTTGTGATGGATTTCTCCACTCCCTTTCGAAACCTTAGTATACAGTATATTACCATCCTGCATTCTTTTTCTGTAGTAGTAATGATCAGTTTCTTTATATAGTTCCCATCCATCATTATCACAGAATCGCTTTAATTCTTTCCATCTAGGCATACTATATCCTTATATATCATATCATCGGTGCTCACTAACAGTTTGATCACATACGGGATATGAGACACCCTGTTGGGAGCTTTGGACCAGTAATTGAATTCAGCGTAGTAATCGACAGCATAGTCTTTCATTCCGTTAGCTACTGCTTTGATGCATTCTTCCCTGGATGGGGCGTTCTCAACAAGTTGAAGATCATTAACATATCCCGTAACAGACCCGTCATCCTCTGTTTCCAAGGTCACATGATATTTATAGTCTCTAAGCATATCAACAAGCAATTGTGAATTAAGCATAGCTACATAATCATGTGTCCTGTTTATAAATGCAGGCCTATCATGAACGACTGTATCTATCGTGGTACTCCAGTTTTTACGAACGTCACTTGCATTTTGACATAAGTCCTTTGTAATCATAAGTTGCTCCTTAGTGGTGCCAGTATTGGAATTACTATCTGCACCATTAATCTTGTACATGTTGTACGTTTTGTACTATTTGTAAACCTATAGTATCACATCGCACATATAAAGTAAATGACCAAAAAGCCGGCCAATCCGCGGAGATAGTGATGGCTACGGGTTATGTGGCGGCGCGGCTTGCTTGACCCGTAAATCCAGAGAAGTGTCAGTCCGGGGGTGATGGGGTTCTACGGGTTCATATGCGAAAACCGGCTCGCGACCCGTAAAACACAAAGCATGTCAGTCCAGGTTCGACAGATTTCTACGGTCTATCAGTCGAATAACGCCCTGCGACCCGTAAATCCCCAGTGATGACAGTCTGATGGTGGCTAATTTCTACGGGTATATATTACAAAAAGCGCTTACCACCCGTAATCAGATGGTAAGCGCCGGTAATCTCGAAAAGCACCTATGCAAAACAATAATATCAACAAAACAGCCTTCAGATCATCGACTCGATCAGATCGGCCATCTCGCCGACGTTCTTGAGGGTAACGATCTGGCCCATGTTGAACTTCACGCCGAACTGCATCTCTACGGCTGCCACCAGATTGATGTGCTCGAGGGAATCCCAGTCCTCGATATCATCTGCAGTGGTCTCATCCGTTACAACGATCGACTCGTCATCGAATACATCACGAAATACTTCATTCAACTGTTCAAATATCTCTTCTCTTGTCATATGCATCTCCTTATCCAGCACTCACCATCATAACCCACGCCATATACTCACAGCAAAGGGCAGGTGGCTCCAATCCTACTTCACATCTATAACCGTATTACGTGCGACCCACTCTCCGGATATATCCAGCGACCAAACGGTTGCGCCCTCCGGCAGTCCACCAATATCCTCGGCAGAACTCCCGATGCCCGATCCATCCGATGCCACGATTGGCTGTCCGTCCGAACCGGTTACCTGTTCAAACCCCATCGTCTTATAGAACTCTCTGACCATTCCATTCTTCGCGGTCGGATAATAGTATCCGTAAATCCTGCTCAGGCCACGTTCCTTCGCCGCTGCAACCACCGCATCCAGCATCGCGCACTCCATGTCACGCTTCAGCACTCTGCAGCTCATCAGCCATAGACGGATATGGAGGGCAGATGGACCGGGCAGCATCTCGCCGCCATCCTCAGAAGCACCCGCAGCCTGCGATGTTGTATTCATATCCACCACTTCACCCATCACCAGCGACACTATACCGTTATCGCCGAACTTGTCGGACAGCTGTCCATACAGTGTGATATATCCGGGATCACCCGCATACCTCTCTATATCAGCCACCGTGCATCTGAGAGTAGTCAGATTGAACTGGTTAGACTTATTCGTCAGCTGGGATATACGGTTATAATACAGCGGCTCGAACCCGGCTATATGCGCTGTCATCTGAAGTCCCAGCAGATAGTCATGATAATCGGTATATGCCGCCCGCAGATGTGCACGCTCGGCGTTCGCCTTATACATATCGTTGCGCTTCTTATCATCATCCGAGAGCCCGATGACCTCGAAGTATCCGTTCTTATCTATCCGGCGGATATACTCCTCAGGCTGTCCGATATCAGGGACAGATACTCCGGGCACCTGATCAGCCACTATCATCCGCTCAGCGGGATTATCATCCACGAAAACGAACGAATCCGGAAGAATATTGATAGTCGATGCGATATCGACCAGATTACGGTCCTTCGGCTCCCAATTTGCCATGATCTCTATAAAGTCATCAGGTCGTAATACACCCTCCGGATGATTCAGTCCGGCAAGAGCATTTTCTTCTTCGTTCTTGGAATCCACATTTAAGAGCACTCCAATGCTCTTCTGTTCCTTCAGATAAGTCTGAAACTCCGTATATGTCTCGGCCACCGCCGTCTCCTGACCTATCTCGAGATTCTCCGGTCCGTCATCTCCCACGATACCTCCCCAGAGCGTGTTATCGAGGTCGAGCGCCAGCGCCTTCTTATTGCGTCCCCATATGGCCTTACAGATATGAGAAAGGCTGAAAGCAAACTCAGGGATAGCCTTCATGGCACACATATACTTGTACATATTCCAGAAAGCAGGATCGATCCACTTATCCAGTCCATAAGTCGCAGACAGGTAGTTGATGTCGTGGATATAGAAAGCCTCATGAGCGGAAGCATACTCTGCAAACCGTTCATTAAGTCTGTTCACGAACCGCACACGTCCCGACGGATCCACTGCTTCGAAGTTGCCCATCACACGGTAATACGGATACTCGAAGTTATTCTGAATGACCGGGCACTGATACTTCTCCGACAGGTGCTGCCACATACCCTCGAAACGTGCATACTCAGCATCCAGCATCGCATCCACATCACTTGCCGGCATTCCCGGAGACGGCAGGTTTTCGATATTTCGGAACCCGGTATGGATATATATCAGATCCGGCGAGAAGCTGACCAGCTCTTCCGGATCGAACATCACATCCTGATAATACTGCGCATACTCGGACTCGTAGAACTCAGGCTCTATACCGTAGTTTAAGAGAAAAAGTTCCAGCATCCTGATATAGTCATGCGTAGTCGACCCGCCGAGCACAGCGATCTTCTTATGCACACGCACAGAACCGTCCGCCAGAAGTTCCCGGCGGATAGATTTGGACTTCTTTAGTATATATTCGGGATCAAAAGGATAAGCTAAGGCCTTCACAAATCTGATTATACCATTTCTGGCGATTATGTCATCATTTCATGCCATATGAACACTTGACAGACGAACCGGCAACTAATACAATACTTCTATCAAGTTCTAACAAATGCTAACAACTTCTAACACAAATTTGAAATCCTAACAAAGCCTAACACAAGGGGGATTCAATGGCACAGAATAATCCGTTTTGCCTGAGTTTCGGCAAGGAGCCTGACAGATATGTGGATCGTACCGAGGCATATCTACAGATTACCGAAACCTTCAACAGTATATCACCATCCAACAACTGCTATCTGATAATGGGAGTTCGGGGAATCGGCAAGACGGTCCTCCTGTCAACCATCTCTAACGAGTACCGGCGGAAGGATGACTGGGTTGTAGTATCGCTCAACCCGGGCAGAAACCTGCTGGAGATGCTCGCCTCAGGCCTGTATGAGGATGCCCGCCTGCAGAAGCACTTTATAGAAGCGTCGCTCAACCTGACCAGGTTCGGGATTGGGGTGGAAATCAAAAAGGCTCCTCCCATCTCGGATATACAGATAGCTATAGAGAAGATGGTCAGAATAGTAAACGGAAAAGGAATACGTATACTGATAACGATCGATGATGTTACCAAAAACAATGATGTTATCAGTTTCGCGAGCGCATTCCAGGACCTGATATCCAAAAATCTGTCCGTATTCCTTCTGATGACAGGGATATATGAGAATATATATAATCTCCAACGTGACAAAAGATGTACATTCCTGCTCCGTGCCGAAAGGATAATTCTGAAGCCATTGAGTTTGATAGGAATGAAGAACCAGTATCAGCAGACATTCCAGTGCAGTGATGAAGAAGCAATTCAGATGGCTTCATTTACAAAAGGATACTCATATGCATTCCAGGTTCTGGGATATATAATGTGGGACAAGGAGTGTTCCTTAAATGAGGCAATCCCCTCATTCGACGAAAGAATGTCGAATTACTGCTATGAAAAAATATGGGAGGATCTGTCAAAAAAAGAGCGTGAGATAATCTCACTACTTGCCCGGAACGGAGAAATGAAAGCTTCAGATATCATATCCCGAACAGGTTCCAATGCCAAAACCTACTCTGTCCAACGTGACCGATTGATCAAAAAAGGAGTGGTAGACAGCGCGGGATTCGGAATGTTAAATTTGTCATTGCCACGCTTCGATGAGTTCGTTAAGATAAACGAAGCATATTAAGAATACCAAACACATATAAGGAGTACCCACATGTTCTCATACGACGATTACAGAGAAATAATACAGGCTATCAAAGACAGCGGCCGTGTTAATAAATACCCCGAAGCACTCGGAGCAGATGAATTCGCGATCATGCGTCACGATGTGGAATACAGTGTGGAGAGATCGTATCAGCTGTCGCTGGTCGAGACTGAGATGGACTTCACCAGCACATGGTTCTTCCAGTTTACGAACAACAGTTATAATCCCTTCTCCAGGACTACGAAAGACCGCATATACAGAATGAGGGATAACGGCCACACCATCGGTCTCCACTTCGCGCTCGACGGCGAGACCGACATGGAAGTCATCAGGCAGCAGATCCCGAAGCAGCTCGAGATCATGTCATACATGCTCGGCTTCGAGGTCAATCAGTTCAGTATACACAGGCCTCCGTCGGCGGCGCTCGCATGCAACTTTAAATACCCGGGGATACTGAATGCATATCAGGATGATTTCTTCAGTTATGCAGAAGGCGTGGACGACAATACTGTCCTCGATGTGAAGTATATGTCAGACGCGAACCACATCTGGAGATACGGTTACCCTACGAGAGACAATATCCTGAACCATAAGAAAGTTCAGATCCTGACTCATCCCTTCGGATGGTGCGAACACGGATATGACAATCATGATAATTACGTGTCTCTCGCAAAAGAAAAATACAAAGAAATGATCCATTCGATCGATGATGAATGTAAAGATTTCAAGGAATATCTTGATGAGTTCCTGGGGGCAGAGATCGATCTGAAGATGAATTCATAATAACTGTTCCAAAATATATGCCCATATCGAGGTAGTCGGTCTGGGTGTATAGTGGATTCCGTCTGCAGGATCTATCTGTACATTTGATGAAATATAACTGTACAAATCAATCACTTTGACACCATTCTGAGAAGCCCATTTCTGCAACTCCGAATTATACTTGGTCATATTACTGTTCTCGTAATCCGGATGATCCCATTCGGCCAAGTCGTCATCCTGAGTAGGACCGACAGTACATACTATTATTGTCTTACCCTCACCTATCAGTTCGTCATAGTAACTCCGGTATATGCTGAAATCACCACGGTCATTAGCGCCCATCCAGGTTACCAGAGTATCAAAGTTCTCATGGCCACAATCATTGATCGCACCCTGCATGAAATCAAATCCCATACCATGTCCGGCGTATACTGTGATGTCATCATGGCTTTGTCCCCACACTGTCTCGTCGGAATCAGCGAACATATCTATTGTCCGGGAATCACCCACAAACAATATGCGACCCAAATCGACGGGTGTATCTACCGAAGCCTCGACTGTAGCTGTGGTGTCATCATCGACTTTGATATCATTTTCATCCTTGATCAATCCACTTGTCTGAAGCTCTACTTCATCGTCGCCGACTTTCACGGTTTTCACGGCCTTCACCGTTTCCGGCTCATTATTCTGTGTTTCTGTGGCGACTCCCATGCCAGAGTTTTGAGAATCGGCATCTTCTGTAACAGTAGCATCACTCTGCTTCTTCCCGTATGTATCCTCTGTAAATCCTACTTCTTTGGCCTTTTCGTGAATCTCCTGTGCATGTCTGTCCCAGGATTCCCATCGTTCATCACCCCGTCTGTCAGGGATCTCATACATACGTTTAAGTTCACCGCCCAGATATTCACTGAATTTGCAGCTGCCACGATAGTTTAAATGCGATGTATCATTGAAGTCACTCTCGAAATCCAGATTCATGGCATCATAAAAGTAGTTTGTACTGTTGAACTGGATGCCGTTCATATCAGCGATCTCATGCACACGGTTATATACGAGTTCATCCTCATCCGTCGTGATATAGGGGGATACCATCAGGAACAGATCAATATCGTGTCTGCGGCAGTAATCTATGATCCGCTGCAGATAGATCTCTGACTTAAGAGTTATACCCCCACTGTGTTCCTGAGACAGTTCGGGTTCCTCCTGAGGATCCACGACATAGTACGGAGTATATCCCTTATAAGATGCGCGTTCCCGTCGTGATTTCATCACATAGTCCCAGTCAGTCTCATCCACTGAGTCGAATCTGAGATGGTATGCCGATATCGACGGCCAGTACTCCCATATGCGCTCATACTCACAACTGGTTGCTATCATGGCAAGCTTGTTCAGTGAGAACCTCACTCCAAGCAGGTTATCCTCGAGGTAGTTATACTGGTAGTCATCCTTGAATCTCGCGGGCGAATACAAGTCGATCACCACCAACCCGGGATCCTGATACTTACATACCTCTCGCAGATAGTAGTATGTCGTCCACAGTGGTTGTTCAGCCGCACTGTAGTCATATGAAGCTATCCCATACTCTTCCCATAGCAGAGCAGTATTTACATTGCAATGGATATGACTGGATCCCATGAAAACCACATCTACAGTATCACGTGGCTGAGCATACAGCTCCCTGGCCTGCATGACACCGTGCTCAGTCTTATAGCACAGCAGTCGGTCACAGAACCCATATGCCAGGATGCATATGAGTACAAATATGGCAAATATGATTACTTGTTTGTGTTTTTTCTTCATTAGCTTTTAGAACTGCATATATATCATTCTGGCAGTATCATGTGCCGGGCCATATATTCCCAGTATCAGGATTCCCATGATCATCAAGAAAGCAGCCGTATATTGCACATAATAAGGACGTCCTATGAGCAACGCAGGCACATTGCGTTCTGATCTATATGCTATATACTCTATCAACAACAGTACAGCAAGCGTGATCACCATGACATAAATGTCCGTAACATGATTAGGGAAAAGACTCATATGGTCGCTCATCAACGTCTCGCGTGATACTCCGGCTGTCAGCATGGTCAGAATATATCTGCAGGCCCCTGTAAACGAGCTCGCCCGGAAGAAGATCCACGCCACCGACACACACATGAATGTCAGTATCCGGCCAATCCACCCCTCACGCAATCTTCGTGCCGCACCACTACGGAACAATTCCAGACCATCCACAGCCGAATACACTCCATGAAGCAGCCCCCACGCCATGAAGCTCATGCTCTCCCCATGCCAGATTCCGCATACAAGAAACACTATCATTGTATTAATGATCTTACGCACCTGTCCGTGTCTGCTGCCTCCCAGAGGTATGTATATATAGTCCCTCAGCCACGAGCTAAGTGAACAGTGCCATCTGCGCCAGAACTCGGTGATGTTCTGACTCATATATGGCAACTTAAAATTCTCCGTTAATCTGATCCCAAATATCAAAGAAAAACCGATCGCAGCATACGAGTACCCCGCGAAATCACAGTATATCTGGAAACTGTACATGATCATTCCCAGGAACAGTGTCAGGCTGTTCATACTCTCATAGGCACCATATATCTTATCTACATATATACCCAACCTGTCTGCGATCACAATCTTATAAAATGCGCCTATCAGGACATATTGTATAACCCTGCTCCATCTCGCTGCATCAAAGAACAGAAGGTCCTGTATATTTTCAAGCTGCTCATCCATATCGGCTTTACGCTCTATGGGACCACTCACAAACTTGGGAAACCAGATCAGATAGAAAAGCATACGGAACACATTCCTTTCTACTGGTATGGTCTCTCTGTATATATCCGCTATATAGCTGATTGCCTGGAATACATAGAATGAAAACCCGATGGGAAGAATGAACCTGTGAAAAAGTGACTCCTCGTTCTGCATAAATGGAAATCTGGAATAGGATTTCATGAACAAGAGGAACCCGGCAAGGATGATGATACCAACTGCCGTAGCGATACGCACTATCTTATTCACGTCCCGCGACTTTGCATACTCGATCACAAGTCCCATCAGCCAGGTAAACATCGCCACAGCGATAACTGCTATACCCGCATACACATCCAACAGGCATACGTATACCAGACTGGCGATAGCCAGCAATGCTATCCTGAATTTACGCCGAATCAGATAGAACAGGGCAAATACAAGCAGAATATACAGAACAGAAATGATAGTAAGAGTCATATATTGATTCTATTATGATCAGTCGGTCATACCATTACCGGGCAGGAGACCCGAAGTGCTGTCACTATCCAGATGATGATAATACATATGTCTGTCAAAATATGAATCAGACTGCTTCGCATACAGAGAACCGGCAACAATCTCTACCAGCACCGTAAGCATAAGACCTGCGATCAGGCATCTGATAGGACGATACCACGGTTTCCCTTGAATATCCGTATCGCCGGTACCGATATAAACTCCGACGATACCTCGTATCAAAATTCCAAACGATACAGCGATCAGCAGCAGCGGAAACTGAAGAACCCGATCAGCAAATCCGGACGAAAAAGTAAGTACATATATGCTGATCAGAGCCAGTACCCAAAAGACCGGCACCGGAGACGATTTCTTCCCTGAATCCGGCTTATCGCTCGAACGTGTCAGCAGATACAAAGCCACACATATAACAAGCGGAACCAACAGATAAAGAAGGAAATAGAAATTCTCACGTGCAAATCTAAAGAAGAGTATACTTATCAGGCTTCCATGCTCAGATTCCGAAACTACCGAAGCAGAGCGTACGCGGTTACCGGGAGCAAGTATCAAAACAGCTGTACCGGCTATACAGGATATGATCCCGGCTACCCTGTCAATTAAAATCTTCCGTCCGTTCCGTATCATCATAAACACATATAATACAAGCGCACATATCAAAGTGCATGCACCGGATTCATTGGACAGTCCTGCACAAAATCCCAGGATTATCATACCGGCCACACGCAGGATGTCCCCCGTCCTCAACTGTTCTTCACTATCACCTGGAAAAAAATAATCCCTATAATAAATCCCACCAATGATCAAGATCAGTGTAGTTGTCCACAGATAAGTGATGCTACCGGTCAGCCAAATAGTCACTTCTGCGAAATCGGGCATAAAGAACCAGATGAACAGATAGAGCAATGATACAGTCACGGTATTTCCAATTAATGCCTGTGATTTTCCTTCTGATCTACCATCCGAATAACCTGAAATGACATTAACCATCAGCACATACACCACACCGTTCAATATCGCATATACCCATCTCGGAAGCATCAGCATCAGCTGGATAAAGAACATGGATAAGGCCCTGCCACCCCAAGTCATATAATAAGTGGCGACAGAATCCGGGATCATGGATATGGATGTGATACGATCTCCGGTTGCGAATGAATTAATATGCACATAGTCATCCACCATCATGGGCATACGATATGACAGGAATGCTATCACTGCAAACCAGAACAGATTTATAACTATTAAGCTTTTGTTTTTGATCTTTTTTTTCATAACGACAGATACAGCCAAACGACTCTACCATTATACCATGTATCATGGTAGAATCCTTAATGAAGCGAAAGGATAATTCTTAAGATTCTCTTATGAAGCCCATACAGATATCCAAAACCAAAGAATTCATACTGACCCTGCTGATAGCGATCCTATACATCGGCGGTGTATTTGTATTACTAAAAATTATAGCTACAATTATAATC
>CAJOID010000015.1 GCA_905234595.1 uncultured Lachnospiraceae bacterium | reverse complement strand
GTGGGTAATCCGGTTGAGAACGCTGCCGTTAAGGGACTGGTCGCTCAGATCTCAGCGGGAGAGCATCCCGAACCCGGTGTTATCGAGTACGAATATAAAGGCGCCTATAAGTATGCCGCTTATTATGTTGATAAAGACAATTATGCCATTCTGGTCGTTACGGCAGATGAAGACGATGCAATGGGTGAGATCAACAGAGTCAGCCGTATGGCATACATCCTTGCGATCGTGATCCTGATAGTGGCTATAGGACTTGCATTCCTGCTCGCGAGCATGATAACCAATCCTATCATCAAGATATCCAATGCGATAGATAAACTGGCCAGTCTTGATATGACGGATAATCTCGAACTGGAGGGCTTAAGCAAACGTAAGGATGAGAACGGTGTGATGGCCAAAGGTATGTCGGGCCTTGAGAAAGCTCTTTCCGAGGTGATAATCACTCTTAAGGCGCAGGCCGATAATGTCAGACTTGCATCCGAGACTCTGGAATCGGGTACCAATGAGACTACCATCACCATGGAGCAGGTTGAACTGGCTGTGTCCGAGATATCCACCGGTGCCACATCACAGGCTGATGAAACACAGAAGGCGACCGAAGATGTCATTCTGATGGGTAACCTGGTTGAAGAGAACGGACAGGAACTCCAGAATCTGGTAGAAGTTGCCAGAGGCATGCGTAATGCATCCGGAGAAGCACAGGAGACACTTCGTATCCTTGAGGATATCAACCGCAGAGCAGTTGATTCTATCGGAGTCATCGCTGAACAGACCAAGACAACGAATACATCGGCTCAGAAGATCCGTGAGGCAACCAGCCTGATCACTGCTATAGCCGAGGAGACCAACCTGCTGTCACTCAATGCTTCGATAGAGGCTGCCAGGGCCGGAGACCAGGGCCGCGGATTCGCCGTAGTTGCCGGACAGATACAGAAGCTGGCAGAGCAGTCCAATGAATCGGCTCAGCAGATCGAGGCTATCATAGATGTACTGCTGTCAGATTCCCAGAAGGCTGTTGAGACTATGAGTGATGTTCAGAACATCATGAACGAGCAGAACGAAAACGTCCTTCAGACAGAACAGAAGTTCGGAGAGGTTGCCGATGGCATATCAGCATCGATCGACAGCATAAGGCTCATCAGAGATAAGTCCGCCGAACTTGATAAGACGCGTATAGAAGTAGTTGATATAGTTCAGAATCTGACTGCCATCGCTGAAGAGAATGCAGCGAGCACACAGGAGACATCCAATTCCGCTACCCAGGTTACGAGCATCGTAGCGAGCATCTCAGAGAAGGCTCAGGAACTCAAGGGTATAGCAGATGAACTGGATGATAACATGAGCAGATTCAAGGTGTGAGTTCCTTCCAGCCCGAACTGCTCATCAGATCATAGTCCGAAGTGATGAACAGCGCTTCCGTATCTTCAAGACTCTCGATCAGATCCATACCGCGGTCTGTACCGAGCAGGAGACAGAGAGTGGACAGTGCGTCAGCTTCGACAGATGAATCAGAGATCACGGTTACCCCGATGACACCGGTGTCAGCGGGGTAGCCTGTTTTAGTATCCAGGATGTGGTGGTATATCCGTCCGTCCACCGTGAAATATCTCTCATAGGTACCGGATGACACTACTGACATGCCGTCTGCGACCGGAGTTACGGCTATGGATTCACCACGGCCGGCAAAAGGCTTCTGTATTCCGACACGGAAATCTCCTCCGTCCGGACGCCGGCCTATAACTTCTATGTTACCGCCCAGATCTATCATGGCGCTCTTTACTCCCTGGCTTCTGAGCACGTCTTCGAGTCTGTCGGCCACATATCCTTTGGCGATGAAACCGAGTGTGATGCAGGCTTCGGGGTCTGAGAGTGTGACCTTGCGGTCATCGACCGTTACACATCCGTGATCGATATGTGTCAGTGCTTCCGTGATATCTTTTTGGGCAGGTATGACCGGGGTGCCGGTATCTGCCAGATTATCGATATCCCACAGATCACATAGTCCGCCTATCGTCAGATCCAGCACTCCATCCGACATTTCGGAATACCGGATGGCAGTCTGTAAGAGCTCTGCGGTCTCCGTATCTACGGCCACGGGACCGGTATCGCTGTGGTTGATGCGCCATATATCCGAACCTTCAACGGTCGGAGACAGGAGTGACTCGTAGTGCTCGCACATGGACATGCACTCATCAAGAATGGGATCCGAAGATCCTTCATAATCATATAAGGTTATGGTCACGACCGTATCAAAAAAAAGACCGGAGCGTGATACGGGGGTATCGGCGGCGGCAGGCCCCGAACATGCGCTCAGAACTGCTGCCAGGGTTACGGCAGTGACAACAGACAGTCTTTTTATGAATTTACGGTGCATCGGGCCGGCCGGTGTACGTGGATGCATAAGATTTATCCTTCATACCGTATGTGGTATAATCTTCGAGTAGCGATCTTTTCTAACCTTATCACAATACCATGAAATTACAACACGATGACGACGAATACAGCGGACTTAGCGTGAGGATGCCGGTTATCATACTGGGGGCATCTCTTTCGATATTCTTCATCCTGGCACTGGTGCTGGCTACCAACAGCTCCAAGAAGAAGCCGCATGTCTATACGGCGACGGCACCCCTTGAGGAATCGGCTTCCCAGACACAGGATGGTGAACCTGTGGATACACTGCGTGCGGATGACCTGAATTTCTGGGATATGTATCAGTACGGTGACGAAACCGATGTCATCGATCATCCGGGGGGCGATAACACATCTCGCAAGGACATACTCGAACAGAAAGAATCCGATATGAGGAAAGCCGAGGAGGAAGCAGCGGAAGCTGCTGCCAAGGCCGCTGCGGAGAATGCCGATCCGGCAACTGACGGTAAGCATACGATGGTCACTCATATAGATGGTACCACAGAGTGGCTTCCCATCAATTCATCGCTTAAGCTGAATACTTACGAGAATACACAGTTCCAGAGTCAGAACGGGATCATTGGATACTACGTGAACGGGAGACGCGTGACCAAAACAGGAGTGGACATCTCACAATACACCACTTCCATCGACTGGACCGCTCTGGCCAGACAGGCTGATTATGTGATGATCAGGGTAGGTGCCAGAGGTTATGATACCGGTAATATCATCGCAGATACCAAGTTCATCGAGAATGTGACACAGGCGGCCAAAGCCGGTATTCCTTTCGGTGTGTATTTCTCGTCACAGGCCATCAATGAAACTGAGGCCAAGGAGGAAGCCACCTATGTGATGACTCAGCTGGCTGCGGCCCAGAGTGCCGTTGCGGGTCTGGGACTGTCGACTGCACAGTCAAATAATAATACCTCTAACCAGAATACGACGACCGTTCCGCAGACTCTCCAGCAGAAACTCAAAGGAATGGGCCTGGAGACCGATCCCGCCAAGTACGGGACAACAACCTCCGTAAAGGATACCTCGGGCAATACTACGACGACCGTTGTGGACAGCAAGGGCAATACTACCGTGACCGTAAACGATGCGGAAGGAAAGCAGATCAGCAAGAAGACCGTGAATCTCGATCCATACGGTAATGTCACGACGGTTACGACAGATGCGGACGGGACGGAGCACGTGGTGACCGAGAAAGTGAGTGAAGCTGCAGTCGTTGCCGATCCCAATACGAATAATACCGGCACTGCGACCACTAGCACAACTGTGACCACAGCCAGCCCTCAGTTCAAACTCGCTTATCCCGTAGCGATAGAGATGCACCTGATCACCAATGATATATCCAGGATCGAGGGTATAGACAAGACTGCCCGCACCGGCGTGCTGACTGCGTTCTGTAATCTGATAGAGACCGGCGGCTATAATGCGATGGTCGCTGCCAATAAGGAATTCCTGCTGTGCCAGGTGAATCCGGCTCCATTGAGCAAATATGAGATCTGGATGGCGAATGAGGGTAATCTGCCGGATTATCCATATCTGATGAGCATGTGGAAGTATAACACCCGCGGCAAACTCATAACCGGACTGACCGGCGACTATGGCGTGAGTGTCGGATTCATAGATTACGCTTCGAGATAGGGTACTTTGTGATACCGCGTGATACGGGCACGGCGGTATAGATGTCTGCATAGGATTTGGGCGAGAGCCCGTCTATATAATTCATCGGGAATTGGCGTGATATACCTGATTCCAGTAAGATGTCGGCTGCTTTGTTATAGGCTACGGCCGCTTCTATCGCCGAGTCATATGTTCCCACATTCAGATAACCGTTAACATGTATGCGGACCGAATATCTGCCGTCCTCATCCATGCGCACTCCGTGGTATGGATTGATGACCATGATATTGGCATATTGCATATCCTGGGGGTTGCCGTTTATGAATACATAATCACGGCCAGCGACTGCATGACTGCGGATTCCGTAGCGCGAGAGTATATTGATCTGCGAACCGTAGTCGGCCACGAAGTGGTGTCCGCCTCTGCGCTGGATCCTGTGTGCAGAGTAATAGAACAGATCCTCGCTTGAGAATATGTAGAAATCGTGAGGAGCAAAATAGTAATAGAAAAGCCTCGGACGTACATAGATGGGATTGGGGATATATACTCCGTTATCCCGGAAATTGCACAATACTACCCATTTATCGAAGTTCAGGTGAGCATGGGGATCATATGACCCTATGCCGGGATCTCCCGTCTCATCCGTACCGGCTGAATGAAGCAGATCAAGTGCTTCGAGATATGCCTCATGGGCATCTGCGGCAGACGGATAACTGCCCAGAGAGATATGTTTGTTCCTGTATGTGACCGAAGCGCGGTAGTATCTGCTTCCGTCCTTGCGTACGGCGGGGTATACGCCCGGTAACTGATCGCTGTTCATGCGTTGATTGTATCATACGGCGTGTGGTATAGTATAGGTTATCTGCGGGCGGGAACGTCCCTGATATATTATTGAATGATTATGGAGAGAGATTATGACTGATGTGACATACAGCTCAACGAGAGGTGCCGGCGAGACCCTGACCGCTTCACAGGCCATACTTAACGGTCTGGCTTCTGACGGCGGCTTATATGTTCCGGATCATATACCGGCGCTGAGCACAGATCTGGATGCTCTTGCCCGCATGGATTACAGACATGTGGCTTTTGAGATCCTGCGTTTGTATCTGACAGACTACACCGATGATGAGCTCCGTCATTGTATAGATGCGGCTTATGATGAGAAGTTCGATACCGAGGAGATCGCTCCGATGGCAGAAGCTGCGGATGCGTATTTTCTGGAACTGTATCACGGAGCTACCATAGCATTTAAAGATATGGCTTTAAGCATCCTGCCTCACCTGATGACTACTGCCGCCCGTAAGAATAATGTCGACAGCGAGATAGTTATCCTTACAGCTACAAGCGGCGATACGGGCAAGGCAGCGCTGGCCGGATTTGCATCCGTTCCCGGAACCAGGATCATCGTCTTTTATCCCAAGGACGGAGTGAGCCCCATACAGAAACAGCAGATGGTCACCCAGCAGGGAGACAATACCTTTGTCGTAGGTATCAACGGCACTTTCGATAATGCACAGACGGGTGTAAAGAAGCTTTTTGCCGATGAGGAACTTCGCGGATGGATGGATGAACACGGCATGAGATTCTCATCTGCCAATTCCATCAATATAGGCCGTCTGGTTCCGCAGATCGTTTACTATGTATATGCTTATACCAGACTGCTCAAAGAGGAGAGGATCAAAAAGGGCGATCCGGTAAATGTAGTTGTACCTACCGGTAATTTCGGAAATATCCTGGCGGCTTACTACGCCGGACAGATGGGGCTTCCGATCGCGAAACTCATCTGTGCGTCAAATGAGAATAAGGTTCTTTATGATTTCTTTTCCACGGGAACATATGACAGGAACAGAGAGTTCATACTGACATCGTCTCCCTCTATGGATATCCTCATATCCAGTAATCTGGAGCGTCTTATATATCATATATGCGGAAATGATGCATCCAGATGCAGGACACTGATGGATCTGCTGTCCAGAACCGGACGGTATGATATCACCGATGATATGCGAGAGCAGCTGGCACCTTTTGCCGGAGGGTTCTGTGACGAGGAACTCACTCTGAATACCATCAGGGATATATATGAATCATGCGGATATCTGATCGATCCTCATACAGCAGTGGCAGCAGGCGTATACAGGTCATATCGTATGAAGAGCGGAGATAAGACTCCTACGGTGATAGCTTCCACGGCGAGCCCTTATAAGTTCACCGGCAGCGTGTTGCGTGCGATCGATCCCGGATATGAGTCGGCTGATGATTTTGACAAGGCTGACAGACTGTATGAACTGAGTAAGATCTCCATTCCCAAAGCGGTCAGTGAGATCAGAACAGCTCCGATCCTTCATAAAACGATATGTGAAGTGGATGAAATGGAGAAAACGGTTAAAGAATTTCTTAGCAGGTGACAGGTATGGATTTCAGTATTTTTGATATTCTGGTTACGGTCTGCGGACTGTATATGGCATATTGCGCGGTTATGATGAAGACAAAGGGCAGGATCAACTCGGGTGTGGTGATGAGCAGAAGCCTGGATGAGAGCCAGCTCAAGGATAAGGAAGGGTTCATCAATTATCTGTGGTGGAAACTTCTGGCTGTGGGGCTGCTGTGTGCCGCTTCGGGTATATTCAATATGACTTACAGCAAATACGCCGCATCATCCACACAGTATATGATCATCCAGCTGATAATCAATGCCGTATTCTTTATACTTCTGATAATCTATGGCCTGATAGTCGTGAAAGCCCAAAAGAAATACATGAAGTGAGAGTACGGATCAAATCTGATCAGAACAGATTGGACAGGACATCGAGAGCATTGAACGGTTGATCCGTTCCGTGCTCTTCGTCATATTTCTCAAAGAAATTCTCAAGTTCCTTAAGCATATCCGGACGCGTGATGGTCTTGAGCAGGTATCCCTGAGGATGCAGGTCAAGGACTTTCTGCACGCTTTCACGGTCTCCCTTGCTGGTCAGGAATATGACCGGGATATTGGCATTGGACGCATCGGCACGGATCATCTCGAGTAATTTGGGGCCGGAACATACCGGCATCTCATAGTCGAGCAGTATCAGGTCCGGCGTGTTGGTAGCCAGATAGGAGATCGCGTTTGTAGCGGAGTTGACCATTATGACCTTATAGACCGGATCGAGCCATGTACGGATCGCATGCAGGAATGTTCCCGAATCATCGACTACAAGGATGGTTTTGCGGTTGACATTCTCCACAACATCCTCAAATGTTGCGGTAACCTTGTCAATAACGTCTCTGGTGTTGATGGGACGCTCGAACCTGGCTATGATGGCCGTATCCGTCAGGATCTCCATGCAGTCGTCTATGTCATTGGGCATACCCATGATCATACATTTTTTGTCGTTGAAACAGGCCTGATCTTTCAGATAGACGAACACCGGCGTGTAATGGTACGCCGTGCCCTTCTCGATATTGATGAAGATACAGTCGTATCTGTCTATTACAGCCGACAACTCATCCACGTCAAATCCTGCGGTACCGCATACAAAATCCGCTTTCTGGAGGGCGGTGATTATGGCGTTGGTAAGGAAACTGGATGATTCCTGAACGAACAGGATGCCTTTATCCATTGGGGACCTCACATTTCATAGGTGTTGATCGGAATTCTCTATCAGTAGATTATATAAAAAAATCTCCAATCAATCAAACTTTTTGACAATATGAACAAAAAATCGTTTTATCACACTAAAAAATGTGGTAAAATATACCCTAAGCGATTATATGTCATGTTACATAGCCAGTTTACAAGGAGGTGACCGATATGGAACCTGTTAATATCAATCAGATACAGAATTCTATGCAGATGGGTGCCGTACATCGCGCTCAGACTATAGGGAATGCCGATAAACAGTCTGAAACCCGTGAGAATACCGCATACAAGGCTTCCGATGCTGCCAAGGCGGCGAGTCAGGCTGAAGACGCGGCTGCCAAAGGTGTATACGGCGACGTGCTGGATATATCAGAAGACGGGGATACCGTGACTGCCAGACCTGAGGCACTTCAGAAACTCGAGGATGGCATGGTCACTCTTAAACCTGCCGGAGATGATGAGAAGAGTGTGACTGAGATGGAGACCGAGTCGGCAGAGAAGAGAGCCGAACTCATAAAAGAACGTCAGGAAAAGGCTGAGGAGGCAAGCGAAGCACGTCAGGCCATGCGGGAGGAACGTGAAGCCGAAGCGGAAGCCAAGGCTGCCGAGACAACAGCAGAGTATAATTCTCTCAGCGGCTATCCGGATAACATGGTAGATACTCTGTACAGACAGGGCAAGATCGACAGCCGTACATATAATGCCGAAGTTGACCGCAGAGAAAGACTGGATGAGATCCGGGGTACAGGTGAGCGGGATCAGACCGGAGAGCATATTGAAGACGATAACGAATTCAATGCCGAGATGACCGGTGCCATAGCTCAGGGAGAGCAGGAGAATCGTGAGACTAAGGCTCTCTTTACCGCAGCTGAGAACGGTCGTATAGATATCGCCAAGGATATCTTTACCGATACAGACAAAAACTAATGGAGGTTTTGTAGCATGAGTTCATCAACACCCAAGAAAAAGAGCGGCAAAGGATTTCTTGACAGTGTCAAGACCAAGCTGACTCTGATCATCGTGGCCATTATGGCCATCCCCATGATCGTAGCGATCATAGTGAGCTACAGTTCATCCCACAAAGAGGCCATTCAGAATATGGAAGACATGAACGTGGCGCAGGTTAACCTGGTGGAGCATGATTTCGGTACGATCGTCAAAGAGAACCGTCGTATGATCGAGACCGTGGCTGCATCTACCGTAGTCAGAGATACTCTGGCCGGAACAGTTACTCCCGAAGAGTGTGCGGCATGGCTTGCAAGAGCCGATGCGGCTTTCGGAGACGGCAACGGTATGGTTATTACAGGCGCTGACGGTATGCAGGTAGCCAGAGCCAGCGGTGATCTTGTAGACGTTTCTTCCAGAGAGTACTTCACTTCCTGCCGCGATACCAAGGCATTCTGTGTATCTGACCAGAATATAAGCAAGACTACGGGGAAGAGGATCTGTACATTTATAGCACCCGTACTTGATGATGACGGAAACTTCATCGGTGCTGTTCAGAGGAACTATAATCTGACCGACTTTACCGAGCTGGTTAAGGATGAAGTTGTATATGCTAGCCAGGATATCTTCATAGGTGATAACAACGGTGACCTGATCGCTCATACATCCATGGATCTTGAGACAGGAGAGCCTGTTAACTTCAGCACTCAGGCATGGTATACAGATTCCAGGAGCAATCCCGAAGCATCGGGAAGTTATGATTCCAGCTTCAACGGAGGTGACTGGGTTATGTCTTATCAGCGTGAGCCATTGACCGGCTGGGTTACCGTTATAGCTACCAATAAGGGCGACGCTCTTGCAGGTGCGAACAAGATGATCCGTACCATAATCATCGCCGGTATCCTGATGATCGCTGCAGCTACTGCCATTTCCATTTTCCTTGCTTCTTCATTCACGAAACCTATCGTTGAAGTAAACAAGACCATAGATAAGCTTTCCAACGGTGAGTTTGAGAAGATCACCGCTCCCGCACTCATCAAGCGTAAGGATGAATTCGGAGACATCGTAGGCAATATCAATGCCCTGAATGATAAGCTTACAAGTGTAGTGACCGATATGAAGGCAGCCATGGCTGAACTTGGCGAATCCTCACATCTGCTTGCCGAGAGTGCCGATCAGATCAGCCAGACTACGGATGATGTATCCGAGGCAGTTCAGGAGATAGCAAAGGGCGCCACCGATCAGGCAGATACCATCCAGCGTGCTTCAGAGAACATGGGTATGCTCTCCGATGCGATCCAGGAAGTTGCCAATAACGCTGAAGGTCTTGCAACCACAGCTTCATCCATGAGTGACCAGAGCCAGTCATCTGCAGGCGCCATCAGTGATCTTGCAGAGAATATGGAAGCCATGAGCCGTGCTATGGATGAGATCAGCGAGGGCATGAATGCTACCAACGCAGCAGTTCAGAGCGTTAATGAGAGAGTTGACGGTATCACATCCATCGCCAGCCAGACCAACCTGCTCGCACTTAATGCTTCGATAGAGGCAGCCAGAGCCGGTGAGGCAGGACGTGGTTTCGCAGTCGTTGCCGAGGAGATCGGCAAGCTGGCTACAGAGTCCGCACAGACTGCAGATGAGATCCGTGCTGAGATGGAGAAACTTCTCAGGCAGTCTCAGAACGCTATAGGCAAGACCAAGGAAGTTACGGATATTACAGAGAACGTAAACGTAGTACTTCAGAATACCGTTGCACAGATCAACGAACTGATCGGCGGAGTAGGAAGCACCGTGGACGGTGTTACTACCATATCCGGTCTGTCACAGGAGAGTGCAGCCAGCAAGTCCATCATCGTGGATGCCATGGATTCCCTCTCTGCCATATCCGAGGAGAATGCAGCATCTACTCAGCAGACCTCCGCTTCCATGGAAGAACTCAATGCTACGGTTAACGTACTGTCACAGTCCGCTACCGATCTGAATGAACTGGCTAAGAAACTCGATCAGGAGCTTGGATTCTTTAAGATCTGATCGTGTAAGCTGACCGGCTGGTGCCGGCAGTAGTGTGATGTGTTTTGATCCGCATGTTGCGGGGCCGATCCGGCTCCCGCAGCATGTGGATTTTCTTTCTTTTTGCACAACTTGTACAGAATCGCACTATGTGATATAATATCCATTGTATATTTCTTCCATATACACACATTGAACACTTGAGATTAAAAGGAGAGATAGTATGAAACAGAAAAAGGGTGGAATCAAATTGTTGCCGGTCCTTCTTGTTTTGGGGCTGGCACCTTTAGTTGTGACGGCACTCATCATAGGCATATTGTCGTGCAGAGAGCTGTCGACCAACATGGAGGAGGATGTTTATAAGGAACTGAGAGTTGCCGCCGAGGGCCAGAGACAGTATTTCGAGTATGACCTTCAAAACGGCGGGGCTTTTGAGTATGAAGATGACCATGTATATATTGATTCACTCCAGTCAGACGGCGTAGAGCTTACTCTGTTCGAAGGCGATACACGCTTTATGACTTCACTTCGCAAGGATAACGGTGAGCGTAACGAGGGATCTCAGGCAGCCGCAGATATATGGGCAACCGTTAAGGCCGGCAACGAATATCACGCAGACGGAGTGAATATAGGAGGAAAAGAATACTATGTATATTATGTACCGGTGAAGGATTCCTCCGGTACCGTAGTAGGTATGTCATTCGCCGGAGAAGCAGAGGAGAAAGTTACATCTGCGATCAACAAAGTCGTCAGGATAGTGGTCATAGTTGCTGTTCTGATAGTAATACTTTGTGCGGTACTGGTATTCTTTGTGGCAACTGCTATCAGGAAGCCCATCGGTCTGGTGGCTGAAGCTACAGGTCATATGGCACAGGGTGATCTGACAAAACCTCTGCAGGCAACATCATTTATTTCCGAAGTGAGTGATGTTATAGATTCTGTTAATACACTTCAGGGCAACATGACCGAAGTGATCGGACGTGTAAGTAACGGTGCCGGTACCATTAACTCCGCGATGGGTGAAGTTAATGAGGCCACCGATACATGTAACTCCGCAGCAGACGGTATCACGGGTGCTATCACGGAGCTTTCCAAGGGCTCCATGGAGATGGCAGAGTCCGTACAGAATATCGCCGGCAGCATGACTGAGATGGGCGAGGGTATTGATGAGGTAGCAGAGCTTGCCGAGACGACCAGCTCGGTAGTCGTAGCCGCCAGAGATGCATCCGAGCAGGCTAAGGTTAAGCTCGACGATCTGATGAATACAAATGCGAAGACCGTACAGATATCCGATGAAGTAGCAGCGGGTATTACGGAATCCAACGAAGCCGTAGAGAATATACGTACCGCAGCCGAGACGATAGCTTCCATTGCAAGCCAGACCAATCTGCTCGCTCTCAACGCTTCCATCGAGGCAGCCAGAGCCGGTGAGGCAGGCAAGGGCTTCGCGGTGGTTGCGGACAATATCAAGAATCTGGCAGCTCAGTCAGATGAGTCTGCAGGTGAGATCCAGACCGTCATAGCAGACATCATTGCCAAGTCAGCACGTAACGTATCTCTCGCAGAGCAGATCAAAGAAGCTGTATCGAACGAAGGTAATGTGCTTGTAGAAGTCGGTCAGGGCTTCGAACAGGTAGAGCAGAGTATCGAGCAGGCTACCGATGCCATGAGACAGGTTACCGATAAGGTTGAGATGATCAACTCAGGCAAAGACAGGGTTCTGGATGAGATCTCCACGCTGTCATCCATCTCCGAAGAGAATGCCGCCTCTACCGAGGAGACCAATGCTTCCATGCAGGAGATGGCTGCGAACATTGCCATGATCCAGAATGAGACATCAAGTACGAAGTCACGTTCGGATGAGTTGCAGTCGGCGGTTGAGTTCTTCAAGATTTAATCTTTTGTTCAATGTTTTAATATAATCTTAAGGGGGCCTGTCCTTGTGGGACGGGCTCCTTTTTGGTATCATATCCATATGTGTTTTCTGATGAACGGAGTATTAGGATATGAGTGAATTTGAGAAGAGATTCGGCCGATATGCACTTAGAAATCTGCCGCTTATCATGATCATATGTTATGCGGTCGGATACGCGATCAGATATATCAATCCCGATTTTCTGATGTATCTGAATCTGGACCCTTATAAGATCATCCACGGGCAGATATGGCGCATCGTCACATGGCTTCTGGTCCCGCCGAATGACAATAACATATTCTGGGTCATCATCATGCTTTTCTGCTATTATTCCATAGGCGTGAGTCTTGAGAGAACCTGGGGGACCTACAAGTATAATGTCTATATATTCTCCGGGATCGGACTGACTCTGATCGGTGCTTTTCTGACAATGGGCATAGCGTATATAGCGGGCGGCGGTCTGGTGGCGGCGGTTTATTCTCAGATGGTGGCTGCGGTATTCAGTACGTACTATATCAATATGTCCATTCTGCTTGCATTCGCAATGACTTTCCCGGATGCGATGTTTCTGTTCATGTTCTTTATCCCCGTCAAAGCCAAGTGGATGGCGATCCTGTATCTGGTCATCCTGGCGATACAGTTCGTGACGGGAGGCCTGTTCGTGAAGGTGGCGTTGGGAATGGCACTCCTTAATTTTGCGATATTCTATTTCCGTAACAGACGCGGCCTGGGTGTACGCCCCGTACAGATGCGTCGCAGACAACCGGTGAGAACACCGACTGCGGGAAGGGACTTAAGCCGTTCTTCGGGAAGGGTTACCAGACATAAGTGTGCGATATGCGGACGTACCGAAGAAGATGCTCCGGATATGCAGTTCAGATTCTGCACCAAATGTGAAGGCAATTATGAGTATTGTGAGGAACACCTGTATACACATACCCATGTGAGGATGAGCTGATGGACAGAGAAGCCAGATTTACTCAGATACTGAAAGAACTGACTCTCCGCGGTCGCGATGAAGGGGGATTTCTGGAGGCAGGCACGGTTGATGAAGCGCTTGCACCCCTTGAACTGGCCCCCGACCAGGTGGAGATGGTATATGATTACCTGCGCAAGAATCATATCGGCGTGGGTGAGCCACTGCGTGATGAGGACTATCTGGAATCAGAGGAGATAGATTATCTCAATATGTATCTGGAAGAACTGAAAGCTCTGCCGGACTATTCCGACGGAGAGAAGGAAGCAGCGACTCTCTCAGCCATGGCCGGTGATACCGGAGCGCAGAGCAGGCTTGTGGAGATGCATCTTCCAAACGTCGTGGAGATCGCGAAACTTTATGCAGGGCAGGGAGTCTTCCTGGAGGATCTGATCGGAGAAGGAAATGTGGCACTCAGTCTGGGAGTGACGATGCTGGGGGCACTTGAGCACCAGAGTGAGGCAGACGGCATGCTCACCCGCATGATCATGGATGGAATGGAAGAGTATATAGCTGTCGCAGCCGAGCAGAGCAGACAGGATGAGAAGACGCTGAAGTCCGTCAACGAAGTGGCTGCCAAGGCATCCGAAATGGCAGAGGAACTCAGACGTAAAGTAACAGTGGAAGAACTGATGCGTGAGACCGGAATGAGCCGTAAAGCCATAGAGCGTGCGATAGTGTTCAGCGGCGGCAAGATCGATGATATAGAAACGGGAAACGGCACCTGACAGGTCATATGGCACGATTCATAGATACACTATCCGATCAAACCACATATGCGGATTACAAGTATGTCATGCAGGATTCCGGCAGTTACAGTTTCGGAGCGAAGTATACGTATGCCGAGCTGATCGCGGATGTGATGGCACCTTTTAAGTTCAAGGCGGTGATAGAGCATTATATTGCCAAGGACACGGATCCGGAGACATCCATAGAGAGCCATCTGTATTATCTTACACCGGATATGTTTTCCGCCAGAACACTCACGGAACTCAAGGCAAAGGTCAAGATAGGTATCTTAGAACCCGTGAAGTCGATCTTTGGTAAAAGCAAAGGTGCGGCATACAAGGTACGGGTCATTTCCGTTGAAGATCTCATGGAGATGGATGTCGATACTAAGAAGCGAAAGAATATAGCGGTCATGGAACTCATAGTGTCCAAGCTGGCACTTATGAGTTTCTCCGTATGAAAGATGAGGAGCAGAATGAAAAAAGAAGAGCAGCTTGAGAAACTTAAAGACCTGAAAGGATATACGATCCTGGAGTCGCGTGATATACCCGACCTGGATTCGCTGGGAGTGATACTTACACACGATAAGACAGGAGCGCGTGTTACCCTCCTTATCAATGACGATGACAACAAAGTATTCTGTATAGGTTTTAGAACCCCTCCGACAGACTCCACCGGTGTGGCCCATATACTGGAACACAGCGTGCTGTGCGGATCGGATAAGTATCCCGTCAAGGATCCGTTTATCGAGCTTGCCAAAGGAAGTCTCAATACATTCCTGAATGCGATGACATTTCCCGATAAGACCATATACCCGGTTGCCAGCTGTAATGAAAAGGACTTCGAGAATCTGACCGACGTCTACCTCGATGCGGTATTCCATCCGAATATCTATCGTGAGGAAAAGATATTCCGCCAGGAGGGATGGCATTATGAATTAGAGGAGCCGGATGGCGAACTGAAGATCAACGGTGTCGTTTATAACGAGATGAAGGGTGCATTTTCATCACCGGATGATGTAGTCAGCCGTGAGATCATGGCAGGCCTTTTTCCCGATACTCCCTACGGTGTGGAGTCCGGCGGACATCCGGATAATATTCCCGATCTGACATATGAGGCTTTTCTGGATTTCCACAGCAGATACTATCACCCCTCCAACAGTTATATCTATCTCTACGGTGATTGTGATATGGCTGAGAGGCTGGAATATATAGACAGGGATTATCTGTCTCATTACGAGAGACTTGATATAGATTCATCCATCGGGATACAGAAGCCGTTTGACGCCGTTTCTCATGTGGAAAAGGAATACCCCATAGCGGAATCCGCAAACGAAGAGGAACACACTTATCTGACATATTCAATGGTAGTGTCCGATGATAACTTAAATCCCGAGGAATACATCGCGTTTGAAGTGCTTGATTATGCACTGTGTTCCACTCCCGGAGCCCCCGTCAAAAAGGCGCTTATCGATGCAGGGATAGGCAAGGATGTATACAGTGATTACACCAACAGCATCTGTCAGCCGTACTTCTCTTTTATAGCGAAGGATACGGATATGGACAGACTGGATGAGTTCACTTCCATCATAGAAGATACACTTAAATGTCAGGCAGACGGAGAGCTGGATCATGAATCACTGATGGCGGCTCTCAATCTGTTTGAATTCAAATACAGGGAGGCTGATTTCGGGTCATATCCCAAGGGACTCATGTTCGGTATACAGATGTTGGACAGCTGGCTCTATGATGATACAAAGCCTTTTGTGCATATCGTTTCCAATGATGTATATGCTTCTCTCAAAGCAAAAGTCGATACCGGATATTACGAAGAACTCATACGTGACCGTATCCTTAACAACAAACACAAGGTCATACTTGCTGTCCGTCCCGTGAAGGGGCTCACGACTATCAAGGACAAACAGCTTGCCGGTAAGCTGGAGTCATACAGGCAGTCTATGTCTGAAGATGAGAGAAAAGCCGTGGCGGATGCGACCCATGCGCTTGCCGAATACCAGGAGTCGGAGGACAGCCCCGAGGCTCTGGCTACCATACCGATGCTCAGGCGTGAAGACATGCGCAGGGAAGCCAACAGATTCATTTGGGAAAGACGTGATATAGACGGCGTTCCCTGTGTTTACCATAATATCCAGACCAACGGAATAGGCTATATCAGATTCATTTTCGATACCGGCAATGTGAAGCCGGACGAGTGGATATATCTCGGACTGCTCAAGTCCGTGATGGGCCTGATGGATACCGCGGATCATACATACTCAGAACTGTTCAAGGAGATCAGTTTAAAGACCGGCGGTATAGTACCTGTGACCAATCTATACACCAACGCGGTTGATACAGACAGATACCGGATCACATATGAGATCAAGGCGAAGACTCTTTTTGACAGAATGCCCGATGCGATCCGCCTGATGAGCGAGATGATGCTCACGACGAAGTACGACGACAAAAACAGGCTTCATGAACTTATTGATGAGGTCATGTCACGCATGCAGTCATCGATGATATCGGGCGGCCATTCTCTGGCTGCAGCCACAGCGGCTTCTCAGTACTCTGAGCCCGATGCAACCATGAACATGATGAACGGGATTCCGTTCCTGCGCATGCTCGAGAGCCTGAATGCCGATTATGACGGCCATTTTGAGTATGTGGCTGATAAGCTCAAATCCCTGTGCGTATCGGTTTTCCGTCCGGAGAATCTGACACTTGACTATACGGGATCAGAGGAATCATTTGCAGCATTTGCAGATCTGGTGAGGAACCTTAAGTCCGAACTGTATACGAAACCCGTGGATGTTCCGGGCGGAAAGGTCAGTCCAGTTTCCGGGAGCAGGGCATTTACTTCCGCGTCTCAGGTTCAGTATGTTGCCAGAAGCGGAAGCTTCGCAGATGCGGGGCTTAAATACACTGGTGCTCTCAAAGCACTGAAGGTGATGATGGGATATGATTACCTCTGGACGCAGGTGAGGGTTCGCGGCGGTGCATACGGATGCATGAGCGCGTTCAGCCCGTCCGGCAAGGGGTACTTCGTATCATACAGGGATCCGAACCTGCGCCGTACGGTGGGCGTATTTGAAGGTGCTGCGGACTATGTGAGAAACTTCGATGCGGATGAGCGTACCATGACTCAGTATATCATCGGAGCCATAGCCGATCTGGATGTACCGTTGACACCTCAGGGCAAGGGAGCCTTCGGACTGTCCGCATACATGACGGATCTGACCATGGATATCCTGCAGAGAGAGAGGGACGAACTGCTGTCAACTACTCCGGAGACTATCAGGTCGCTTGGGGCATACATAGATGCTATAATGGATACAGGTGCGTACTGCGTTGTGGGCGGGGAGGAAGCCATACAGGAATGCGCCGGTGATTTTGGATCGATAGAACCCTTATTCAACGAATGAACTGAGCCGTATACAGGCACGGGAGGTTTTTATGAAAAAGACAATGAATGAGAGGATTGGAAGACTGATATCCTTATCTGCAGCGATCATGATCGTGACTGCCATACTTGCCGGATGCGGAAGCAGCAATAGCAGTGCTAAATATGACGGTGCAGATTACTCGGGCAGTGTAGCCGCTGCAGAATCTGCGGCAATGGGTGACTATGCTTATGATGATTACGACTATGCTGAGACCACTGAAATGGAGGACGCGGCGGAAGGCTTTGACAACGGCGCTGAGGCCAAGGAAGTCGAAGTCACAGAGGGCGGCACAAAGACCAGTCGCAAGCTGATCCGTACCGTAAATATGAACATCGAGACTTATGACTTCGACGCAGTGACGGCAACTGTAACGAGCCGTGTATCGGCTCTCGGTGGTTATATCGAGTCCAGTTCGGTTGACGGCAGTTCGACATCCATCGGCAGATCCGCGAATTATACGCTTCGCATACCTGCACCCCAGGCGGACAGCTTCATAGCCACCATAGGCGAGAACTCCAACATCACACATCAGTCCGAGAGCGTGGAGGATGTGACACTCAAGTATGTGGATAACAAGAGCCGTAAGGAATCTCTGCAGGTAGAGTACGACAGACTTGAAGAACTGCTCAAGAAAGCGGATGATATCGAGGAACTCATATACATCGAGAACAGACTGAGTGAAGTCAGATATGAGATAGAGTCCATAGAAGCTCAGCTCCGCAGTTATGATAATCTCGTTGACTATACCACGATATATCTCTATATTCAGGAAGTTATCGAATACACAGAGCCAGAACCCGTTGACTTCTCTGTAGGGGCGCGTATCAGCAGAGGTTTCAAAGAAGCAGTTGAAAATGTGATCGAATTCCTGGGAGACCTGCTGGTATTTATAGTAACAGCGCTTCCTTATCTGGTAGTGCTTGCCGTATTTGCTCTGGTCATTTTCCTGATCGTGAAGCTCTGCATGGCTGCTTCACGTAAGCACAGGTTAAAGCATCCCAAACAGATGCCTGCTCCCATGCAGATGAATCAGACCGTACCCACATTTGTAAACCAGCCCGCAGCACCCGTTCAGCCACCGGTTGTTCCCGGTGCGGAACCGGACGGGACAGATAAACCGGAGTGATGAGTGCTATGAGATCGGGGTTCGTAGCTCTGATAGGCAGACCGAATGTCGGCAAATCAACTCTGATGAACAGGCTCATCGGCCAGAAGATAGCTATCACCAGTCATAAGCCTCAGACTACGAGGAACAGGATCAGAACCGTATATACGGATGAACGCGGACAGATAGTGTTTCTGGATACGCCGGGCATTCACAGAGCTCACAATAAGCTGGGCGATTATATGGTCAGCGTTGCGGAGCATACGCTTAACGATGCGGATCTGATACTGTGGCTGGTCGAGCCTGATGTAAAGATAGGCGCCGGAGACAGGCATATCATGGAGACGCTTGCGGGTGTGAAGACTCCCGTGATCCTGTGTATCAATAAGACAGATACTCTCGCCAGAGATGAGGTGCTGCCGGTGATAGCCGCTTATTCATCGACGATGGAATTCGCGGAGATCATCCCCGTATCGGCCATGAAAGGCCACGGGTGCCGTGATCTGATCGACACGATATATAAATACCTGCCCGAAGGTGATCTGTACTATGATGAAGATACCGTGACGGACCAGCCGATGCGCCAGATCACTGCAGAGATCATCCGTGAGAAAGTATTGCGCAGTATGTCCGATGAAGTACCTCACGGTGTGGCGGTCATCATAGACCGTATGGAGTTCGGACAGCGGATAGTGGACATCGATGCGACCATTATATGTGAGAAAGAATCACACAAGGGCATGATCATCGGAAAGCAGGGAGCAATGCTCAAGAAGATCGGCTCCTCAGCGCGTCATGACATAGAGGATGTGGTGGAAGGGCAGGTCAACCTGCAGCTGTGGGTCAAGGTCAGAAAAGACTGGCGTGATTCGGATATGCTGCTTAAGAATTTCGGATACGATCCCAAGAGTATAAATGAGTGATTATACAGAACTCACCGGTATGATACTTAAGACTTCTCCTGTCGGGGATTATAATAAACGCCTGGTGATACTTACCGCACAGGCCGGCAAGATCACGGCATTTGCCAGAGGAGCGCGCAGACAGGGAAACAAGTTCATGGGGACTACGGAGCCCTTCTGCTTCGGGAATTTTAAACTCATGGAAGGCAGAGATGCCTATACTCTGATCGAAGCCGATATAACCAGGCATTTTGAGGAACTCCGGACGGATTACGATGCTGCCGTACTGGCATCGTATTTTCTGGAGATCGCGGATTATTATACCAGAGAAAACATGGAAGCCTATGAGGAACTGAATCTGATCTATGCCTCCATTCTTGCCCTTATAAGCGGCCGTTTCGATGACCGGCTCATCAGGTGCATATATGAGATCCGGTCACTCGTGATCGCAGGAGAGTTTCCGGGTATACCGGCCGACAGGCATTACAGTGATACCTGTGTTTATACGGTTGAACGTATATGCGGGACTTCGGTTCATGAACTGTATTCTTTTACGGTATCTGACGAGGTGATCGGCGAACTTTCTCATATCAGTGAGCGCCTGATGAAAAACCTGATAGACAGGAAGTTCAATTCTGTTAAACTTATGTAGTGGAGAGGGTTATATAAAGTATGGATGTGATCAATAAACCGTCAGGTCTGGTAGGAATAATGGTAGAAGAGGTGGCACAGTTCACCTCACCGGACATAATAGAAGGTATCGTATGCAGACTCGAAGATTTCGGATATAAATCCGTGATCGTGGATCTGCGTCTGTATTCGAGATGGTCCGATAAATGGTTCGACAATGAGGCCATGATGGATGAACTTCTGTCTTCATACCTTAATGATATCAGTAAACAGAAGATAGACGGCCTGATCTATGTAGCTGCTCACGCAAGGAATGTAACCAAGATCCCGGAGGATTTTCCCATCCCTTCGGTAATGATCTATTCCAATGAGATGAATCCGAAGGTTCCCTCGGTCATGCTTGATGATGATATATCTGCGTTTAAAGCTGTCAGATACCTGATCGACAAGGGCCACCGCAAGATCACGATAGCAGCCGGCGAGGCCAATAATATTCATACACAGCAAAGACTCGAGGGTGCTTACAGAGCGCTGGAACTGATAGGCATAACGCGCGAAAAAGCCAGAGTCATATATGCAGGATGGGTCAGAGAGAGCGGGTACAGAAACGCGGAGGAGATCCTGAAAGACGGTTCCACCGCAGTATTCTGTATGTCCGATCGTCAGGCCGGCGGTCTGTATAAATATATGTATGAGCATGGTATCCGCCCCGGCGAAGATATATCCGTGATAGGTTTCGATAATGCCGAACTCTCGCAGTTCCTGATGCCCGGACTCACAACGATGTCTCTGCCGCTCCGTATGATGGGCAATACATCCGTTAAGCTTCTGATGGGTATGCTTAGGGATAACGGACATTTTGATCCCGAGGATGAGATAGTGAAGATCCCCTGTCCGATACTTGAACGTAGTTCCGTGGCGGTGATCCCTGGGGTTCCTCCGGTCGAGTGACCAAGCTTGGTCTTGCACCCTATGGAGAAATATGATATATAATATGGAGATATTTCGTAATAAGCTCGTAAAGGAGATAAACATGAAGAAGCATATCAAGACACTTAATACCAGAGATCTGAAGAAGAGCAAGGCTACAGGCGGATGCGGCGAGTGCCAGACATCATGCCAGTCAGCTTGCAAGACTTCATGTACCGTAGGTAATCAGACCTGCGAGAAGATGAAGTAATTCCGAAGCGTACCGGCTTTGGATCGTAAACATCGATCATGTTAAGAGTATGCGGGCAGCGATGCACAATCGCTGCTTTGCTGTGTTTATAAAGTATGAATCTGATACATAAGTATAAGAATAACGGATACAATATAGTACTTGATGTAAACAGCGGTGCCGTACATGTCGTTGACGATTGTGTGTATGATCTGCTGGACATTACGGATGATCTTCACACTAAGTTTGACCGTTTCTCGGTAATGGATGTGATGGGAGCAGTGAGCCTTGCCTGTCAGACTCCCGAAGGAAGTGCGAAATACTCCGTATACTCTACACAGGAGATAGCCGAGTCGGTTGAGGAGATCATGCAGCTGATCTCGGAGGGGGCATTGTATACTCCCGACACATATGAGGACAGTCTGGTTGATTATAAAAAGAGGCAGACTGTGGTCAAAGCTCTGTGTCTGCATATCTCGCATGACTGTAATCTGGCTTGTAAGTACTGTTTTGCCGAAGAAGGCGAGTATCACGGCAGACGTGCACTGATGATTCCGGAGGTTGGTAAACGTGCACTGGATTTCCTTGTAGAGAATTCGGGAAGCCGCCGTAATCTTGAGGTGGATTTTTTCGGCGGCGAAC
Organism: uncultured Lachnospiraceae bacterium; assembly: GCA_905234595.1. GTDB lineage: Bacteria > Bacillota > Clostridia > Lachnospirales > Lachnospiraceae > XBB2008. The sequence continues at coordinate 6,705 of CAJOID010000015.1, read as the reverse complement.
CGTTGATGAACTGGGACACCGTTACGGAGCTTGTCCGATACGGCAGAAGTCTGGAGGAAAAGCACGATAAGCGCTTCAGATTTACACTTACGACCAACGGTACCCTGCTGAAGGATGAGATGTTTGATTTCATCAACGCTGAAATGGATAATGTCGTATTAAGTATCGACGGACGTCGTGAGATCAACGACCTGATGCGTCCTCACCGGGGAGGTCAGGGCAGCTATGATGAGATAGTACCGAAGTATAAGAGGTTTGTGGAAGCCAGAAAGAATAATCCGAATGAGAGGACTTCATATTATGTTCGCGGTACCTATACCCGCAACAATCTGGATTTCTCAGAGGATGTAAAACACCTCGCCGATCTGGGGTTTGATCAGATATCCGTCGAACCCGTTGTGGCGAAGCCCGAGGATGACTATTCCATCAGGGAAGAGGATATCCCGAAATTGCTGGATGAATACGATAAACTGGCTCGTCTTTACCTGGATTACAGGAGAGCAGGTAAGCCTTTTAATTTCTTTCATTTTATGATAGATTTAGAAGGTGGTCCCTGCGTCTATAAGAGACTCTCGGGATGTGGCTCCGGTACCGAATACCTCGCGGTGACTCCGTGGGGAGACCTGTATCCGTGTCATCAGTTTGTAGGCAATGAGGACTTCCTGCTGGGCAATGTGTATGACGGCATATCACGTACGGATATCGTAGATGAGTTTAAATGCTGTAACGTATATGCCAAGCCGGGCTGCAGAGACTGTTTCGCCAGGTTCTATTGCAGCGGCGGATGTGCTGCCAATGCGTATAACTTCAACGGCAGTATCACCGGAGTATATGAAGCCGGCTGTGAGCTTCAGCGTAAGCGCATCGAATGCGCGATCATGATAAAAGCGGCTTTGGCCGATATGCAAGAAGAAGGAGATATGAAAAAATGATGAAGAAGAGGAACGCCGTGATCTATCTGATCGTACTAGTACTTGTTATGTGCGGTCTGGGATACATGGCGGTATTCGGAGTAGGTGCAGACAAGAGCGGTGCGGCATCCAGTATAGATCTGGGTCTGGATCTGGCCGGTGGTGTGAGTATCACATATCAGGTGGTGGGAGATGAAGCTCCCTCCGCAGCGGATATGGCCGACACGATCTATAAGCTCCAGATGAGAGTAGATAACTACTCCACAGAGGCTCAGGTATATCAGGAAGGTTCGGACCGTATCAATATCGAGATCCCCGGTGTGAGTGATGCGAACGCGATACTGGAGGAACTCGGTAAGCCCGGATCGCTTGCATTCTATGATAAGGACGGCAACGAAGTCCTGACAGGATCCGATGTTGATACTGCGGCAGCAGGTTCGCAGCAGGACAGCATGGGTAATCAGCAGTACGTGGTTCAGCTGACACTCACTCCCGAAGGAGCCCAGAAGTTCGCCGATGCCACTGAAGCGGCCGTAGCGAATCATGATGTCATCTATATAGTATACGACGGACAGACAGTGTCCGCCCCCGCAGTGCAGGCCAAGATCTCTGACGGTAATGCGGTCATCACGGGTATGGAGAGTTTCGAGAAGGCAGATACACTTGCTTCCACGATCCGTATCGGTGGTCTGAAGCTCCAGCTCGAGGAGTTGCGTTCCAACGTTGTAGGTGCTCAGCTCGGTTCGAGCGCGATCAGAACTTCGCTGATAGCAGGTGCCATAGGTCTGGCCCTGGTCATCATCTTCATGATCGTCGTATACAGACTTCCCGGTCTTGCATCAAGTATTGCTCTGATCCTTTATACGATGCTTGATGTCATCCTTCTGGATGCTTTTGAGATCACTCTTACACTGCCCGGTATAGCAGGTATCATCCTGTCGATAGGTATGGCAGTGGATGCGAACGTCATCATATTTGCGAGGGTCAAAGAAGAGATAGCCTCCGGCAAGACGGTTTATGAAGCACTTCAGACAGGATTCAAGAAGGCTCTCTCCGCCATCATAGACGGTAATATCACTACACTTATCGCAGCCATTGTGCTGGGATTCATGGGTACCGGTTCCATCAAGGGTTTTGCTCAGACTCTGGCACTCGGTATCTTCCTGTCGATGCTGACGGCACTGTTCGTGACCAGATTCATCATCAGGATATTCTATGCACTTGGTGCAGAAGATGTTAAGTTCTACGGTTCTGCTAAGGAGAAGACTCCTGTAGACTTCCTTTCCAAGAGATTTGTATTTATAGCCATCTCTGTCGCAACTATCGCAGCCGGTTTCATAGTGATGGGTGTTAACTCATCTGCCGGTAAGAATGCCCTCAACTACAGCCTGGAGTTCGTAGGCGGTACATCCACTACTGTAGATTTCCCTCAGGAGTACACTCTTGATCAGATCGATGATACCATCGTTCCTTATATTGAGGAGATCACCGGAGACGGTAACGTACAGTCGACGAAGGTAGCCGGATCCAACCAGGTCATCTTCAAGACACGTACACTCAACGTGAGCGAGAGAGAAGCTTTTGAGAATGCCATGGTTGATAACTTCCAGGTGGATAAGACATCCATAACCGCAGAGAGTATCAGCTCGACGATCTCCAATGAGATGAGAGCAGACGCTGTCATCGCTATCATAGTTGCAGCTGTATGTATGCTGATCTATATCTGGATCAGATTCAGCGACGTGAGATTCGCGGCAAGCTCCGTTCTCGCACTTGTACATGACGTACTGGTGGTACTCGCATTCTATGCTATCGCCAGAGTCAGCGTAGGTAATACGTTCATAGCCTGTATGCTGACGATAGTAGGTTATTCCATCAACGCTACGATCGTTATATTCGACCGTATCAGAGAGAAGATCAAGTCCATGCATGACGCTCATGATCCCGCAGAGCTTAAGGGCATGGTCAATGAAGCTGTTACACAGACACTGTCGAGGAGTATATTCACGTCCCTGACCACATTCATCATGGTTGCATGCCTGTATGTGCTCGGTGTCAGCTCTATCAAGGAATTTGCGCTGCCTCTGATGGTAGGTATCCTCTGCGGTACTTATTCATCCATCTGCCTCGCAGGTGCTATGTGGTTCATCTTCCGTACAGTCTTCACAAGGAAAGCAAAGAAGGCTAAATAATCCGGGATAAATGTCTGAATGGTTGATAGCGGCTAAACGAGCCGACTTCAATTCTATAGCGGCCAGATACGGGATCAGTCCCGTTCTGGCCCGTATTATACGCAATCGCGATATCATCACCGATGAAGATATAGATATGTACTTAAATGGTACATTGGATAACCTGCATGATCCGTCGACCATGACAGATATGGTCAGAGCATGTTCTCTGATCCAGCAGTATATTTCCGATGGACTGAAGTTCAGGATCATAGGGGATTATGATGTGGACGGTATATGTGCAACATATATATTGCTCCGCGGCCTGCGTGCCTGCGGTGCAGCTGTGGACTATGCACTTCCTCATCGCGTGCATGACGGATACGGTATCAATGATCATCTGATCGATCTGGCGCATGAAGACGGTATAGGTGTTATCATCACCTGTGATAACGGTATAGCTGCGGATGACCAGATCAGACATGCATATGATCTGGGGATGCACGTGATAGTAACCGATCATCATGAAGTGCCATATGATGAGGATGAGAAGACAGGAGAGCGTCTCGAACTTCTTCCTACGGCAGAGGCGGTAGTTGATCCTCACAGGGAGGATGATCCCTACCCGTACAAGGGAATATGCGGTGCGGTAGTTGCTTGGAAGCTGATCACACTGCTTTTGCCCATGTGCGGCGTATCGGATGGCGATGCGGAAGCTTTGATCATGGAGCTGATCGAGGAAGCATCTCTGGCTACGGTATGTGATGTGATGGAACTGCGTGATGAGAACCGGATCATAGTTCGTGAAGGACTTGCACGTATGGCTCACACGCAGAATACGGGATTGCGTGCTCTCATAGATGCCGTCGGACTGTCCGGTAAGAAACTGACGTCCTACAGCTACGGATTCATTCTTGGACCATGTATCAATGCATCCGGCCGGATCGACAGCGCGGACAGATCTCTGGAACTGCTTTTGACAGAAGATTCCTATACCGCAGCTCGGATAGCATCGGAACTCAGGGCGTATAACGACGAGAGAAAGGCCATGACCGAGGCAGGCATAGCCCGTGCCATAGATGATATTGAGAATTCCGCACTTAAGGACGACAGAGTCCTGGTAGTGTATCTGCCTGACATACATGAGAGTGTGGCCGGACTCATCGCCGGCAAGCTGCGCGAGAGATATGAGAAACCAACTCTCGTCTTTACCGACGGAGCTGAAGGCATCAAGGGCTCCGGCAGATCTGTCGATGCCTATAACATGTATGAGGAACTGGCAGCACATAGGGACCTGTATGCTAAATTCGGCGGTCATAAGATGGCAGCCGGGCTGACTCTGTCCGGGGATGCTGTCGATGAACTCAGATACAGATTGAACGCTGCGTGTTCACTGGATGAAGAGGACCTGCAGACCAGAGTCATGATCGATACCGAGCTCCCGCTGTCGTATCCGAATTACGCGTTTATAGAAGAACTGGGCAAACTGGAACCGTGTGGAAACGGGAATCCCAGGCCGGTGTTTGCGCTCAGATATCTAAAGGTTGACAGGGTAGAGAAGAGCAGAAATGAAAGAGCGCCTCTTATCATCAGTGTGACGGACACAAACGGCGGAAGATACAAACTCAAACTCTTTGACCGTGACGGTATGTTTTTAAACAGTGCGGATGCATATTACGGCCAGGGAACAGCCGGAGACCTGTGCGATGCCAATCACACAGATGTGATGATCGATGTGCTGTACACTCCCGGGATAAATGACTTCAGAGGAAACAGAAGCATAGAATTCACCGTCAATGACTACAGGTTCAGGCGTTCGGAATGATCGTCGTATCCGGTACAGTCAAACTTGAAGTTTCGAACCAATCTACATATAATCGATATATGGGCAAAGACAGACGTGACAAGATAAATTATTATCTCGACCTGGCGGAAGTGGTCGCACAGCGCGGTACATGCTTAAGACGCAATTACGGTGCCGTGATAGTGAAGAACGATGAGGTCATTTCATCGGGGTATGTGGGGGCGCCGCGCGGCAGACAGAACTGTTCCGATATGGGTGTCTGCATCAGAGAGAAGATGATGATCCCCAGGGGGGAGAGATATGAGCTGTGCAGAAGTGTGCATGCTGAGATGAATGCCATCATTGACTCCATCGTTAATCCCAAGCACAAGGCTCAGATCGTTCTCCTGTACTCTTCCGGCATGCGGGTCGGTGAGATGTGCCCTCTTCATTGCCATGACATCCATCGCAAGGAAAAGCACATCTACATTGCTCACGGCAAGAACGGCTCTAACCGCAATGCTATCCTGGCGGATAGGGCGGTGAAGGATCTCATCACCTATATCCATGAGTGCTACAAGGGAGCCCAGCCCAAAGATTGGCTGTTCCCCGGCCAGTTTCCTGGCACCCACGTCTGCGAGCAGACTGTGGCCAACATCTTCGCCCAGGCTCTTGCGCGGGTTGGCCTGGCTGACAAGGGATATACCCTGCACAGCCTGCGCCATGCCTTTGGCCTGCATCTCTACGACGCCGGGTATAACCTCATGGAGATCAAGGAAGCTATGGGGCACAAGTCTCTCTCTTCCACCGTGGTCTATCTGTCTCTCGGCATCGGAAACGGTAGGATCGTGAAGAGCCCGTATGACTTCGATTAATAACGATCATCCCTACCTCATTCGTGATGCTTTCCGGCGGTTCTACCCATCTTATTTGGCGCATCATCCAGACCTGCCAACTGAGAAACGTAGGGCTGCGGAATGCATCATGATGTGCAAGACCGGCGAGCTTGGGTATAATATTGCCGTTTGCAAAGAGTGTGGACATCCTTTGGTTCATGCCGTATCCTGCAATAACCGGTCATGCCCGTGCTGCCAGGCTCCGTTGGCGAAGAAATGGGAAATGGCCCGTAATAGCGAGCTTATTGAAGGCATCGCTTATTACCACGTAATTTTCACTCTCCCTCACAAGCTGAACGAACTTATTGTCGCCAACACAGGTTTGCTTTTGACTCTCCTGTTCCGTTGCGTACAGGAAACATTGCTGACCCTGTGCGCTGACTCCAAGTTTATGGGGGCAACACCTGGCATTTTCAGCGTGCTGCACACCTGGGGGCAGAAGCTCAACTTTCATCCCCACATTCACGCATGCGTTTCAGGCGGTGGTATAACTCCCTGCGGCAAATTCGTGGAAACCAGACACAAGGGTTTCTTTATCCCGGAAGCGACCATAGCAAAGATGTTTCGAGGCAAGTTTCTCTGTGCGTTGAAAAAGCTCTACGCAGCAGGGAGACTCTCGCTGTCATTGACCCCTGATCTGCAAGACCCTGATGTCTGGCAGACCTTCATTGACGGCCTGTTTCATGACAGATGGCTCCCATTTGTCAAAGAGACCTTCAACGGGAGAGGCAATGCCGTTAGCTACCTTGCGCGTTATTCATATCGCACCGTGATTGCAAACAGCCGCATAGTATCTGTGGATGATGAAACCGTCATCTTCCGCTACATTGACTACGCCGACGAGCGAAAAGAGAAGCTCCTGACCGTGAAGGGCGATGAGTTCATTGACCTGTTCCTCCAACACATCCTTCCAGCAGGCTTTCACCGTACCCGCTTTTCGGGAT
>CAJOID010000014.1 GCA_905234595.1 uncultured Lachnospiraceae bacterium | reverse complement strand
ACTGGGACGCGGCAGATATGCTGGTTCTCCCCGGTGGCATGCCGGGCACGAAGAATCTGGAAGCATGTGAGGAACTCATGACACATGTGGATGATATGACACGATCCGGACGCGATGTATCGGCCATATGTGCGGCACCGACCATTCTGGGGCACAGAGGTATATTAAACGGCAGACGTGCATGCTGTTATCCCGGACTGGAGGGACAGCTGACAGGAGCTATGGTGTGCGCCGATACCGTAAGCGTGGACGGCAATATCATTACGTCCAGGGGCGTGGGTACCGCCATCGATTTTGCACTGGCGATCATCACTAAGCTCGTATCCAAAGAGAAGGCCGATGAGATAGCGAAATCGGTAGTGTATCACTTATAAGGGGTTACAAACATGGCTGTCAGCTATGATGAGATAGTACGGCTCAATGAGTCGGGCTGTTTTAAAGCGGATTGGGATTCGCTTACCGGGTTTGCTTGTCCCGCATGGTTTGAGAAGGCGAAGTTCGGTATCTTTATTCATTGGGGATTATACAGCGTCCCCGCTTTCAATAATGAGTGGTACTCCAGGAACATGTATGTGAAGGGTTCGCCGGAGTATGAGCATCACATCAGGACTTATGGCCCGCAGAAGAAGTTCGGCTATAAGGATTTTATCCCCATGTTTAAAGCTGAGAAGTTCGACCCTGAGTATTGGGCGGAGGTTTTTGCCCAGGCAGGAGCCAAGTATGTGGTTCCGGTGGCTGAGCATCATGACGGGTTCCAGATGTATGAAAGTGATCTGTCCGAGTATAACGCCGCGAAGATGGGCCCGTGCAGGGATGTGATAGGAGAACTCAAGACCAGTGTGGAGAAGAGAGGACTGACATTCGGAACATCTTCACATCGTGCCGAGCATCACTGGTTTATGGGTGTGGGTAAAGAGTTTGACTCGGATATCCGTGAACCTCTGAAAAAGGGTGATTTCTACTGGCCGTCCGAGAAGATCCAGCCTGACTTCCAGGATCTTGAGGCGAAGCCTTATCCTCCCCGGGAGTTCCTTGAGGACTGGGTTGAGAGGACATGTGAGATTGTAGATAAATATTCACCAAGAGTCCTGTATTTCGACTGGTGGATAGAGCATACGGCATACAAACCTTATCTTCGGCAGATCGCCGCTTACTATTATAACAGGGGCCTTGAGAGAGGATATCCGACAGCTATATGCTACAAGCATGATGCATTTGCTTTCGGCAGTGCTGTTGTGGATATCGAGAGAGGTAAACTGGCTGAGGCCAAGCCGTATCATTGGCAGACAGATACCGCTATAGCCCGTAACTCATGGTGTTACACGGATTCGCTCGAATATAAGTCAGCCGAAGAACTCATATGCTATCTGGCCGATGTTGTAGCGAAGAACGGTAATCTGCTGCTGAATGTCGGACCGAAAGCCGACGGCACTTTTGCACCTGAGGATCTGTCGATCCTGCTGGATATGGGTGAGTGGTTGAAGGTCAACGGTGAGGCTATATACGACTCCAAACCCTGGAAATATGCCGAAGAAGGACCGACAGTAGAGTCAGAGGGACAGTTCAGTGACGGCAGTGCGACGGTCTACACATCGAGGGACATCCGGTTTACATCCGGAAACGGTGCTGTATATGCGATAGTGCTTAAGTGCCCGGAAGACGGAAGGTTCCATATCAGCTCGATATCCAAATCCACGGATCCCACGAAACCTGCGTTTCACGGACTTGTCCGCAGGGTATCCGTTCTCGGACAGGATAGGGACGAAGAGTATTCTATAGATGAAAAGGGCTTGCATTTTACGCATAAGGGGTTAAAAAGCAAAATGCCCGTTGTGGTAAAGATCGAAACGATATAAGAATTGATGATCGAAACGATATAAGCAGCGATGAACGAAACAGTATAAGGAGAGAATGCATGAGATTTACAAACGATAATAACGCTCTGATAGCACAGAATAACGGAGAGACTCTGAGAATAGAAGCGTGGGGGAACGATTCCCTGAGAGTCAGATCCACCATGTTCTCCGAATTCAAGAACCTTGAGTGGGCTCTTACCGAGAAACCCGCCGCATCGGTTCCGAGTGTCGAGATAGCGGAGGAGGATCACTGGGTAGGAGACGGTACCATAGATAAGAAACCGATCGCAACTATCACGAACGGCCGAATCAAAGCCGTGGTAAATTTCGCCGGAGTTATCACTTTCTACAGAGACGGTGTGCAGATCCTCAGAGAATATTACAGGGCCTATGACGGGACTCTGTCCAAGTCCAGCCGCTGCCTGAAGGTGGTCAACCGTGAATGGAAAGGACTGATAGGAGGCAGGAACTTCAGGCTCAACATGAAGTTTGAAGCCAGCGACGGTGAGAAGATCTACGGTATGGGACAGTATCAGGACGGTCAGCTCGAACTCAAGGGCTGTGTTCTCGAGCTTGCTCAGCGCAATTCACAGATCTCCGTTCCGTTCATGCTTTCAAATATGAACTATGGTCTGCTGTGGAATAATCCCGCCGTCGGACGTGTGACCTTCGGTAAGAACTATACGGAGTGGGTTGCCGAATCCACCACTCAGATGGATTACTGGATCACTGCCGGGGAGAATCCGAAGGAGATCCTTAAGTCATACACCGCGGTGACAGGGCATGCTCCCGCATTCCCCGAGGATCTGATGGGACTGTGGCAGTGTAAGCTCAGATACCGTACTCAGGATGAAGTCCTGGGGATCGCGCACGCTTATGAGAAAGAGGGCATCAAGATCGATCAGATCGTCATCGATTTCTTCCACTGGACAGTTCAGGGTGACTGGAAATTCGATACGAAGTACTGGCCCGATCCCAAGGCTATGGTGGATGAGCTTCATTCCATGGGTATCAAGGTCATTGTATCCGTATGGCCGTCCGTTGACCGCAAGAGTGAGAATTTCGGTCCCATGATGGAGAGGGGACTACTGATCAGAACCGAGCGCGGTGCCGCTCAGACCTATGATTATCAGGGCGACTGCGTGGAGATAGATCCTTTCAATCCCGAGACACGCAAGTATGTATGGGAAGTATGCAAGAAGAATTATTACGATTACGGAATAGATGCGTTCTGGCTCGATAATTCCGAGCCGGACTATGGCGTATATGACTTCGAGAACTACAGGTACATGGATATGTCAGCGCTGGAGTGCTCGAATATGTATCCTCAGATGTATTCACGCGTGTTCTACGATCCCATGAGTAAGATCGGAGACGGTACGGTTGTGAATCTGTTAAGATGTGCATGGGCCGGCTCTCAGAAATACGGCAATGTTGTCTGGTCAGGTGACGTTCCGTCCACATTTGAGGCATTTGCGGATCAGCTTAAGTGCGGTCTGAACATGGGTATAGCCGGTATTCCCTGGTGGACTACCGATATCGGCGGCTTCATGACTGATGATGTAGCCGATCCTAAGTTCAGACAGCTCCTGATCAGATGGTATCAGTTTGCCGTATACTCCGCAGTATTGCGTATGCACGGAGACAGAGGCCCTTATAATATCCCTCCGCTGGATGACAGGGACTGGGGCGGCGGATATCTGCATACCGGCCAGCCGAACGAGCTATGGAGCTATGGCGAGGACAACTATAAGATCATGAAGAAGTACTACGATATCCGTATCGAAATGCATGATTATATCAAAAAACTCTATGATGAAGCATCGGAAAACGGATCTCCGCTGATCAGGACCATGTTCTATGAGTTCGCGGATGATGAGAAATGCTGGGATCTGGATGATCAGTATATGTTCGGCGATAAGTATCTGGTCGCACCGATCCTTAAACTCGATCAGTTCGGCAGAGATGTATATCTGCCGGCAGGAACCTGGAAACTCACTTCCGATGGCAGCCTTATAGAAGGCGGAAAGGTCGTTTCGGTGGATGCGCCCATAGACTACATGCCTGTATTTGAGAGAATCTGACCTATATTTTGGACTGATGGACGCAAGAGACAGAAAAAGGCAAAGACGGGCCAGAAGGCGCAGAGCCGAAGTAATTGCATATACAGTTGAGATCATAGCGGCCGTATGTATGATGGCGGTGCTGATCGGTTTCCTCATATGGCATAATTCCTTTACGGAGATACTGCTGTCGGATCATGTGACATTGAAACTTGAAGGATATGACCATTACGGAACAGCCACCCCGGTAGTGAACGGTGATCCGGAGTATGCGGAATTCTGGTCCACGGTGAGCGCATCCGTCAGCCGGGGACTGGACTTAAGCAACGGCGATGAGGTGACGATCACCTACAAGTATGACGAAGAAGCAGCCAAAGCCAGCAAGCTGAGGATAGATGATACTGAGGCAAAGGTCGTGGTCGAAGGGCTGACCGGATCAACGGTCATCGATGATGAACTGATCTTTTCCGGACTGTCCGTATCAGAGAGCGGTCTAAGCCCCAAGGTCATGCTGAACGTGGAGAATACATCCGAGGATAAACTGGTGTCACAGGTAACATACTCCGTGGAAGGAGACCGCAGGTTCTTTGCTGACGGTGATACGGTCATGATCAGGGCGGAACTGCCCGAGGGTGCTCTGGACTCGCATGAATATGTATCGGATAAGCAACCCGGTGAAGAGTATATATATGAATATTCCGTGGTGAGCGAGGACTGCTATATCATGAACGCCGCGGATATAAGCGCGGAGCTCATCAAAAACATGGAGCAGATCGGAGCCGATCTGATATATGCCGCCGACGCCAATGAATACGGACTGCGCATATTCCAGCAGGAAGCGCATATCCAGCCGGTGTTCAAAGGGAATAAGACCACTTTTAAATGGGTCAATCCCTATATGATATCCGCATATTTCCACAGTGTGACACCCGAAGGCTTAGAGCAGATCGAGAATCATGCGAATGATGTCCAGATAGTATACGGTGTGACCATCACTCAGGATGACGGTAAGAACTGTCTGGCCGAGATAGTGGTTCAGTTTACGAATATAGTGAGACATGCGGACGGTACGGTTGAACTGACACCGGAAATGGGCAGGATCGTTTCCGCCACATACAGAGATAAGAACGTCAAGAAACTTGTATCCGTGGATTCCAATGAGAACTATGACACCGTGAAGCTTACAAGCTAGGAGGCAATATGACCATACTTGATAATCCTTCGCTCAGAGAGAAACTGATGGAGCAATTCCATATCAAGGATTGTTTCGAGAGTCTGACCGGACTGAATTTCGATCTGGTGAATTTCGGTGCGGATGAGTTCATGATCAAAGAAGGTGAGGTGCCCGACTGCATCTACTTCCTGCTCGTGGGCCGTGTTAAATTCTACGCATGTTCGGTCAAGAGGGATTTCGGTATAGTATTCATGAATAAGGGACTTATAGGAGATTCCGAGTTCGTGACAGGCAGGGCTGCTACCAGGTCCGCGCAGGTGGTGGGCGATGCACTCTGCATGAGACTGTCTACACGTACATCGCGTCACAGACTGATGAGCGATCGTACTTTCTTAAGGTATATGACACAGCAGCTGGCAGAGAAGCTCACTCTGACAGAGACTACTCCCGCCGATGCGGGCACGCAGATGTCCACGGAGGAGAGGCTGTATGATTATCTGAAACTGTCCGCTGAGGATGGACGTATCACAGAGAGCCTGGGGACGATAAGCGGACTCATGGGAGTCAGCTACCGTCACCTGATACGTATGATGAACGCACTGTGTGATGAAGGCAAGATCCGTCACGGCAAGAGAAAGGGAGCTTATTTTCTGGCGTGATCGGAGTCATCACGCGCTCCGGCAGATCGTGCATGATCATTCCAGGTTGTCTATGAATTCTTTATATTCCGTGAGATCGGACGGGGGAATGAGATCACCGGCTATGATCTGCTCACGGAGATCCATTGCTTCATTATATATATCTTCTGAATAGAGCGTATGCTGTCCGCTTATTCCGACTGAATTCTCGCTGAGTCCCAGATTGAGCGTCTGTCCTCCGATGTCATTTCCCGTCAGGTAGTCACCGGATATCGTATATATGGCCACACTGACATACTTAAGGGCACTGGTCAGGACATTGTCGGGAGCCAGATAGGACTGGTCCTTGTCGGCGCCTATGACAAACTGGCCGCGTTCACGGGCGACTTCGATGACTCCGAGTCCGGTTTCTCCGGCCGCGTGGAAGACGACATCGCATCCCTGGTCATACAGTCTGGTGGCGGCTTCACGTCCAGCTTTTTTATCCGAAAAGGTTCCGGCATATTCTACACATACATCCACATTCCTGCCTGTCTTAAGCTGCGAATATGCAACGCCCCCCATATAACCGCACTGGAAGGATTCGATCACTGAGTTGGATTCTCCTCCCACGAAACCGACCTTGCCGGACCGGGTCACGCATCCTGCGATATATCCGACCAGAAAGGAAGGTTCTTCATCACGGAATACCACACAGGTCATATTGTCGGGGGTGTTTTCCAGAGCGTTATCCACGATCGCAAAGGAGATATCCGGATTGGCAAGCGCTGCGGCATACATCGGTTCCGCACTGCTGTACCCCACACTCCAGCAGAGGTTGGGATCCTGAGCGATCACACTGTCCAGGTTGGCACCAAAGTCCGTGCCGGGTTTTGTCTCCACGTAGATCTCGTCACATCCGTAGCTTCCGACTACCCTTTCCAGACCTTCCCAGGCACTCTGATTAAAGGACTCATCACTGATGCCGCCCGAACTGGTGACCAGGGCAACGGCGCGTTTGGTCTTGAACATGCCCAGAGGATTTGTATCCAGGATAGGCTTATCCGACCTCGGAGCGGCGACGGATCCGGCGGGACTCGACGGGGTCTCTTCTGAGGATGTGTCTGCATCTTCGGTGACGACAGCGGTTTCAGCGGCCGGTATGTCCCGGTTGCCGCATGCGGTCAGGCTCAATGCAGATAAGCTTCCTGCGATCATCAGTGCTGCGATCTTTTTTTTCATATTATATGTCTCCCTTCCATCTGCCGCATGCTCCGCAGGGGAGTACCAGATCTGACTGTGAAACGGGCAGTCCGATCTCGTCGGCATCGGATGTTCCTCCGTGCTCCGGGGTGATGACCAGGTCGGTCATTGTTTTCAGTACTCCGGGCTGTAATCCGGTGGTATATGAATTGATCAGGAAGAACAGAGGTTCATCCGACAGCAGTTCGCTGCATCTGCGGATCAGGTCGAATACACAGTCTTCGATCTTCCAGGTCTCTCCTTTCGGCCCTCGTCCGTATGAAGGCGGATCCATGATGATGGCATCGTATTTATTGCCGCGCCGGATCTCCCTCTCCACGAACTTGACGCAGTCGTCCACGAGCCAGCGTACGGGCCTGTCGGATACTCCCGACGATGAAGCGTTTTCTTTTGCCCAGGTGACCATGCCCTTGGAAGCATCGACGTGTGTGACCGCAGCCCCCGCGCAGAGAGCGGATATTGTGGCCCCTCCGGTATACGCGAAGAGATTCAGCACCCTGACACCTTCATTTGCTGTCTGGCTGTCGGGGAACGGATGCTTTGCCAGCCTTGTACGGATCAGATCGGATGCCCAATCCCAGTTCGCCGCCTGCTCCGGGAAGATCCCGGTGTGTTTGAAAGCAAACGGTTTGACGTTAAATGTCATTTCCTTATATGTAACAGACCACTCCTCGGGCAGGTCGAAAAACTCCCATTCACCTCCGCCTTTGGATGAGCGGTGGTAGTGAGCGTTCGGATGTTTCCATCCCGGGTGCTTCTTATCCGTATGCCATATGACCTGCGGATCGGGTCTTATTAACAGGTACTTTCCCCATCGTTCAAGCTTTTCGCCGTCGGATGCGTCCAGAACTTCGTAATCTTTCCAATCGGATGCGATTATCATTGACTCTTTTTCTTCCTATATATATAGTGTATAAGTGCGTCAAAACATACCATATATATAAATGCCCGGCGCGTCAAGAAAAAAACGTAAAAAAGATGAAAAAAACGCTTGCATTTGCTTTTTTCATCATATATACTAATTCGTGCTGTGACATTGATAGCGATGAAGCGTGAGGTTGCTGCCTTCGTGGCAGGTTTTCCGTGGAGCGAATGTCAAGTTAGGAAACTGACGACAAGTCACTGTACCTGAGATAGTCCGGCAAGACCGGAAACGACGTGTGAGTTTATTTTTTTTGATGAAGATTATGACACACACGGGAGAGTGTACAGTCACCGCTTGTTGTACGGAGCGATACATGATCGCTCAAAAGTGCGAAAAGGAGGCGACTTTTTTTATGGCAAGTCAGGTAATGAGAATCACACTCAAGGCTTATGATCATGAACTGGTGGATGCATCCGCCAAGAAGATCATCGAGACCGTCACCAAGAATGGATCAACAGTAAGCGGCCCTGTTCCGCTTCCTACTAAAAAGGAAGTTGTGACCATTCTTCGTGCGACCCACAAGTACAAGGATTCAAGAGAGCAGTTCGAGCAGAGAACTCATAAGAGACTCATCGACATCATGACTCCCACCCAGAAGACTGTGGATGCGCTCCAGAGACTTGAGATGCCTGCCGGCGTCTACATCGACATCAAGATGAAGTAGACGTGAAAGTGCATCCATGCACTTTCGAACACGTCAGAACACATCCTGTGTTCGAGACGTCGACAGAGAAACAACAATATTAAGTAACTGCAGCAATGCTGCCAAACCACTCCTGCTAGAATGCATGAGAACTCATGCCGCTGTAGGACAAAAGGAGGAAAAATGAAGAAAGCGATTTTAGCGACGAAAGTCGGTATGACACAGATCTTCAACGAAGACGGAACACTGATCCCCGTAACCGTATTACAGGCCGGCCCCTGTGCAGTAACACAGATCAAGACCGTAGAGAATGACGGTTACAGCGCAGTTCAGGTAGGTTTCGTAGACAAGAAAGAGAAGATCGTTAACAAGGATGCGAGCGGAAGCAAGTCCGTAGCACACAGACACGGTGTTAACAAGGCTGAGAAAGGCCATTTCGACAAGGCCGGCGTATCAGGAAAGAGATATGTCAGAGAGTTTAAGTTCGAGAACGCCGATGAGTACGAAGTAGGCAAGGAGATCAAAGCCGATATCTTTGAGGTAGGCGATCATGTAGATGCTTCCGCCATCAGCAAGGGTAAGGGCTTCCAGGGCGCCATCAAGAGACTCGGACAGCACAGAGGCCCCATGAAGCACGGTTCCAAGTTCCACCGTCATCAGGGTTCCAACGGTGCATGTTCTTCTCCCAGCCGCGTATTTAAGGGCAAGGGTATGCCCGGTCACATGGGATGCAAGAAAGTCACGGTTCAGAATCTGACGGTTGTCAGAGTAGATGCCGATAAGAATCTGCTGCTTGTCAAGGGTGCCGTTCCCGGACCCAAGAAGGCGCTGGTTACTATCAAAGAAACAACCAGAGCAGACATATAAGGTGAAAGGAGGACGAAGCAGTGGCAAGCGTAACTGTTTATGATATGAAAGGCAAGAACGTCGGCTCCATCGAGCTGGACGATGCCATATTCGGTGTAGAGATCAACGAGCATCTCGTACACATGGCTGTAGTACAGCAGCAGGCTAATAACCGTCAGGGAACTCAGAAGGCCAAGACCCGTTCCGAAGTGAGCGGCGGCGGACGTAAGCCCTGGAGACAGAAGGGTACCGGTCATGCAAGACAGGGATCCATCAGAGCTCCCCAGTGGACAGGCGGCGGAGTTGTATTCGCTCCCGTTCCGAGAGATTACTCTTTCAAGATGAACAAGAAAGAGAAGAGAGCAGCTCTGAAGAGTGCTCTTTCAGACAAGGTAGCAAGCGAGAAACTCATCGTACTCGACAAGTTCGAACTTGATGAGTTTAAGACCAAGAAGGTAGCCGAGGTTCTGGCTAATCTCAAGGTTGAAGGCAAGACCCTCATAGTTCTGCCCGATACTGATGAGAAGATCACCAAGAGCGCAGGCAACATCCCTGCAGTACAGACCTCTCAGGTAGGTACGCTGAATGTATACGATGTAGTTAATAACGGCACACTGGTAGTTACCAAGGATGCTGTAGAGAAGATTCAGGAGGTGTATGCATAATGGCAGCGATCCAGTATTATGACGTGATCCTTAAACCCGTGGTCACCGAGAAAAGTATGAATGCTATGGCCGAGAAGAAGTACACTTTTCTGGTACATCCCGAGGCTAACAAGAGCCAGATCAAGGAAGCCGTTGAGAAGATGTTTGACGGTGCCAAGGTTAAAGCAGTCAACACCATGAAGCAGGATGGCAAGACCAGGAGAAGAGGCATGGTGTACGGCAAAACAGCCAAGACCAAGAAGGCTATCGTAACACTTACCGAAGACAGCAAGGACATCGAGATCTTTGCAGGGCTTTAATCAGATCAATTGTTCCGTAAGAACAGTTTAGGAGGAAGAAATGGGAATTAAGACATATAATCCGTATACACCTTCCAGAAGGAATATGACCGGATCCGATTTCGCGGAGATCACCAAGACTACTCCCGAGAAGGCCCTGACATATTCTCTCAAGAAGACTGCCGGCCGCAACAATCAGGGTAAGATAACCGTTAGGCATCACGGCGGCGGAAGCAGAAGGCTGTATCGTAAGATCGATTTCAAGAGAAATAAGGACGGGATCCCCGCAAAGGTACTCGGTATCGAGTATGATCCCAACAGAACTGCCAACATAGCACTGATCTGCTATGAAGATGGCGAGAAAGCATATATCCTGGCACCCGAGGGATTAAAGGACGGCATGAAGGTCATGAACGGTCCCACAGCCGAGGTTCGTATAGGTAACTGCCTGCCTCTGGAGAATATCCCCGTCGGTACCATGGTACACAATATCGAGCTTCTCCCCGGTAAGGGCGGCCAGATGGTCAGAGCAGCCGGTAACGGAGCTCAGGTAATGGCTAAGGAAGGAAAGTACGCAACACTGCGTCTGCCCTCAGGCGAGATGAGGATGGTTCCCTCAGGATGCCGCGCTACGATCGGTATCATCGGCAACGGTGATCACAACCTGATCAACCTCGGTAAGGCAGGTCGTAAGCGTCACATGGGTATTCGTCCTACGGTCCGCGGTTCAGTCATGAACCCCAACGATCACCCGCACGGTGGTGGTGAGGGACGCGCTCCTATCGGTCGTCCGGGCCCCAGCACTCCTTGGGGTAAGCCTGCAATGGGACTTAAGACCCGTAAGAAGAAAAAGACTTCCAACAAGATGATAGTAAGACGACGCGACGGTAAGGCGATCAAGTAAGGAGGAAGAAATTCATGTCTAGATCACTTAAAAAAGGACCTTTCGCAGACGAGAGTCTGCTTAAGAAAGTAGACGCGCTCAATGCTTCCGGCGACAAGTCAGTTATCAAGACCTGGTCACGCCGCTCCACGATCTTCCCTTCCTTCGTGGGACATACAATTGCAGTTCACGATGGCAGGAAGCATGTGCCGGTATATATCACAGAGGATATGGTAGGTCATAAGCTCGGCGAGTTCGTAGCTACCAGAACCTACAGAGGTCATGACAAGGACGAGCGTAAGTCCAAGGTTAAATAAGCTTGGTTGTTTGAAAGGAGGCAGAATCTATGGCTAAAGGACATAGATCTCAGATAAAGAGAGAGAGAAACGAACAAAAAGATACAAGGCCCTCCGCTAAGCTGAGCTTTGCGAGAGTATCAGTAACAAAGGCCTGCTTTGTACTTGATGCCATCCGCGGCAAGGACGTTGAGACCGCGCTCGGTATCCTTGAGTACAACCCCAGATATGCATCATCACTTATCAAGAAGTTACTTGAATCTGCAATTGCAAACGCAGAGAACAACAACGGAATGAGCCGTGATAATCTCTATATCGCAGAATGCTATGCGAATAAGGGACCGACCATGAAGAGGATCCAGCCCAGAGCACAGGGCAGAGCTTACAGGATCGAGAAGCGTACCAGTCACATCACACTGATTCTCGACGAGAGATGATCGGTTACCGATACGAAAGGAGAAATTAATGGGACAGAAAGTTAATCCTCACGGTTTAAGAGTGGGTGTTATTAAGGATTGGGATTCCAGATGGTACGCAGATGATAAGGATTTCGCAGACTATCTGGTTGAAGATTACAAGATCAGAGAGTATCTGAAGAAGAAACTCTTCAGTGCAGGTGTCTCCAAGATCGAGATCGAGAGAGCATCTGACAGAGTAAAGGTCATCATCTATACCGCTAAGCCCGGCGTTGTGATCGGTAAGGGCGGAACGGAGATCGAGGTCACCAAGCAGGAGCTTTCCAAGCTCACCGATAAGAAGCTTTCGGTTGACATTAAGGAGATCAAGAGACCTGACAAGGATGCACAGCTTGTTGCAGAGAATATAGCAAGCCAGCTTGAAAACCGTGTATCCTTCAGACGTGCCATGAAGTCCTGCATGGGCAGAACCATGAAGGCAGGCGCTTTGGGAATCAAGGCTGCAGTTGCAGGCCGTCTGGGCGGTGCCGATATGGCTCGTACCGAGTTCTACTCGGAGGGTACCATCCCGCTTCAGACACTTCGTGCAGACATTGACTACGGCTTCGCTGAGGCCGATACGACTTACGGTAAAGTCGGAGTTAAGGTATGGATCTACAAAGGTGAGATCCTTCCTACCAAATCCAACGAGGAAGGGAGCGATAAATAATGTTAATGCCTAAGAGAGTTAAACGTCGTAAGCAGTTCCGCGGAAGCATGGCCGGTAAGGCTACCCGTGGCAATACGATCACATATGGTGAATACGGTATCGTCGCTACCGAGCCCTGCTGGATCAAATCCAATCAGATAGAGGCAGCCCGTATCGCCATCAACCGTTACATCAAGCGTGGTGGTAAGGTCTGGATCAAGATATTCCCTGACAAGCCCGTTACCGCTAAGCCTGCCGAGACCCGAATGGGTTCGGGAAAAGGTACTCTTGAGTACTGGGTAGCTGTTGTTAAACCGGGTCGTGTAATGTTTGAGATCGCAGGAGTTCCTGAGGAGACAGCTAAGGAAGCTCTTCGTCTCGCAACACATAAACTTCCCTGCAAGTGTAAGATCGTGTCCAAGGCCGATCTGGAAGGCGGTGCTGCAAATGAAAACTAATAAATATACAGCTGAGCTGACAACCAAGACCGATGCGGAACTGGCACAGGCTCTGACAGATGCCAAGAAAGAACTCTTCAACCTGAGATTCCAGAACGCTACCAATCAGCTTGACAATACAGCAAGAATTAAGGAAGTCAGAAGAAACATCGCAAGAATTCAGACAGTCATTACTCAGAAGGCTAAAGAAGCTTAATTCGTATTGTCACGGAAAGGAGAGATACAGTGGAAAGGAATTTAAGAAAGACCCGTACCGGCAAGGTTACCAGTAATAAAATGGATAAAACCATTGTTGTTGCCATCGAGGATCATGTTAAGCATCCCCTTTACAACAAGATCGTAAAGAGGACCTACAAGCTCAAAGCTCATGACGAGAACAATGAATGTAACATAGGTGATACCGTTAAGGTTATGGAGACAAGACCTCTGTCAAAGGATAAGAGATGGAGACTTGTTGAGATCGTAGAGAGAGCAAAGTAAGGAGATTAATCATGATTCAACAGGAAAGCAGACTGAAGGTCGCTGATAACACCGGTGCCAAAGAGCTTCTCTGCATCAGAGTTATGGGCGGTTCCACCAGAAGATATGCAAACATCGGTGATATAATCGTTGCTACCGTTAAGGACGCTACCCCCGGTGGTGTTGTGAAGAAGGGCGAGGTTGTCAAGGCAGTCGTTGTACGTACCGTTAAGGGCGCACACCGCAAGGACGGTTCTTACATCAAGTTTGATGAGAATGCTGCCGTTATCATCAGAGACGACAAGACTCCCAGAGGTACACGTATTTTTGGACCCGTAGCAAGAGAGCTTCGTGACAAGCAGTTCATGAAGATCGTTTCTCTGGCTCCCGAAGTATTATAAGGAGGACTTGTAATGGCAACTTGTAAGATTAAAAAGGGTGATACCGTAAAGGTTATCGCCGGAAAAGATAAAGACAGAGAAGGCAAGGTTATCTCTGTTGATCCTGCAAAGGGCAAGGTAGTCGTTGAGGGTATCAATATGATAACCAAGCACGAGAAACCCTCCGCAGCCAACGCTAACGGCGGTATCGTACAGAAAGAGGCACCCCTTGATATTTCCAACGTGATGTACATGCACAAGGGCAAGGCAACCAGAGTAGGCTTCGAAGTTAAGGATGGCAAGAAAGTCCGCATCGCTAAGTCTACCGGGGATGTCATTGATTAACAGGGGAGGAGCGAAAATTGAGCAGCAGACTTAAAGAAACATATACGAAAGAGATCATGGACGCCATGACAAGCAAGTTCGGCTACAAGAATGTTATGCAGGTTCCGAAGCTGGACAAGATCGTTGTCAACATGGGCGTCGGTGAAGCAAAAGACAATGCGAAGGTCCTTGAAGGCGCCGTAGCAGATATGGAAACGATCACAGGACAGAAGGCAGTCATTACGCGTGCCAAGAACTCCATCGCAAACTTCAAGATCAGAGAGGGTATGGCTATCGGTTGTAAGACCACTCTCCGTGGAGACAAGATGTATGAGTTCCTTGATCGCCTCGTTAACCTGGCACTGCCCCGTGTACGTGACTTCAGAGGTGTAGATCCCAACTCTTTTGACGGCAGAGGCAATTACGCTCTGGGTATCAAGGAGCAGTTGATCTTCCCTGAGATCGAGTATGACAAGGTTGACAAGGTCAGAGGTATGGATATCATCATCGTAACCACTGCACACACAGACGAAGAGGCCAGAGAGCTTCTGAGACTCTTCGGTATGCCGTTTGCCAGATAAGGAGGAATCGTATTCATGGCTAAGACATCTATGAAGGTTAAGCAGCAGCGCAAGCCTAAGTTTTCTACCAGAGAGTACACCCGCTGCAGGATTTGCGGTCGTCCGCATTCAGTGTTAAGAAAGTACGGAATCTGCAGAGTTTGCTTCCGTGAACTGGCTTACAAGGGGCAGATCCCCGGCGTTAAGAAGGCCAGTTGGTAAATTCAGGATAGAAAAGAGTAAGGAGGCAAAATCAAATGACAATGAGCGATCCTATTGCAGATATGCTTACCAGAATCCGTAATGCTAATACTGCAAAACACGATACAGTTGATATCCCTTCTTCCAAGATGAAGCAGGCTATCGCCGAGATTCTTCTCGAAGAGGGTTACATCAAGAAGTTTGAGCTGGTTGACGCCGGTTCATTCAAAAACATCCACATCACACTTAAGTATGGTGAGGATAAGAATGACAAGATCATAAGCGGTATCAAGAGAATCAGTAAGCCCGGCTTACGTGTTTACGCAGGCAAGGACGAGCTTCCCAGGGTACTGGGCGGTCTTGGCATAGCTATCATTTCTACCAACCAGGGTGTTATCACCGACAAGAAAGCAAGAGAGCTTCAGGTCGGCGGTGAAGTACTCGCGTTTGTTTGGTAAGATTTAGAGTTTATTATTTTATTAGGAGGTACGGGCATGTCACGTATAGGAAGAATGCCAATCGCCATACCTGCGGGAGTAACCGTTGATGTGGCAGAAAATAACACAGTGACTGTAAAAGGTCCCAAAGGGGAGTTAAAGAGAACACTTCCCTCTGAGATGGAGATCAAGATGGAGGATGGCCAGTTAACGGTTGCACGCCCCAACGATCTCAAGAAGATGAAATCATTACATGGTCTGACCAGAACACTGATCAACAACATGATCGTAGGTGTTACTGAAGGCTATGAGAAGAAATTGGAAGTAAACGGTGTAGGTTACAGAGCATCCAAGTCAGGCAAGACCCTGACACTGAACCTCGGTTACTCTCATCCTGTAGAGATGACTGACCCTGAAGGTATCGAGACCGTATGTGACGGCCAGAATATCATCATCGTCAAGGGCATCGATAAGGAAAAGGTTGGACAGTTCGCAGCTGAGATCAGAGATAAAAGAAGACCTGAACCTTACAAGGGCAAGGGTATCAAGTATGCTGATGAGACTATCCGTCGTAAAGCAGGTAAGGCTGGCAAGAAATAATGCCGCATAATATGTAAGGAGAGTATAAAGATGGTCAGGAAAGAATCTAGACAGGAAGTACGTGCTAAGAAGCACAGAAGAATACGTAACCACTTAAGCGGCACAGCTGCAAGACCCAGACTGGCAGTATTCAGAAGTAACCAGCACATGTATGCTCAGATAATCGATGACGTTGCAGGTAACACACTCGTTTCCGCTTCTACTCTTGAGAAAGAGGTAAATGCAAAGCTCAAAAAGACCAATGATGTCGAGGCAGCTGCTTATCTCGGATCCGTTATCGGCAAGAGAGCCGTAGACGCGGGCATCAAGGAAGTGGTATTCGACAGAGGCGGCTTCATATACCAGGGCAAGATCGCGGCACTCGCAGATGCAGCCAGAGAAGCCGGACTGGAATTCTAAGAGGAAGGAGACGATAATGAAACACACTATCATAGATGCTAGTCAGTTAGAGTTAAATGATAAGGTTGTTGCCATCAAGCGTGTTACCAAGACTGTAAAAGGTGGTCGTAGCATGAGATTCACCGCTCTGGTGGTTGTAGGTGACGGCAACGGCCATGTAGGCGCAGGTCTCGGTAAGGCAATCGAAATTCCCGAGGCTATACGTAAGGGCAAGGAAGATGCTGTTAAGCATCTCGTAGAGGTTGCCATGGATGAGAATTCATCCCTTACTCATGACACGATCGGTAAGTATGGTTCAGCCAACGTGCTGCTGAAGAAAGCTCCCGAAGGTACAGGTATCATCGCAGGTGGTCCTGCGCGTGTCGTATGTGAGCTTGCAGGTATCAGAAACATTCGTACCAAGTCCCTCGGATCTAACAATAAGCAGAATGTGGTTCTCGCTACCATCAGCGGACTCACTCAGCTTAAGACTCCTGAGGAAGTAGCCAGGAAGCGCGGCAAGTCAGTTGCCGAGATCACGGGCTGAGAAAGGAGTATATGATGGCTGGAAAGAAAAGCGCAGCAACAATTAAAGTTACTCTGGTTAAGTCCCCTATAGGTGCAATACCCAAGCAGAGGGCAACTGTTGAGGCCATGGGTCTTCATAAATTACATCAGACAGTTGAGCTGCCTGACAATGGTGCTACCAGAGGTCAGATCCGTAAGGTTAGTCACTTAGTCGCAGTAGAGGAGGAAGCATAATGGAATTATCTAATTTACAGCCTGCAGCCGGTTCCAAGCAAAGCGACAACTTCAGACGCGGACGCGGTCACGGTTCGGGTAACGGCAAGACTGCCGGTAAGGGACATAAGGGGCAGAAGGCCCGTTCAGGTGCACCCAGAATAGGTTTCGAAGGTGGACAGATGCCTCTGTACCGCAGACTCCCCAAGAGAGGCTTTAAGAACAGAAACGCAAAAGAGATAATAGCTATAAACGTTAGTGCATTGGAAGTTTTTGATAACGGCGCCGAAGTAGGAGTGGCAGAACTCCTCGAGAGGGGTGTTATCAACAAGGTAGCTGATGGTGTCAAGATTTTGGGCAATGGCGAACTTACCAAGAAACTCAATGTAAAGGTTAACGCATATAGCGGATCCGCAAAAGAAAAGATTGAGGCAGTTGGTGGAACAGCAGAGGTGATCTAATGTTTGGTACCGTACAAAATGCTTTTAAGATCAAGGAACTGAGAAACAAGATCCTGATGACTCTTGCAATGCTCGTGGTCATCAGACTTGCCTCGCAGCTTCCTGTTCCGGGCGTAGACAGGAACTACTTCGCCAATTGGTTTGCACAGCAGACCGGAGATGCATTTAACTTTTTCGATGCATTCACAGGCGGATCCTTCCTCAACATGTCGATCATCGCCCTGAACATCACTCCCTACATCACTTCATCCATTATCATGCAGCTTCTGACCATAGCTATTCCGAAGCTGGAAGAGATGCAGAGAGACGGTGAGGATGGCCGCAAGAAGATTGCATCCATCACCCGTTACGTGACAGTAGCACTTGCGATCATCGAATCCACAGCCATGGCGGTAGGATTTGGAAGAAGCGGTCTGCTGGAAGATTTTAACGCACTTAATGTGATACTGGTTATCGCAGCACTTACCGCAGGTAGTGCATTCCTGATGTGGATCGGTGAGAGGATCACTGAGAATGGTATAGGAAACGGTATATCCATCGTCCTGACCATCAACATCCTGTCCAGAGTACCTCAGGATATAGCTTCGCTCTATGAGCAGTTCATCAAGAACAAATCGATCGCAAAGGGTGCAGTGAGCGCGATCATAATCATCGCGGTCATTGTAGCCATGGTAATACTGGTAATCGTACTTAATGACGGCGTTCGCAAGATCCCCGTACAGTATGCCAAGAAGGTTCAGGGACGTAAGATGGTAGGCGGTCAGACGACCAACATCCCCTTAAGAGTCAACACGGGCGGTGTAATCCCGGTCATCTTCGCATCGAGCCTTATGCAGTTCCCTGTTATCATATGCTCTTTCTTCAATATCGAAGGTACGGGCGTATGGGGTGAGATCCTCAAGGGTCTCTCATCCAACAACTGGTGTAATCCCGAGCAGCCCAAGTACACCATCGGTCTGCTGGTATACATCATACTCGTAGTATTCTTCGCTTACTTCTACACATCCATAACCTTCAATCCTCTGGAGATTGCGGATAACATGAAGAAGCAGGGCGGTTTCGTACCGGGTATACGTCCCGGCAAGCCCACCAGTGATTATCTGGCCAGGATACTGAACTACATCGTGTTTATCGGAGCGATCGGCCTCATCATCGTATGTGTGCTTCCCTTCGTATTCAACGGTCTGTTCAAGGCGAACGTATCCTTCGGCGGTACGAGCCTGATAATCATCGTCAGCGTTGTGCTCGAGACCATCAAGCAGGTTGAGTCACAGATGCTGGTACGTAACTACAAGGGATTCCTGAATGATTGAGAATACCTTGGAGGATAAAAAATGATACGGATGCAGAGTATAGATAATTCTCCGCAGGCACGCTCTCGCTGCTGATCGCTCGCAGCGCCTGCTAAGCTCGTGAGGAACCTCGCTAAGCAGCGGCGGCTCTCAAGCACCTGCCGGAGAACAATCTATACCTGCATCCTTACGTTTTGATAACGATAAGTTATTCAGTTTTTTCGGAAAAGGATAGAAAATGAAAATAATAATGCTTGGGGCGCCGGGTGCCGGTAAGGGTACCCAGGCCAAGATGATAGCTGACAGATACGGTATCCCGCATGTATCGACAGGGGATATCTTCAGAGCAAATATAAAGAACGGTACAGAGCTCGGCAGGCAGGCCAAGGCTTATATGGACAAGGGCGAACTCGTACCCGATGAGCTGACGGTTAAGATCCTGCTGGATCGAGTGGCTCAGGCTGACTGCAAGAACGGTTATGTGCTGGACGGCTTCCCGAGGACCATTCCCCAGGCCGAAGTTTTGGACAAGGAGCTTAGTAGACTGGGCGAGTCAATTGATTATGCGATCGATGTGGACGTGCCCGATGAGAACATTGTTAAGCGTATGGGCGGCCGCCGCGCATGTGTTACCTGCGGCGCAACCTATCACATAGAGCATGTGCCTCCGAAGAAAGAGGGAATATGCGATAACTGCGGCGGCGAACTGATCCTCAGAGATGACGATAAGCCCGAGACGGTTCAGAACCGCCTGAATGTATATCATACGCAGACTCAGCCTCTGATCGACTTCTATAACGCAAAGGGAGTATTAAGAGAGGTTGACGGCACTAAGGATATGATGGAAGTATTCGATTCCATCACGGCCATCCTGGGATAGGAGCTCATGGCTATACATATTAAAGACGCACATGAGATCGAACTGATGCGTGAGTCCTGCAGACTCTTAAGTGTAGTTCATTACGAACTCGGACAGATAATAAGGCCGGGCATCAGTACAGCGGATATCGATGAATACGGTGAGAAACTGATCCGCGACATGGGATGTATCCCGAACTTCCTCAACTATAACGGATATCCAGCGAGCATATGCGTATCCGTAAATGATGAGGTGGTACACGGGATCCCGAAGAAGACGCGTATCCTGCAGGAAGGCGATATAGTCAGTCTGGATGCGGGTCTGATATATAAGGGATATCATTCGGATGCAGCCCGTACATACGGCGTAGGTGAGATATCACCCGAAGCCCGTCAGCTCATAGAAGTAACCAAAGCGAGCTTTTTTGCCGGAATAAAGAAGGCCAAAGCCGGCATGCGGCTGTTTGATATAAGTGCTGCGATCGACGACTATGTTACACCATACGGGTACGGTATCGTCGAAGATCTGTGCGGACATGGCATAGGCACCCATCTGCATGAGGATCCGATGATCCCCAATTACAGGGTGAGGAGACGCGGCCCCAGGCTTAAACCCGGTATGACGCTGGCCATAGAACCCATGATCAATATGGGAACATGGGCTGTGAAATGGCTGGATGATGACTGGACAGTAGTTACCGGAGACGGAGAGTATTCCGCACATTATGAGAACACGATACTCATCACCGGTTCAGAACCTGAGATACTGACACTGCACGAAGAAGAGAGAAAGGAGTTGCAGGAGGAGATATATGTCTAAAACAGATGTGATTGAAATCGAAGGAACCGTAGTTGAGAAGCTTCCCAATACCATGTTCCGTGTTGAGCTTGAAAACGGTCATATCGTACTGGCGCACATAAGCGGAAAGCTTCGTCAGAACTTCATCAGGATCCTGCCGGGGGATAGAGTTACAATGGAACTTTCACCCTATGATCTGTCCAAGGGACGTATTATTTGGAGAGATAAATAAAAAATGTGTTGATTACGCACAAAGTGCGTGATATAATATCATTCGGTCTTTTTTTGGGACCTGTAACCTATGGATTAGTTTGAAAGGAGGAGTAAACATGAAAGTTCGCTCATCAGTAAAACCGATCTGTGAGAAGTGCAAAGTCATCAAAAGAAAGGGCAAAATAAGGATTATTTGCGAGAATCCTAAGCATAAGCAAGTTCAAGGGTAATGAGCCATAAGCTCATACTTATTGATACCAAGATGCTTGGATGATCGGTATTAAGCCCGGTCGGGTGCTATGCACCCCTATCAATTAGTTTGATGTCAGCGCAATGCGCAGATCAGTAGAAACATGGAGGAAAGAAAATGGCTCGTATAGTAGGTATTGACTTACCCAGAGACAAGCGTGTAGAGATAGGACTTACCTATATCTACGGAATCGGCAGAACAAGCTCCAACAAGATTCTGGAGGCTGCCAAGGTTAACCCCGATACCCGCGTCAGAGAACTCACTGACGAAGAGGTTAAGAGGATCTCAGAGATCATCGAGAAGGACTACATGGTCGAAGGTGATCTGAGAAGAGAAGTAGCTATGAACATCAAGCGTCTTCAGGAGATCGGATGCTACAGAGGTATCCGTCACCGTAAGGGACTTCCCGTTCGCGGACAGAAGACGAAGACCAACGCAAGAACACGCAAGGGTCCCAAGAGGACTGTTGCCGGTAAGAAGAAGTAATTTGTTATTCATTAGGAGAAAGTAGGTTAGTTTTATGGCAAAGGTTACTAAGAAAGCAGTTAAAAAACGTGTCAAGAAAAACGTTGAACATGGACAGGCACATATTCAGGCTTCTTTTAACAATACCATCGTCACTCTGACAGATGACGCCGGTAATGCACTGTCCTGGGCAAGCGCAGGTGGACTGGGCTTCAGAGGTTCAAGGAAATCTACTCCCTATGCAGCACAGATGGCAGCAGAGACTGCTACCAAGGCTGCTACCGTACATGGACTTAAGACAGTCGATGTATTCGTAAAGGGACCGGGTTCAGGACGTGAAGCAGCCATCAGAGCTCTCGCAGCAAACGGATTACAGGTAGCAAGTATCTGTGACGTTACACCCGTTCCTCACAACGGATGCCGTCCTCCCAAGAGGCGCCGCGTTTGATCGTATTTATTTAAGTTACTGTGTCGGATGAAGGTGTCCAGGCTTTCGGACCGGACATCGTAAACGACTGTAAAACAAAATAAGAAAGGAAAAACAAAATGGCAGTAGACAAGACTCCTGTCCTCAAGAGATGCAGATCACTTGACCTTGATCCTACATTCTTGGGATATGACAAGAAATCAAAGAGACATTCCACACGCTCGGGCAGAAAAGTTTCCGAGTACGGACTGCAGCTTCGTGAGAAGCAGAAGGCAAAATTCATCTACGGTGTACTTGAGAAGCCTTTCCGTAACTATTATGAGAAGGCTGACCGTATGAAGGGTATGACCGGTGAGAACCTTATGGTCATGCTTGAGTCCAGACTTGACAATATCGTATTCCGTGCAGGTTTTGCCCGCACCAGAAGAGAAGCCCGTCAGGTAGTAGGTCACAAGCACGTAACCGTTAACGGCAAGATCGTTAACATTCCTTCATATCAGTGCAAGGCCGGAGATGTTGTTGAATTAAGTGAGAAAGCTAAATCCTTACAGCGTTATAAGGACGTCGTAGAGGTAACAGGCGGAAGACTTTATCCCGAATGGCTCGATACAGATCTCGAGAGCATGAAGGCTACAGTTAAGTCTCTTCCTACCAGAGACCAGATCGATGTTCCCGTTAACGAGATGCTTATAGTCGAGTTGTACTCTAAGTAATAGTGTAAGGAGGGGTATTAAATGTTTGATTTTGAAAGACCCAATATCGCGGTTGAAGAGATATCTGAGGATAAGAGGTTCGGCAGATTTGTTGTGGAACCCCTCGAGAGAGGTTACGGTAATACACTGGGCAACTCACTTCGTCGTATCATGCTGTCTTCCCTTCCCGGTGCTGCTGTAAGTCAGATCAAGATCGAAGGTGTCCTTCATGAGTTCTCATCCATCCCCGGTGTTAAAGAGGATGTAACAGAGATCGTTATGAACATCAAGGGACTGGTCATCCAGAACAATTCCGAGTCAAACGAGCCCAAGATCGCTTATATCGAATACGAGGGTGAGGGAGTTGTTACAGGTGCAGATATCCAGTGTGATCAGGATATCGTGATCCTCAATCCCAATCAGGTCATCGCATCTCTCAGCGGCAAGAAGACCAAGCTGTATATAGAGCTCACCATCACCAAGGGCAGAGGCTATGTATCGGCTGACCGCAACAAGACTGACGACATGCCTATAGGCGTGATCCCGATCGACTCCATCTACACACCCGTAGAGAGAGTTAACGTATCGGTTGTTAATACACGTGTAGGCCAGATCACCGATTATGACAAGCTTACACTTGACGTTGTTACCAACGGCACACTTGCTCCCGATGAGGCAGTAAGTCTCGCAGCCAAGATCTTAAGCGAGCATCTGTCCCTCTTCGTGGATCTCTCCGAGGTTGCTCAGCTGGGCGGCCCTGTGATCCGCTCTGAGGGTGAGGGCAGCGGTAACGACAAGGTTCTGTCTCAGAGCATTGATGAACTTGAACTCTCCGTTCGTTCATACAACTGCCTAAAGCGTGCCAATATCAATACCGTTGAGGATCTGATCAGCAAGACTCCCAGCGATATGATGAAAGTCCGTAATCTCGGCAAGAAGTCACTTGATGAAGTGCTTAAGAAGCTCGATGATATGGGCCTGAGCCTCAAGAACGAAGGCGAAGAAGCGTAAAACAACTGTTTTATCGGCATATATGATAAGTCCGAAGAAGCACATATATGTGAGAAAGGAACCACAAAATGGCAAAGTACAGAAAGTTAAGCAGAACATCGGATCAGAGAAAGGCTCTGCTTCGTAATCAGGTGACCAATCTGCTCTATCACGGAAGGATCATCACTACAGAAGCTAAGGCTAAGGAAGTTCAGAAGATCGCTGACGGCCTTATCGCTCTGGCTGTTAAGGAAAAGGATAATTACGAGACCGTTACCGTAGAAGCCAAGGTTGCCCGTAAGGACAAGGACGGTAAGAGAGTGAAGGAAGTCGTAGACGGCAAGAAGGTTACCGTATATGATACCGTGAACAAGGATATCAAGAAGGATCTGCCCAGCAGACTTCATGCCCGCCGTCAGATGATGAAGGTTTTGTACACTGTTACAGACAAGCCTGTACAGAAGGGCGCCGGATACAAGAAGGCTACCAAGGAAGTTGATATGGTAGCAAAGCTCTTTGATGAGATCGGACCCAAGTACGCAGGACGTAACGGCGGTTACACACGTATCATCAAGATCGGTCCCCGTAAGGGCGATGCAGCTATGGAGGTTGTACTCGAGCTGGTTTAAAATGTTTTCTGGAAGTGCTGGTAATCCTTACAGGAATTCCAGTCTCCACCCCATTTGAATCCATGTGATATAAATAGACGATAGCACAGATCGCTGTCGTCTATTTTATATGCAAAAGAAGCACTCCTGTCGGCATAGATCTCGCTTCCGGGAGGAGAAATATAGTCGGAACCGCCCTCACCGGCCCCAAAAACGATGTATGGGTTGTAGAAGGGGTTGATATCGATCGCAAGTCCGTAAGCGTGTTTGGAGAGCGATGTGGAGCCGTCTACGACACGGTAATTGAAACATGAGGTGTTATCGGCACACATGGACGCCGTATCATCGCCTCCGTAGTTATCGACGAGATATATGCTGTCGATGCGGTAATCGGAGATGTACAGCTCATGGAATATCTCGACCATATCCTGAGCGATCCTGCAGTTGCATATGAGCTCTCCGGCCTGGGTCAGACCGTTGAAGTCCTTATACAGCAGTCCGACATAGCGCAGGTCATCATATGATACCTGAGGTGTACCGGTGATGATATTGACATCATCGGAAGTGGCAGATGAAGCATCTGCAGGATAGGATATTCCGGTTATATAGTCACGCATGGACGCGGACAGCGGTTCATAATAAAAGCCGGGCTCAAGGGTCTTGCGACCGGTTGAGTCAATATCGCTGTCGGTCCCCGGATCCGGATCATAGAAATGTACCATGACTGAGCGGTTATAATCGGGAACGGCGGATCCGTCGGAACTGTCTGTCGCTTCGCCGGCAGCATCATCTATGCTGACTCCTTCGGTCAATTCACCCGCCGCACTCCCGTTTTCCGGCTCTGAGGGTTTTACTTCATCCGCAGGGACCGTGAACTGTGCCTGTTCTTCCGCGGCTGAGTCAGCTTCCCCGGGAGGGATCTCCTCGGTCTGTCTGGTATATGCCAGTTCGGGATTGGCTTCGGCGTAATCCGTCAGAGTGTCGCCGATCAGATAATGAACGCTTATTACTGAGATCAGAGTGACCAGTGCTATGATCCCCAGTCCCTGCAACAGCGGTATGGTATATCTGTTTTTGTGCAGTAATTCATGGATGCGGTCTTGTATTTTCATGTTCCTCATTTTACTACACGAAGGTTTGTTTGACTATACGGGTACGTATGTATAAAATAGGTAGGTATGGGTATTATAAGAACCGAAAATCTCGGATACGAGTATATACGGAGAGATGACGAGGGCAATGTCAGCGGGATTACCCGCGCCGTGGATGATGTCAGTATAGACGTTAAACCCGGTGAGTTCATCGCCATACTGGGCCATAACGGCTCAGGCAAGTCCACACTGGCCAAGCAGATCAATGCGATACTCACGCCCAGCGAAGGTGAGATATATGTGGATGGCATGAACGCGGCCGATCCGGATAAACTGTGGGATGTCAGACAGCGTGCGGGGATGGTCTTCCAGAATCCCGATAACCAGATCATCGGCCAGCTCGTGGAGGAGGATGTCGGCTTCGGACCGGAGAATCTCGGTGTACCGACTCAGGAGATATGGGAACGCGTGAACGAGAGTCTCAAGATGATGCAGATGCTCGAGTACAGCAAGCATTCCCCGAATAAACTGAGCGGCGGTCAGAAACAGCGCGTATCGATCGCAGGTGTTCTTGCCATGCATCCGAAATGCATAATCTTCGATGAACCCACTGCAATGCTCGATCCACACGGACGCAGGGAAGTCATCCGTTCGGCCAGAGCGCTCAATGATGTAGAGAAGATCACTATCATACTGATCACTCATTATATGGAAGAGACCATATATGCCGATCGTATTTTTGTAATGGATAAAGGCAGGATCGCCATGGAGGGTACTCCGAAGGAGGTATTCTCCCAGGTGGAGAAACTGGAGGAACTGAGACTGGGGGTGCCGCAGGCCACTCTGGTCGCTCACAGGCTCAAAAAGGCCGGCCTTCCGATACCGGACGGGATACTTACGAGACAGGAACTCAGAGAGGCACTTAAAGCATGTCTATGACTCTGGAACATGTCAATTGCATATACAGCGCGGATACCAATCACAGCGTACACGCACTTAAGGATATATGTCTGAACATCGAGGACGGTGAGTTCATAGGTCTGATCGGACATACCGGATGCGGTAAGTCCACGCTTGTCCAGCACTTAAACGGCCTGATCAAACCTACCGACGGCCTGATCACATATGACGGACAGGATATCTACGGTAAGGGTTTTAACCGTAAGGAACTCCGCGGACATGTGGGACTCGTATTCCAGTATCCCGAGCACCAGCTTTTTGAAAACGATGTTTTTGCGGATGTGTGTTTCGGCCCCGCCAATCTGGGACTTGACCGCAAAGAGGTTGAACTCAGGGCTTACGAGGCTCTCCATGCCGTAGGTTTTCCGGATGATGATTTCTACAGTTCGCCGTTTGAACTCTCCGGAGGTCAGAAGAGAAGAGTCGCCATAGCGGGTGTACTTGCTATGAAACCAAGGATACTGATCCTGGATGAGCCCACTGCGGGTCTGGATCCGAAGGGGCGTGAGGATATCCTGGAACTCATATCGAAGCTCCATCGTGAAAATAATATGACCATCATCCTGGTGTCGCACAGCATGGATGACGTGGCAGGGTATGCCGAGAGACTGATAGTGATGGATCACGGCAGTATAGTATATGATGATGTCCCCAGAGAAGTGTTTATGAATGTACGTGAGCTCGAAGCCATGGGGCTGGCACTTCCCGAAGTTACATATATAATGAGAACGCTTAAACGCAACGGTTATGATGTGGATGATACGCTCACCACGGTAGATGAAGCGGTTGACGCTATCGTTGCACTGTATAAGAGCAGACACAGCTGATCTATGATACGAGAGATAACAATCGGACAATATTATGATGAGGATTCGGTGATCCACAGACTTGACCCGAGAGTCAAGCTTGTGGCTACGCTGATCTATATCATATCCATATTTGTCGTTAACAATATCCCGGGATATGCATTCGTGGCACTGTTCCTCGCGATATGCGTGGCATTGTCGCGCGTGCCCGTCAGGTTCATAGTCAAGGGACTTAAACCGGTGATGATCATCCTGTTCATCACGATAGCGTTCAATATGCTGCTCACCCCCGGTGAGATACTGTGGCAGTTCGGGATACTCAAGATCTCGCAAGAGGGTCTGAAGGCAGGTACGACCATGGCGCTCAGGCTCACTCTGCTGATCACGGGCTCATCACTGATGACTCTGACCACGACCCCCAACAACCTGACAGACGGCATGGAGAGACTGCTCAAACCGCTGACCTATATCAGGGTCCCGGTTCATGAGATCGCGATGATGATGTCTATCGCACTCAGATTCATTCCCATATTATTGGAGGAAACCGATATCATCATGAAGGCTCAGATGGCCAGGGGCGCGGATTTTGAATCGGGCAATATATTCAAAAGAGCCAAAGCTCTGGTACCGCTTCTGGTACCGCTGTTCGTATCCGCTTTTCGCAGGGCCAATGATCTGGCTATGGCCATGGAGGCCAGATGCTACCGCGGCGGCGACGGACGTACCAAGATGAAACCGCTTAAATACAACGGCAGGGATTATGTGGCTTATGCGGTGATATGGGCTTTTCTGGCGGCATGCATCGTGCTCAGGATCATTCTGTGAGGTTAGGCTATGAGGATAATGCTCACGGTCGCCTATGACGGCACGGGATATCACGGATGGCAGGTCCAGGCGCATGAGGGTGCTACCATAGAAGGCGTACTGAACAGGGCACTCAGCGAACTGACCGGAGAGGAGATATCCGTCATCGGAGCCAGCCGTACGGATGCCGGAGTACATGCCAAAGGCAATCTCTGTGTGTTCGACACTTCTTCGACCATACCGCCGGACAGATTCACACCGGCTCTCAACTCTGTTCTCCCCGATGACATACGCATAATTGGCTCCCGCCAGGTGGCAGACGATCTTCATCCTCGCCATACGGACAGCCGCAAGACATATTGTTACCGGCTCTATCATGCTGACATATGTCCTCCGATGGAGAGACTGTACCGGCATCATATATACGGTCCCGTCGACATTCAGGCCATGACCGCAGCTGCGCCGTATTTTGCCGGAGAGCATGATTTCGCCGCATTCTGTGCAGCCGGATCGCAGGCGGAGACTACGGTACGTACAGTGTATGACGTTCATATAGAAGAAAAGGATCCGTACATCGACATATATGTGACCGGAGCGGGTTTTCTCTATAATATGGTACGCATCATCGCCGGAACGCTGTTGGAAGCGGGAAGAGGACGCATCCGGCCTGAGGATATACCCGGTATCATACGATCCGGAGACCGTGCTCGCAGCGGACCGACCCTGCCCGCATGCGGATTGTGCCTGGAAAAGATTGAATTGGACGGGCAGCCGCTGTAAACCCGATGGAAATGTGCTTTTCCTCTTGACATGACTTGTACGTAGAGGTAAACTCTATATTTGTGACGGATTGTGGAAATGTCAGCCAATGCCCCGGAGGACATCGAAACGGCGTCATTTATCCGAGTGGATTTCGGGCCCGGACATCCCGAGGTTCATGGAGAGTAACAAAGGTACGTATACGCGGCTTGTCCGCGATATAAGGAGACTGATATGAAGACTTATATGGCTAATCCCGATACCATTGAGAGAAAATGGTATGTAGTAGATGCCGATGGCAAGACACTCGGCCGTCTGGCATCAGAAGTAGCAAAGGTTTTAAGAGGCAAGAATAAGCCTCAGTTCACACCTCATGAGGATACCGGTGATTATGTTGTGATCATCAATGCCGCTAAGGTTAAGGTTACCGGTCACAAGCTCGATCAGAAGATCTACTATCGTCACTCCGATTTTGTGGGAGGAATGAAGGAGACTACTCTGCGTGAGATGCTTGAAAAGAAGCCCGAGAGAGTAGTTGAACTGGCAGTCAAGGGTATGCTTCCCAAGGGACCCCTTGGACGTAAGATGTATACCAAGCTTCACGTATATGCAGGACCCGAGCATGAGCAGGCTGCTCAGAAGCCCGAAGTTCTTGAGTTTTAAGAATAGATAAAGGAGACAGATAATGGCAAGAGCAGCTAAGAATCAGGTAAGCTACTACGGAACCGGCAGACGTAAGAGCTCCGTAGCAAGAGTATACTTAAAGGCCGGCAAGGGCAATATCACCATTAACAAGAGAGACATTGACGAGTATTTCGGACAGGAGACTCTGAAGGTTATCCTTCGTCAGCCCCTCGTAGCAACAGAGACACTGGACAAGTTCGATGTAGTGATCTTCGTTAAGGGCGGCGGATACACAGGACAGGCAGGTGCATGCCGTCACGGTATCGCAAGAGCACTTCTCCAGGCAGATCCCGATTACAGACCGGCACTGAAGTCCGCAGGATACTTAACGAGAGATCCTCGTATGAAAGAGCGTAAGAAGTACGGTCTCAAAGCCGCAAGACGCGCACCTCAGTTCTCAAAGAGATAATCTGCGCGAACTACGAGCGATGCAAAACAAAGCAAATACAAACTCCCTGGATGCTTGCATCCAAGGGAGTTTTTTTTGTCTTTGTTTTATAGCGCGACAGCGCGACATGAGCAAGACACGAAGTGTCTGCGAATGGCATCGCG
>CAJOID010000013.1 GCA_905234595.1 uncultured Lachnospiraceae bacterium | reverse complement strand
TGGCGAGATAGGAGTTACCAGTGAGTACGGCGTGGGATCTGATTTCTGGTTTTCACTTCCGATCCGTGCTGTTGATATGACTAATGATCTTGAGGTCGCAGACAGATCAAACAAACATGCTTTTGCTTTGTCACAGACAGAAGTAGTACTCCAGATGTTCCGTGATGATATGGAGAATCTCGGTGTTACAGCCGATACCATAAGCTCACTTGATGATTATGTACCTTCCGGCAAGCAGGATTACATTTTCTTTGAAGAAGAAAGCTATGAGCAGATGGCGGAATATCTCGGCAAGCATCCTGAGATCACAGGTGTGGTATTCGGTAAGTTCGGCTCGGAATTTGAGAATAATCTGCCCGATAATATTCACTTACTCAGCCGTCCCGCGACTACCATGAGGCTGGCAAATATCTTAAACGGACATTATGACGACATCCGTAAGATAGATGAGGATAAGCTTTTCAAGATTGATTTTATCGCTCCTGATGTACATATACTTGTTGTTGATGATAATGATATCAACCTGACTATAGCAGAAGGACTGTTATCGCCCCTTCAAGTTCAGCTTGATAAGG
The DNA here is from genome assembly GCA_905234595.1 of uncultured Lachnospiraceae bacterium. GTDB lineage: Bacteria > Bacillota > Clostridia > Lachnospirales > Lachnospiraceae > XBB2008. The sequence goes on along the minus strand of CAJOID010000013.1, from coordinate 97,984 downwards.
CCGGTGGAGGACAGGAGGCTATCGACAAGGCTCAGGCTAATGATTATGACATAATCCTGATGGATCACATGATGCCTGAGATCGATGGTGTTGATGCTACTAAAGCCATCAGGTCCACACATCCCGATCATAAGCATCCGGTCATTATAGCTTTGTCGGCTAATGCCATGCAGGATGCAAGATCGCTTTTTACAGATGCGGGTATGGATGATTTCGTAGCAAAGCCGATAGATGTAAAGGATCTGACCAAGGCTATCCGCAAATGGCTGCCTGAGGAAAAGATTCAGGTTTTGGATGAAGAAGCCGCCAAACAGGCTGCAGAAGCCGCTTCTTCGGATAAGCCGTGCATAGACATCAATTATCTCGATCTTGATAATGCCGTACAGGCACTCGGATCACCTGCCCTATATGATAAGATCGCAGGAGAGTATTACAGGTCCGGAGAGGATAAGTTAAACGGCATTATAGAAGCCTATATTAATAAGGACTGGCCGGATTATACGATCAGAGTCCATGCATTAAAGAGCAGCTCCCGTCAGATAGGTGCGATGGAGCTTGGTTCTATGGCGGAAGCACTTGAGAAAGCCGGAAAAGCTGATGATATAGAAAAGATCATGACTGATACCGAGGCTACACTGGATGCTTTCCGTAAGCTGCTTAATGATATGGCACCGTATTACGGTGAAGATAACACAGATAACTCCGATAAGCCTATGATCACTGATGATAAGCTGGCTGAATTGTTGGATAAACTCGAAAAAGCCTGCGATGAACTTGATATGGACGAAATGGATAGTGTAAGTTCGGCATTAAAGGAGTATAATTATAATGATGATGTGCACGAATTGATAGATTCATTGCACAAAGCGATCGGAAATATCGATACCGAAGAGTGTATGAATATAGTATCCAAACTACGCGGATAGAGAGGAGTTATATGAAGAGAAGAATAGCTTTCATATTATCTGTGATAATGACTGTAGGACTGATCGCAGGATGCGGTGATACAGCCGGCGGAAGCACAGATGGCGCAGATACTGCAACCGGCACCAGTGCTTTGGCTGATACAACACAGGTTGATAACGCCATTGAGAATGCCTCAGCAGCCGAGGATTCATCCGGATATCTGTATACCGGAGAAGCCCCCATTACTCAGGATGGCGGTACCATCAAGATCCTGGCTCAGGAGTCTAACTACGCTAATGTAGATATCTCAAAGGCGCCGATAGTTTTGAAAGTATTTGAGGAAGCAGGAGTCGAGCCTGATTTTGAGCTTAAAGATTATGATAAGTATGAAACCCTCGTAGCTCCTGTATTAAGCTCGGCTGATACCGATGCCGATATTATCAAGATCCCTGATTCAGGTGATCCTAACCAGGTATATATCAAGTCCGGCCTGTTTGTACCGCTTGATGAGTATTTTGATTACATGCCCAACTATACCAAGTGGCTTGCTGCCAACCCCGTTGAGAAGGCCGAGCTTACAGCTGAAGACGGACATATCTACTATGTACCCGGTCTTAATGTCGCTGACGATTATCAGCCCTGTCTGATGTATAACCAGGTATGGCTGGATAAAGCCGGTGTCAGCGCACCTGATAATCTTGATGATTTCGTGGATCTGCTCAGATACTTTAAAGATAATGATATGAACGATAACGGCGATACGTCTGATGAGATCCCCATGAGTATCATGGCAGAGTTTTTGCCTTATATGTTCGGTCCTGCTTTCGGACTCGACTTAGTAAGCGGTTTCCAGGCTGATAAGGATGGTAAAGTTACATATGCATATGCCGATGCTGAGAACTATAAGAAGTACCTCGAGTTCCTTAACGGACTCTATGCAGAAGGACTTCTGGAATCAGATTACACTACTGTCGACAGAGATATGGTCATCGACCGTATATCAAAAGATCTTACCGGTGTTGCATTTGACTTCAGCTGGGCCATGTCCATGATGTATTCAAATGTATTGCCTTATTATGACGGCACTGCAGCTACCGCGTTCGTGGGTGTAGCACCTCTGTCAGGAGAGCAGAAGGGCTTCTATGTAGGCCGTAATTCACTGGCCGGTATGTTTGGTGTAAACATCAATTCCGATGAAATTGAGCTCGCTGTAAAGTTCCTCGATTATGCGATGAGCGATCATTGCCAGGATTATTATCAGTGGGGCTTTGAGGGTGAGAGCTACACCGTCAATGCTGACGGTAGCAGACAGTACACCGAGCAGGGTAATGACAATGACTGGCTTCAGGCATTAGGTATCAATCCTGCATTCGTATTACCCGCAGATCAGTCCGTGGAAGCTACCGATATCCTTGTAGCAGACTGGCATGCACAGATCAACAGAGACTTACGTCAGTATATCAAGGATCCCTGGCCGGCTATATACGCTACCAGCAAGGAGAGCGATACCGTTAACCTCTATATGGATGATATACAGAATTTAGTGAATACAGAAGCTTCCGCATTTATCAAGGGCGAAAAGAACCTGGATGCTGACTTCGATGCTTATATCACATCTCTGGAAGACCTGAATCTGGCTGAAGTCACAGAGGTTAAGCAGGCTCAGTATGACAGATACTTAAAGGCTCTCGAATAAGGCTGAAACTGCTGACAGATCTGACAATACTTTTAGGCATTACAGCCGTGATCACGCTTAGTTAATATACTTATCCGGGATCACGGCTGAAATCATTTAGAAAGGGATTAAACATGACTATAAATGGTTTATATCGTATACATATGGGCAAGGCTCCGTTGTCTCTTGACTTATCAGACGGCAGCGAGAGAGGAGAATATGTGGATCAGGATTATATCCTTCATACACTCGGTCGTCCTCACCGAAATATAAACCTGATGTATACGTATTATCCTAAGGATAAGGAATGGCCGGCACGTATATCCGAGGCATGCAAGGATATGGAGGTAAATTTTGCCTGGGATTATCCTTATGATGATTATTTCCCTTACGGAGCGAACGGTGAACCTTTTGCAAGTATGGCTGACGTGCGCAGACACGGACAGGATGTGACTCTGACGCTTACAGTTGACTGTTCACTGGATGATGATGCTCTGCGCGACGTAGCACGCGATCTCAAGCCCTACGGACGTATGAGGCTGCGCATCAATCACGAATGCAACGGTAACTGGTTTACCCATAATAAGCGTTTCTCGTTTAAAGAGATAGCGGATTTCTTTGTGCGTTTTTCGACCATAGTCCATGAAGAGGCCCCTAATGTAAAGACCATATTCTGCGCAGGATTGTACTCAGAAAAAGACGGCAAAGTCGATCATGAGGATGAATTCCTGAATGCCTATAAAGCAGCAGATGTATGGAGTGCGGATAAATACCTGGCTCTTCATTTCGGATGGCCCTATGATATCGCCGAAAAAGACGACGGAGGCAGACATAATTATACTCCTACGGATGTATGCTTTAAGAACTGTGAAAACACTGTTAAGCGTCTTAAAAGAATTACGGGCCAGGATAAGCCTTTTGTAATGAGCGAACTTAATGCCGACGGTGATGTGGTCGGTGCAAGACATCAGGGAGAGGTTCTCAAGAGATTTGTCGACAGGATCCGTTTTGAACACGCTGAAGAATGGTATGAGGCATTTACGTTCTATCAATTCAGAGACAGAGGCAGGCTGGGGCTGGAGATCGAGGATCCCAGTAACTCGCGTGTCGGCATACCTCAGCCGATCTTGAAGGATTACAAGGAACTGCTTAACGATCCCTATTGTATGCCCGCCATGGAGCGTTTGGAAGACAGGGATTCTGATCTCCCTTTCAAGTTCAGATGGGGCGGTGCGGATGATGCCGACGGACTGGCTATGCGCATTCGTTTTGACCGCAATCCCGAATTCTGTGAGCTTACATTTGAAGATAAACTCGCACTCATGATAGAGTTAAACGGCAAATGGTTCTATAAGGCTTCCGATGTTGATTTCGTGGACTTGATGCCGGCATTCTATGACACGCCGATTGATAATGTCACCGAACTGGAGCTCAAGATATTCTCTACTCCGCCTGACGGAGTTAATATCGAAGACGGAAGTGACGACTGGGCTGTCAACTATTATTCAACCATGACCAACGCTCCCGGTATACGTGTCCGCTATGAGCCTGTTAGCATTGTTTACTGAGATTATTATTTGGGACATAAACAAATGACAGAAAAGCATATGTTCCATCGATAATGATATGAGTGAATTCGTATTACTGCAGAACTACCACTCTTTTGAGCCCTATTTTGATAATCGTTTTGATGACGATGACGATTTTGAATGAGATTACATTTTCAAACCATATGATTTTTGAATACGAACCTACTTCATATGCGCAAAACCTGGCTGAATATGCGGCTTTGGATGAGATTGATTTTAAGCCCGCTGATAGTAAAGATACTGTTATAAACAAGCTTAGCGGCCCATTTGGATAGGTTAGCCTGGTGGATCTTTTGTTTAGAAGTCATGAGAGAATCCTCCTTGAAGAAAGTGCGAATAGCACGAATCGTGCAAATCGCGCGAATCGCACGACAACATACAGAGGTATCATCTCAAGGGTATGGTATCATTAACAGGTACCGGTGATTAGGAGCTTACGCCTGAAGTAAAAGCGGATATAGAAAACCTGCTCACCAACGGCCGATCCGAAGAATACCGGAACACCTATTATCTGTTGAAAGAGATGCAAAGCAGATGACACCTTCACGGAAACAGCTTACCTGATGGCGTCCAGATCGGCCTTATTCTTCATGACAGACTCATACATATCCGTATAATCCATCTGGGTACGGTCTCTGAGTTTATCGGTGATCACGCTTAATGAATTGTGAAGCGCAGTTAGGGAGAGGTTTGCAGCAACACCTTTAAGTGCATGCGCAAGTTCAAATGCTTCATCCAGGTCAGGGTTTGATATGGCTTTACCGAGTTTCTCGAATTTGGGATCATCCAGAGCCCTGTCCAGCATCTGTAAATAAAACGCTTCGTTACCCAGGCATCTGTCGATGCCTTCATCTACGTTTACTCCAAGTGTTCGAAGATCATCCAATTTCATCTTTTTTCTCCAATAGAAGAGCGGTCATATCGGAAACCGAGAAGAATTCAGATCTGAAGAATCCCTGAATCAGGTCACAACCCTGACTCCTTAGTATCTCGTATTCTGATTCAGAGCAAACTCCGACAGCTTCAACTGTCATATCAAGCGAATGCGCCGCATCGATCACGAGACTGACCAGTCTGCGCGTTCTGTCATCCGAAGAGATATTCTGCAGGAATGAACCGTCAATCTTAAGAACATCAACGGGAAGCTTGTTTAACATATTCAGTGATGAAAATGCGGTTCCGAAATCACCCATTGAAGTCTTGAAGCCCAGAGCTCGCAGTCTGTTCATCCCTTCTGTAACATGATCCATGTGAACTGAGTAAGCAGATCCTGTCATCTCCAGGTGGAAGACTCCTTCCGGAATATCGTTTTCAAGAACCAGATCAGAGATGAAATCAGTGATGTCAGAATCATAGAGATCGACGCGCGAGACATTGACTCCGACGCTGAGTGTTACGCCTGTCTCCCTGATCCATTCGCGTATGTGACGGACTGCCTTTTCCCAGACATATCTGTCAAACCTGCATATCAGACCATTCTCCTCCAGAAGAGGAATAAACTCTTCAGGCATGATCTCACCAAGCTCAGGGTGATTCCATCGTACAAATGCCTTCGCACCGGTCATCCGTGGGATTTCTCCCTTTATATCAAATACGGGCTGATAGAGTAACTCAAACTGATCCTCATCAAGAGCAGACTCAAATCCGTCAAGTAAGGTCCCGCGACGGATGATCTCATCATGCATCAGGTCATCAAACAAAGCCACACCGTAACCCGCTTCTGAGCGGACACTGTTGCACGCCTGCAAAGCCCAGCTGAAGTTCTCCTCGAGATCGTTTTCTCTGGAAATGTTTGAATACACGCCCATCCTCAGACGCATATCGCCGTCCTTGATAAGCTCGGTGATGCCGATCACTATCGAATGATACAGGCTATCATAATCATCCGTATGAGGGATAAAGAGATAAAAGGAATCAGCATCATATCTGCAGGCAAGGCCTTCAAGAACCATTTCACTGTGCCTTAATCTGTTGGATACGGCGCACAGGATCTTATCACCGAAATGACGTCCGTAGAGTGCATTTATAAGATGGAACCTGTTGATATTCATGACTACGGCATCAAGCTGCGTATCCTGATGATGCTTCATATACTGCTCGCAGTATTCAAAGAAGAATTCCTTGGTATACAGGCCGGTGAGGGGATCGGTCTCGGTAGCGTGGATCAGACTCGTATTCTCATACAGATCTATGGAATGCTTTGCCCGTGCAAGGATCACCTCGGGAGTATCATACGGTTTGGTCAGAAAATCAGCCGCGCCGAGCCTTAGGCTCTTTACTTCGGCCTCTTTTTCGGATGTCAGTACAACAACCGGAATAGCAGCAAGCGCCGCATGCTCATGCATCTCCTCAAGGACCTGATATCCGTCCTTTACGGGCATGAGGATATCAAGAAGGACAAGGCTTAAGATATCGGAGAAACAATGCAGGGTATCAAGAGCTTCCTGGCCGTTTGAGGCATACATGACCTCATATTCCTGTTCAAGGATATGACCAAGGATCTTTCGGTTTACTTCCTCATCATCTACGATTAGTACAAATTTTCTGAAATTCCTGCTCGCGTTGTCTGCCATTTTTGCTCCTTTTGGCTGTATATGCCTATATATCCGATTATAACAAGAATAAAACACATTTCACACCATTAGGCAGAATATTATTGAAAAGGTGATGCATAAATGATAGTTTTTTAATTGGGAAAAAACTCCTGTCGAAACGAGGAGGACAGTGTCGGCTTGACTAATGAGATAAACCGCGTAAATACAGAGCATAGACGTCTTGAAAAGTACCTGTCACCGCTTGGTGCGTGGGCACTGTCATTCGGATGCGCAGTAGGCTGGGGCGCTTTGGTGATGCCCGGAACAACCTTTTTACCCAAAGCAGGCCCCTTAGGTACGATGATCGGCATGCTGCTCGGGGCTGTGGTGATGTTCATCATAGGCATGAATTATCACTATCTGATGAATAAATACCCCGATGCCGGAGGCACGCTTACATATACGATCAAAGCTTTTGGCTATGACCATGGATACCTGAGTTCATGGTTTCTGATCCTTGTATATATCGCGATCATATGGGCGAATGCTTCGGCCCTGAGCCTTATCAGCAAGAACCTTCTCGGCAGCACCTTCAGGTTCGGATTTCACTATACGGTGCTGGGTTATGATGTGTATCTGGGCGAAGTACTGTTATCGCTTACGGCTATACTTGTGTGCGGAACCATCTGCATAAAGGGTAAACGTCTGGCCATAGGTCTTCAGGTGATGTTTGCCGTAATACTTCTGGCGGGTATTGTGATCATAGCGGCCGCACTTCCCGGGCTTAACATTATCGGAGCAGGAGAGGGGACTCCTGCCTTCGCTCCGGATCAGGGCTTTGCCGTAAAACAGGTATTCTCGATCCTTGCTCTTTCTCCATGGGCATTTGTCGGGTTTGAATCAATCTCTAATTCAACTGAGGGCTTTAAGTTCAAACCCCAAAAAACAATATGGATATTTGTCGCAGCTATTATCGCCGGAGCTTTTGCGTATATCTTGCTAACGCAAGTTTCAATCGCCGCTCTGCCCGTTGGTGACAGTGATTGGACAGGGTATATAGGCAGACTGCAGTATTATTCCGGCATAGAAGGACTTCCTGCTTTCTTTGCCGCCAGATCGGCACTGGGAGATACCGGAGTAGTTATTCTGGGCATCGCCGCTTTTGCCGGCATTATCACAGGTCTTATAGGTAATTTCGTAGCCGCGAGCAGGCTCATTTACTCCATGGCTGAAGATGACATCCTTCCCAAATGGTTCGGTAGACTGGACGAGGATACGACACCTCGCAATGCTCTGCTTGTTCTGATGTTTGTTTCGATCCCGGTTCCCTTCCTCGGACGCACCGCCATAGGCTGGATAGTTGATGTTAATACGATCGGTGCCATTATAGCTTACGCTTATACGTCGGCAGCCGCTTTTGCAGGGGCCCGAAAAGATAGCAATAAGAAGGTACAGGTAACAGGCCTTATCGGCGCATTTATGTCTGCCGTATTCTTCCTGTACTTCATGGTGCTCTCATCCGGTACGATGTCCACGGAATCCTATCTGATCCTGGCTACCTGGAGTATTCTGGGATTCATGTATTTCAGACATGTGTTCGCACGCGATAAACAGAGAAGATTCGGCAAGTCCACTGTTGTTTGGATAGGACTCCTGTTTCTAATTTTCTTTATATCCCTCGTATGGGTAAAACGGGCAACAGATGAAGTGACGCATGAGGCGCTTGAGAATGTCAATGAATATTATAAACAGGAAAAGACCATAGATGACCCTGTTATCCTTGCAGATACGGAAGAATACCTTGCAAAGCAGATGGATCAGGTTGACAGGACGCTTACTCGTAACAGTGTCATCCAGATGATATTAAACATCGCCAGCCTTCTGATCATGTTCAGCGTCTACAGGGTCATGTCCCTCAGGGAAAATGAGATGGAAGCCGGCAAAATAAAGGCAGAAGAGGGTAGCAGGGCAAAGAGCGCGTTCCTGTCCAATATGTCACACGATATCCGTACACCCATGAATGCGATCATAGGATTTACGGACCTTGCGCTCCTTGATGTAAACGATGCAGAGAAAACAGAAGAGTATCTGACCAAAATACGTTCATCGAGTAACCACCTCCTGGCCCTGATAAATAACGTGCTGGAGATGAGCCGTATCGAAAGCGGCAAGGTCGAGCTGAATGTCGAAAAGACTGACATCTGCTCTGTATTCGAAGATCTTAACACCATTATCGGCGGACGTGCGGCAGATAAAAAACAGACATTTACTGTTGACACCGATAAGGTAAAGGACAGATATGTCCTCTGTGACCCTCTGCGTCTTAGACAGGTACTCTTAAACCTGTCATCCAATGCGATCAAATACACACCCGAAGGCGGAGATATCCTTATATCATTGCAGGAGACCGGACGTGATGATGAAGATAAGGCAGCATATGAGATACGGGTTTCCGACAACGGCATGGGTATGTCTTCCGAGTTTGCGGAGAAGATATTTGAGCCCTTTGTGAGGGAAAACACATCTAACACAAACGGTATCCAGGGAACAGGCTTAGGCATGTCGATCACAAAGCAGATAGTTGATCTGATGGGCGGTACCATAAGCCTAAACACCGAGGAGGGAAAAGGAAGCGAATTTATCCTTAAGCTGAAGTTTACGTTATGTGATGAGCCTGTGAATGAAGAAAAGACTTCTTCCGGGCACGAGGTTGTATTTACCGGTAAAAGGCTCCTGCTTGCAGATGATATAGAGATCAACCGCCAGATCGCCACCCTCAATCTCGAAATGATGGGATTTGAAGTAGAGCAGGCCGCTGACGGAGCAGAAGTAGTCAATATGGTAAAAGAACATGAAGCAGATTATTACGATGCCGTGCTGATGGATATCCAGATGCCCAATATGAACGGATATGAAGCAACCGAAGCCATCCGGAATCTGGATGATCAGAAAATCGCCTCAATACCGATCATTGCCATGACCGCAAACGCATTTGAGGAAGACAAACAAAATGCAGCTGACGCAGGTATGAACGGTCACATCTCCAAACCGATCGACAGAAATCAATTAACAACAGTCCTGAGTCAGATTCTCGGATAAACTATTGAATAGCTAGCGTAAAATTTGGTTTAATCGCTTCTGGTTCTAAAGCTGTGAAAACAGCGTAAATCAGTTACTTTATAAGATTATCTTTTAATCCCTTATAAGATTTGCTTTAAATAACAACAGAGTATCTATTTAAGCGAGATAGAACAAAAGTAGTATTTTTATGGCATTTATCTAACCGATAAATATCAGTTTTTCGGTTAGATATCTCAATAAATAGTATCAGTAGTAGTTAGTATGTTCAATATATGGTATTATAAGTATGTCTATGGGAAAAGATTCAGAATATTACAAAAATAAATCAAGGAAAATAAAAACAAAGCTTCAGGAATTGCTTCAGGAGCTTCCTCAGCCTGCGCGTGATTTTATATATGACAAACAAGTCACTTCTCAACCAAGTACTTTGGTAGCCTATAGTTTAGACCTGCTTATGTTTTTTCGATTTTTGAAGGACCGCAACCCATATTTCCGCGATAAGGATATCTCAAAAATCAATACAGACGATCTGGCAAATCTGGCCAGTGAAGACATCGTCGAATATCAGCGTTACCTGGAGTTCAATATGATCGGTGAGACTCACGAAAACGGCAAAAAGGCAATTGCCCGTAAAATGAGTCCGCTCCGAGGCATGTTCAAATATCAATACGAACACGAATATATTCCCAAGGATCCCATGGTTTTAGTCAGGCTTCCTCATATCAAAAAGGACAAAAACATAGTCCGTATGGATAATTATGAAGTTCGTGCCATATTAAATGCCATTGAATACGGCAATTCACAGATGTCTAACCGTCAGCTTGCAATATGCGCAAAGACCCGTGAACGTGACCTGGCGATCCTCACTTTGATGCTTAATACCGGGATCCGTGTTTCCGAATGCGCCGGTCTGGATGTCGGTGACGTCGATATGATTGTGAATTCTTTAACAATCGTAAGAAAGGGCGGAGCGCAGGACATAATCTACTTCGGTGATGAGGTTCATAAAGCCCTTGAAACCTATATTAATGGCGAACGATCCCGTATAATAAGTGAAAAAGGTAACGAAAATGCTCTCTTCTATTCAATGAAAAATAAAAGAATAAGCATTGATGCTATTGAAGATCTGGTCAAAAAGTACGCTAAAATGGTCGTTCCCAACAAAAAAATAACCCCGCATAAGCTGCGGAGTACTTACGGTACTGCCCTATACCGTGAAACAGGCGATATAAGGCTTGTAGCGGATGTTCTGGGCCACGAGAACGTCAATACCACTATTGACTACTATGCTGCCATAGATGACGAACACAAGCGTCTGGCAGCCGGTGCAGTTGATTTCAGGCGGGATAAATAAGTTTTATTCTTCGGTATAGAATACCGTCACCGATTTCACATCAAACAGCGTTGCAGCTGACAGATTAACACTCCAGTGCGGATCATCCGATATTCCCATACCATACATGCTTTTGGTAACCACATCAGACAACGGTACATACAGAACAACGTCATCTTCCGGCCCGGCTTCTTCCAGAGCATGTATTACATTCATTCTGGTCTCATAGTTCCTTTTCAGGCTTCCGTCATGAAGATCAGAAGCCACTCTGTAAACCATTCCATCCCGGATATCAGACACTAAACTGAAATCAACAGAATCTAAGATCGTCGGATGGATCAGAGAAAATACGAGAATAAAACACCCGGCTGCAGCCAGGATATATGATACAAACCGTGTCCGGTGCTTCAAAACATGATTCACATAGTCAGATATCGCCAAGATCTCAAATATATATGTCAGTCTGGCCACGGCTTCATAAGTAGCTTTGGTCCTGGCTGAATCGAGATCTGTACTGTGATATCCGAAAATAACCGGGAAAACGGTAAAGAACCTGACTAAAAACAGACCTCCGATGATCACGATGAGCCAGATCGTATTCAGTTCACTGTTCTTTCTGACCGTGAAACCAAGTGTAAGTCCCAGTATCATCACGATCACAAGTATCAATATAAACGTGGGACTCATTAGGATCAGTCCGGCTTCGGATCTATAGCAGCCCAGGCTGTCTTTAAGAGCGTCAAAAACAGAAGAATGATTTTCCGTCGTCCACATATCGGATTTGGAGAAATTACCCGGACACATTACATTAAGAATGGCCCCTACGAGGCCGGACACAGCAGGGATCATACAGATCCTGCGTTCTTTAAGTCGCTCAATGCTCAGGATAAGTACGGCCATCAGCATGCAGCAGTTAAAAGCCGATACCTCCAGACATCCCAGACTGGAAAGGAATGCAAATATCGACGTAATGATCAGATAACGACGTATCTTACGTTCGTCATCTGCTCTGAACATCTGTATATACAGACCGATAGTAAAGAGTGTTAATGAAAATGTGACCGTATAATTGATCGCTCCCGAATACCAGAAAAAAGTTTCCTGATGCAGACCTGTATTTCTCATGGCAAAAACAGCACATACGGATGCCGCATATAAACCGCTGAACATGAGAAGATCACGTGAAGAAATAACCCATACAAGATACATCATGCACAGCATGAACAGTAAAGATATGATCAGCATTGTGACATGGAATCCGGCAATACCCCATCTGTGATACGGGCCTATCAGAAAATACAGAAAAACCGACAGGTACGTTCCCTGCCAGGACATGCAATAAGCCCGGGTCATTCTGAGCGCACCTTTGAGAACTGATCCGGTCTCATTAAATCCCGAGATAACCCCGGTCTCAAAACTGAAATCGTCCTCACAGAGATATGTATAACAATCTCCCAGCAATATCAGCCCGCAGACAATACAGATCACGACCACAAACAATACGGTCAGCAGTTTTCTGATATATGACTTCTGTAAGCTGTTATCTGGATTCATAATCCTCAATAAACTGTGTCAGCAGCCTGGCAGTGCCTTCGAGGCCGAGTCTGGAACTGTTTACGGTGATATCATATGTCGATGCATGACCCCATTTGCCGGATGCATAGTAATTGTAATAGCTCTGACGCTGTTTATCTTTTTTGATCATCATGTCACGTGCCTTGCTGTCGGATGTGATCTCCGGATGGCGTTCTTTGATACGGCGTATCCGGCACTCCTCATCGGCACATATAAATACGTTCAATACATTTTCATGTTCCGCCAGTGCATAATCGGCGCATCTGCCGACTATTACACAGGGCCCTTCATCAGCTATGCTCTTGATGGTATCAAACTGAGCCAGAAAGATCTTGTGACTTATGGGCATGTCTATAAATGAAGATGAATTATAGCCGAATGAATATGTGTCCATGACCAGATTATAGAGAAAAGAACTGGTAGGACGCTCATCATTGCTTTCAATGATCTCCTGACAGAATCCCGAATCCTTGGCAACCCGGTTGATCAGTTCCTTATCGTAATAAGGAATATCGAAGTGTTTCGCAAGTATTTCGCCGATTTCACGACCGCCTGAACCGAATTGACGTCCGATAGTAATAACTGTATTCATAGATCCACCTCCGTTCCTTTATTCAAGTATCTTCAACAGTTTCTGATAATACTCAGGCAAAGGTGCCTTAAACTCCATATATTCACCCGTTGTGGGGTGTATGAATCCGATGATATAGGCATGCAGGCACTGTCCTTCAAGTCTTACCGGTGCTCTGAGTCCCAGATCATGACCGTAGAGCGGATCACCGAGTACGGGATGATGTATATGATCCATATGTACTCTGATCTGATGTGTGCGTCCGGTCTCGAGTGTACATGCAACTTCCGTGAAATGTCCGTATCTTCCGAGAACTTTTACATGGGTAACAGCCTTTTTGCCGTGTGCGGCGTCGGTAACAGCCTGGCGCTTGCGATCACGAGGATCACGACCTATATATCCGCTTACGGTAAGCTCATCTTCTTTCAGTTCACCGCATACTATCGCACGGTATTCGCGTCTTATACTGTGCTCCTTAAGCTGCTCAGCTATGATACGGTGTGCATGATCATTCTTGCATATGATCAATGAACCTGTAGTATCCCGGTCTATACGGTGAACAATGCCGGGTCTCATGAATCCGTTAATACCGGACAGAGAATCCCGGCAATGGAATAACAGAGCATTTACAAGCGTGTCATCCATATGTCCGGCAGCCGGATGTACGACCATTCCCTTGGTTTTATTCACGATGAGAACATCGTCATCTTCGTATAATATGTCCAGGGGATGATCCCAGGGAACGATATCAGGCAGAACCCCTGCGGGAACAGTCATAACTATATGCTGTTCCGTATGGACTTTAACTGAATTCTTATTTACGACCTTGTCGTCAATGCTTATCCGGCCGTCTCCGATGAGTTTCTGAATATAACTTCTGGAGAAATCGGGAAAAGTTCCGGCAACCCATTTATCTATCCTCAGATCATCGGATTCTTCATCTACATACTCTTCGTATGTTTCAAACGATTCACTCAGAGGCATCATTATTATCCTTTTGTTCCTTGACCGAATCAGTCACCTCTTTACTGTGTTGACCGGAACGGTCATCGTCGAAAGTCCTGAAACCTGAAGCCCTGAAACTCATGAATCTGAGATCGTCATCTTTATATACGAATATAAGTACTATAGCCAGCAGGATAGTTGATACGGTCACATATATATCCGCCACATTGAATATAGGGAAATTGATAGCCTTTATATATATGAAATCGACTACATAATTCAGACTCAGCCTGTCTATCATATTACCGATGGCGCCTGCAGCGATGAATACGAGCAGGATATGCAATATCACATATTTCTTCTGTGCAGGTGCCTTAACGAGCATGTATATGATGCATCCCAGAATGATGACTGCCACGAATATGAAGAATATCTTCTGATTCTGCATCATGCCGAATGCGGCACCGCGGTTTTCAAGGTAGTTGAATTCCAGAATTCCCGATATGATCGGTATCGCCGGCTTGTCTTTGAGCATTACAACAGCCAGTGCCTTTGTATATTGATCCGCAACAATCAGCAGACACATGATCACAGCATCGATTATTAAGTTGACTGCAGGTCTTTTGGTCATCAGTCTTCCTCTTTCCACAGGATAGCGTTCACGGCATCCGTAATATCGGTATCCGTTACGGTTTCATCTATGATCGCGGATCCTATGCGGTTTAGCAGAATAAACCGTATTTTATCTCCGGCCATCTTCTTGTCGGATCTTGTGATCTTCAGGATCTCTTCAGGGTCTATGTCTTCGACGGAGATCGGCAGATTAAAAGGAACAAACATATCACGGATCTCATAATATTCTTCCATTGAAATGAGTTTATGATGCCATGATATGAATGCAGCCGCCACACATCCGAGCGCCACACATTCTCCGTGAAGCATCTTAAAACCAAGCGACTTTTCGATAGCATGTCCTATCGTATGTCCGAAGTTTAAGAGAGCTCTCTCTCCCTGCTCAGTAGCATCCATATCAACTACCTTGCCTTTGATCATACAATTATTGTACACCATGACCTTGAGAGTATCAAAATCACGGTCACAGATCTCATACATATTATCAATGAGCCAGGAGTAAAATTTGTCATCTTTAATGAGACCGTGTTTCATGACCTCCGCAAATCCCGAGAAATACTGACGGTCATCCAGTGTCCTGAGCACAGACAGGTTCATATAGACAAGCCTGGGCATATAGAAAGCACCGACCATGTTCTTGTAGCCGTCAAGATCAACTCCTGTCTTGCCGCCTACGGATGAATCACACTGAGCGAGTAAAGTAGTCGGAACCTGGATGAAATCAACACCTCTTAAGTATGTAGCAGCTGCATAACCGCATATATCACCTGTCACACCGCCTCCGAGAGCAACAAGCAGATCCTTGCGGTCATATCTGTTCTCTATAAGATGCATATATATATCCCTGACGGTATCGAGAGTCTTATTCTCTTCACCGGCAGGAATCTCACATACGGTAATAATATCACTCACCTTACCGAGAACCTGCCTTAGCGGCTCTGCATATAATGGTCCCACATTGCTGTCGGTAATGATACAGATCCGCTTATATGGTCTTCCCAAAGCCATGATCTCATCCGCTATACCGTCAAAAGAATCGGAATACACGATATCATAGATGGGAGCACCGTCTCTTTGTATGGTCAGTCTGTCATCTTTTACGAACTTTTTCATATTGTTATCCTTTTATGATAAGAAAGCCCTCCTGTAAAGGAAGGCTTGGGTTTTCAGGATTATGTATGCCGAAAGCTTTATCTGCTGATCTCAACATCCAGAGTACCGCTGATAAGATCCGCAAAATCACCTGATATATCAACCGTAGGAGGCGTGATGATGAAAATATAATGAGATATCTTCTGAAGATTGCCTCTCATGGCAAAGCAGGAACCTGAAGCAAAATCAATGATCCTCTTAGCGATATCCACATCAAGCCCTTCAAGATTCAATACAACGGTACGATTATCAAGCAATGTTTCGGTGATCTCTCTGGCATCCTCAAAAGCTGTGGGCTTAACTACACATACTTCCATACCGTTCCCCATCGTCTTACGATTGTTTCTGGCTACTCTGGTTACTCTCTTGGCTATCGAGCCTGATTCTTCACTGTCGTCGTTATCACGTGCTGCAGATTTCTTGAATACCGGTTCGGGCTCGTCTAAATACCCTTCATCATCGTCATAGAATTCATCATCTCCGCCGTCTATCTGAAATATTCCTTTCATCTTATCCCGCATCGACATAAAGCTATCCTCCGATCATTTTATGTGTAGTTACGTTCTCCGAAGATACCTGTACCCACTCGTACAAAAGATGCTCCTTCTTCGATCGCAACCGCATAATCTCCTGTCATTCCCATTGACAGATATATACCTATATCATTATCCTTTCTTTTACGACTTATGTCAACAGCTAAATCGTGCAAAACCACAAAATATTGACGATTTGTCTCCGGATCATCTGTATATGGTGCCACGGTCATAAGGCCGCACACTTCGATACCGGGTAAAGCCGCTGCATATTCCCAAAGCTTACAGGCTTCATCCGAAGCGGTTCCGAATTTACTGTCTTCTCCGGCAACGTTTACCTCAAGCAGGATCTTCATCGTAACACCGTGTTTAACGGCTTCTTTGGATATGACATCAGCAAGCTTTGTACTGTCTACGCTGTGTATCATATAGACTTTATCTATAATGTATTTTACCTTGTTGGTCTGCAGATGTCCGATCATATGCCAGCGGATATCTCCCGGAAGCTTATCGTATTTATCCATGATCTCCTGGACCTTGTTCTCTCCGAAGTCCCTGCATCCGGCATCATAAGCTTCTTTAAGCATGGATACGGGTTTCGTCTTACTGACGGCGATCAGAGTGACATCTTCCGGATTGCGTCCGGCGCTCTTGCAACTTTCAGTGATCACGGATCTTACATGTGCAATATTATCAGCGATACTCATTATTCGTATAACCTCTCTCCGTCAAGTACCGTACTTGAATCCAGCACGATATAATCATATTCGTTCAGGCCGTATGTTGTATTGGGCTTGACTATCGAGTAGTCTTCGTTGGAATACAGGATATTCACTTCCTTAAACTCGGCATATCCTTTGTTGATGTTATATACGCCTTCAAGCGTATCGGTAAGTCTGATGACATACGTTTCATCGGAATCCGGCTTGTATATCAGATCTCCGTTCCTGAGTTCCAGATTGTCAAGGAAGTATTCATTCTCCGTCTCGGAATAGATGGATGTCTCAATGAATTCAACCGTAGTATTACCTTCATCGTCCTTGCTCTCCCGCATGACACCCATCTTACCCGAAGCGCCGACGGTTACGAAGTCTTTGGGTACTATATAGAAGTCCTTGGTGGCTATGGAGGAATTGGGTATCTTAAGTCCCGATGAATTATCCATGAGCAGCTCTATATTGATGAATCTGTCCATTGCGAAAGTGATCATGGAATTCGTAAATGACAGACCTATGAAGCAGTTTCCGTCGGCATCTACATACTGGCTGACCGAAGCCCAGGATGTATACTGATTACGGCTGAATCTGACCTGTACATACTCCATATCCATGAGCAGGGTCGCCGTATCGGCATCGGTCTGAATGACTATCATCCAGTCTTCGTTGGTACACAGTTTATATATAGTATCCCCGCTTGCGACCAGATCATTGGCCGTCATCTGTTTGTACTCATACCCGGCCTGGTCAAAATCATCAGCAGTTATATCTTCAAGCTTCTTATCTTCAAATCCGTCATAAGTATATGTGACAACACCGGCGTTGGATGCATATCTGTAATGTACAAGAGATGAATTGATATCGGTGATACCCGAAAGCGAATTCAGTATGTCATAGTTGGTGAGTTCAACAGCTTTGGAATATAATGTGTTTTTGAAACTGTAAACTTCCGAGAAGTATCTCTCACTGAAATTGGCGGAGAATCCGCTGAGTTCGGTCCTGATCCTGGCCAGATCGGCATCAGTCAGGCTGTTTGCTTCGGTTGTATCCGAAGCTGAATCAGACAGACGACCGGTCTCATCGATCGTATATATCAGATCTCCTACAGCCACATGCTGACCTTCACGTACATAGTAGTTGATATAACCGGAATCGGCTGCCGTCACGAGTTCCTCATCCCTGAGTGCTATACCGGTGTACAGACTGTTCTTATACAGTGATCCGCGGCGCACTTCATAAGGGGATATATGCTTGGTATTCAGATATCCCGATATGGCCACGATCAGTTCTATCAGGATGAACCCGAATACCAGGATCCCGACATTGATGCCTCGCGGTCTTCTGTATTTAACTATATTGGTAGCGCCTGTTTCAGCCATATCCCTTACATCAAATAAAACCCCCGGTCACCCGGGGGCTTATGTAGTCAGATTATAAAGCTTCAATCACCATATCTTTGAGCTCTGAAGGTACATTTCCGGAGTCCATTGTCACACTTACTATGAAATCTACCTTAAATGCCTCGCTGACTTTATTGATCTCGGTAATAAGAGGTACTATACCGTCGCTGTCTATGTTTGCTATCTTCATCAGGCAATCCAGATACATCTGCTCCAGATCGTGATCCTGTGAAATGATACCTGTTACAAATCCTATGAACTGATCGGCATTTGTTATGTTGTACTCACATACATCGATGAGTCTTATTCTGTTATTGAGCTCGAACATGTGCTCTGTGCTCTTATCCAGATACACAACATTACCGTTTATCGTTTTTATCTCATTATTTACTTTATCAAGTAGAACTTTAGTTTTGCCTTTGCCCTTATCTCCGACTATCAACTGGACCATGGGACTGTACCTCCTAAGAAAGAATTTGGATGTGAAAATCCATAAAATGATTATACATCATCCGAGACTGTACTTCAATATTTACACACCCTGATTAATATAATCGAGCAGTTTATTCATCTGCTCATAAAGTACCTCGGCAGAATCAGCGTTCATGATAACGGCAATATACGGGCTGCCCGTGCTGTCTCTGGTATAAAGGATCAGACAGTGTCCTGCCGCGCTGGTCGTACCGGTCTTGCCTCCGATAACAGTGATCTGATCCGGACTGTTATATCCTCCTTTGGTATACAGCACCGTAGATTCCACACTCAGTTCCTTCTGAGTCCCGTCGGCACTGTAATATACCGTATCATATGTGGGCATCTGTATGATCTCGTTAAACAGACTGTACTGAAGTGCGGCTCTGAATATCAGATACATATCATAAGCAGTGACATAATGCTCATCCTGCGTCAGACCGTTCGGATTGGTGAAATGTGAGTTCGTGGCTCCTATCGAGATGGCTTCTTCGTTCATCAGATCGCAGAACGCATCAACGGTTCCTCCAATACCCTCAGCGATCATGATGGCCACATCATTCGCGGAATAAATGAGCAGCACATGCAATGCCTGATCCAGAGTCATCTGGTCACCGGGTTTGAGGCCCATAAGCTGCGCACCGGGTTCCTCGATCTTGACATTTTCGGATGCGGTCAGCATCAGATCGGGAGAAGCATATTTAAGGGCCACCAATGCTGTCATGATCTTGGTCAGTGAAGCCGGATGCATCTGTGCATTGGGATTCTTGGCATATAGTGTATCGGCATTGTTCATGTCAAACAGGCTGGCCGCTTCGGTATCTCCCATATTGATATCTTCGGCATTAAGATTGCCCGCAACGATACACAGGTCTTCCGCAAATGCCGGATAGGTGGAAGCGGCTTCCTCCATAACGCCCACATTATAGGCAGATATGGTGTTGTGAACCTGATACGGAGCGGCATAATCAGCGCCGCATCCGCATATGGATACACTTATCAGAACAGTAAAAAGGAGCATGCATATTCTTTTAATAAAGCACGCTCCTCTATGTGTAGATAAAAAAGAAAATGAATGCATATAATGAATCCCGTGATTACTTATACATCTCGCGCCATTCCATATCGCCTCTGTCGAGAGACTTGATCAGCAGCTCGGCGCTGGCCAGATTAGTCGCAAGCGGTATGTTGTGCATATCGCAAAGCTTGCTGATATTGCTTATATCCGGTTCATGAGACTTGGGACTGAGCGGATCTCTCAGGAAAATGACCAGATCGATCTGATTATGCTCTATCTGAGCACCTATCTGCTGCTCTCCACCCAGGTGACCTGCGAGATATTTGTGTATATTCAGATTAGTGACTTCCTCTATGAGCCTGCCGGTAGTTCCCGTAGCATAGAGATCGTTCTTGCTGAGTATACCCCTGTAAGCTATGCAGAAATTCTGCATAAGCTTCTTCTTAGCATCGTGTGCCATCAGTGCTATATTCATGAAATCCCCTCTCTGGTCCGTATATTGCATTGCAGACGTACATTCAATACCAGTCCGATGCCTATATACAGACTAACCAAGCTAGTCAGTCCATAACTGACAAAAGGAAGCGGAAGCCCCGTATTCGGGACCAGCTGTGTGGCAACACCTATATTTAGAAACCCCTGTATCGCTATCAGGCTCCCCATGCCCGCAGCGATTATAAGTCCTGCCAGATCCTTCGCTCGCTTAGCTATAATAATACATTCTATCGAGATGAAAATCAACAGTAGGATGACAGTACATGTGCCTATAAAACCGAACTCTTCGCCTATTACCGCAAATATAAAATCCGTCTGCGGTTCGGAGATAAAGTTACCGTTTTTAACCGAATTTATCTCATCGGAATTATAACCTTTACCCATCAGCTGTCCGGATCCTATTGCCATTACGGAGTTGTTCTGCTGATAGGCACCTGATGTCGTATATTCCTCGGGATTTAAGAATGCAAGTATTCTGTCCTGCTGATATTCATTGATGATATCCTGGTCCGATTGAAGTATCATCATCAGCAATATGATAAAAGTGGGCACAGCCACGGCCAATACACCCAGGACCACCTTCCAGCTTATGCCCGCTTCAAAAAACAGGATCGCAAACAGTACGATTATGACAATGGAAGTGGACATATCGGGCTGTGAATAGATCAGATAAAATATAGGAGCAAAAAGCGTCAGTGCTATGACAAAGAATCTGAAATTCTTCAGTTCCTCAGCATGTCTCATAAAGAATGCCGCAAAGAATATTATCATCATGATCTTGGCCGTTTCCGAAGGCTGAAACTGAAAGCCTCCGATATTAAGCCATCTGGTAGCACCGTGGGATCTGGCACCCTGTATGCGAACGAGTGTCAGCAGAATGATATTGGCGACGTATATCACCCAGTATAATCTGAGAATTATGTTGTAATCAAAAAACGAAACAACAAGCATGAGGAACACACCCAAAACAACTCCCATTATCTGGCGGTTATGATAAGATGCGTTCGCACTGCTGACGGCAAATATCCCGATGATCGACAATGCGATCACAAATACTATTAACTTGAAATCATAATCCCTAATCCGGTAAAGCTTGATCATCGCTGTATTTAAATCTCTTCCAGAAATTGTTATCTATGGTCTCCATGACCAGATCCGTTCCCTGCAGTCTGGCCATTTTGGGCTGTGGAGCCGATTTGCTCTTGATGGTCCATTTGGGCTTGTCTGCAGGATGATATTTGATGCCGGCTATCCTGAGTTTCTCGGGATTCATCTCAAGGGCAACTATGATCCTGTCAGGATCTCCGTTATTGCCGGCCTGAGCCTGACCGAACAGCCCGCCGAGAACATATATATCACCTCCGGCGATCACTGCGGTGCCCGGATATACATCTCCGAGGATCAGTATCGAACCCGGTACATCCACGATGGCATTATCTTTTACGGTGCCTTTGTATATCTGTACGCTGACATCCTTCTGGGTCTCGGATTTGAATTCAAGACAGCCCAGAGCGTTTTCCAGCATGGCCTGAGTCAGTTTGTTATGACCGGCCACGCATGCCACCTTCACATTGCTCGATGAAGTAATGATATTTACCAGATCACGCTCCGTCTGCGAATCTATCTTACGGTCTTCAAAGCTGATGGCCACGTTGGCATCTTTGAAGAACGAAGCGGATTCGCGGAATTTATCAGCCAGATCCTGCTTGATAACCTCTATGTCGGCATCGGGATCCATATGTACACTGAGCCCGTTCCTGTAACTTTTGATCACTACCGTTCCTGCCATAAACTTAATCTCCGTTTATTGTTCCTTCTTCTATGGTTACATTGTTTGTTACTTCTTCTTCCGTGATCAGCCCGAAATAGTACTTATATACTTCTCTGGCTATCTGCGCGGCATAATCCGATGTATAACCGTGTGCCACACGTACTGTGACCGAAATCTCGGGATCCTCATAAGGCGCATAGCTCACAAACAGTGCATGGTTGGGTCTGGACTTCGATTCCTGTGCGGTACCGGTCTTACCCGCAACATTTACAGCCAGATCCGAATAGTATGCCTTGGATTCAACCACTCCTCTCATACCGGTGTGGATGGCATTCCAATACGCATCAGGCATCACTATGGTGTTCCTGACCGCGGCGGGGTATTCATCCTTTATATTCCCGGCATAATCCGTGGATCTCGATACAAGTGTCAGATTATAACATGTGCCGTTGTTGGCTACGGCTGTCACATATCGGGACAGACCTACCGTCGTAAAGTTGTGTGTACCCTGACCTATGGCGCTTCGAACAGGGTCCATGTCAGAGATCTCCGGCATCGCTTCATCTATCTGGATCCCTGTAGTCTCGCTTAAGCCGTACATATCGGCATACTTGGCAAGCCTTTCAAGACCGGTGTCCGAACTGTAAGAGTCCGAGACAGTTGAAAGCTTGTATCCGACTTCATAGAAGAAACAGTTACATGAGTGTCTGATACCGCCGCTCACATTCAGAGAACCGTGAGCACCCGGATATATCCAGCATCTGGCAGGGGTATCTATCTTGTCGAATATACCCAGACATGTGATCGTATCGGTCGTACTGATCACATCCTCCATCAATCCCGCCGTCGCCGTGACCATCTTAAATGTCGATCCGGGAGCAGTCTTCTGGTAGGTGGCATAATTGATGAGCGGAGAAGCCTGACTCTCTCTGATGCGAGCATAATACTCGGCATCGACGCCGTTAGCCATCTTATTGTTGTCATAAGAAGGATAACTGACCAGAGCGAGTACTTCACCGGTGTTAACGTCGGTAACCACAATGGAGCCCGTACAGGGATCGAGCGCCAGGTCTGCAGGCGTCAGGTCCAGATTTTGGATCCTGTTATGCATAAAAGCATATGAGGTCTCGGCTCCTGCTTCGAAGTTTCTGTACTCATCCTCAGGGATATGTACCTTATCCTGATCGAGCAGGATCTGACATATCTGTCTGCCTGTGATCTCGTCATTTAAGAGCATATACTTGTATAATTTGTTTGTAAACTCACGGTTATCATCCAGGATATATCTGATATGATCCACGATACGTGAGAATATCTCACTGGAATCGGAATATTCATTACTCATATCAAGCAGCGATACGTCGACCCAGTTCATTGCTATACAGTATTCCAGATATTCGGCCAGCGATATCGTCTCATCCGTTGTCCAGGCGATATACATCGGGTCCGATTTATCAACTTCACTTTCCATGAGGATACCGTCGGCATATAACCTGGATGCGATCAGCGATTCATATACCTGATATTCCTTGGAGAGATCCTGATATGGTGTTTTTGCGTTGTATAATTCATCTTCAAGGCGCTCAAGAACAGCCGCATATTTGGCCGTATATACATCATATACGGCAGTCTCGGTCTCGGATGCATATTTATCGTAGAAATGATCTATATCAATGACATTATTCTCTATGCATGCAAAATATACGCTGTATATGGGGATGACTATCTGGGAACTCGATGAATTCTCGGCGGGTTTATACTCTTTGATATTCGCCAGTATAATGGCTGCCAGTTTCTCTTCGATGATGTTGGTGGCGGCTATCTGCAGATCCTTATCGATAGTCAGATATATGTCGTCACCTGCGATCGGATCTACATGATCCGTAACGGAGATCTCTTTACCCACATTGTCGACATAGACGGTCTCACGTCCTTTGGTACCCTGAAGTGCCAGTTCCAGAGACGATTCTATACCGGATTTACCTACGGTATCATTCAGATCGTATTCATCATCCTGCACCTGCAGTTCGGCGAGCTCATCCCTGTCGATCTTGCCCGTATATCCGATTATCTGGGACATATACTTACTGTAGTTATATTTACGGATGGTATCCTCAGATATATCGACACCCGGAAGCCTGTCGACGTTTTCCAGCACTACTGCCACTGTCTCGCGGCTTACATCAGAAGCTACAGTGGTTGCAATATACTTCTGGAAACTGTTGGTGTTCATGTTATACCGGATATTCAGAATTTTAAGTAATTCATCAGGTTTATATCCGTATCCGGGAACAAAAGAATCCCTGTCATTGGGATCTGTGTAATCGCCGATACCGAACCTGTTACGCCCGCAGAGATAATCGATCACATCCTGAGGAGATGCATTCAGTTCCTTGTACTCCAGATCCGCAGGATCTATCTCTCCGTATACATCCGCGAGGAAGCGCAGCTGTCTGCTGCCGTCCATCGTAAAATAGTAGTCCCCGCGCCTGTTGATCGCTATACCGAAATCACTTATGCATTCATCCCCGTTATCTTCTATGATATCTATCAGTTCGGAGATGGTCGCGTTCAGCTTCTCGTTCTTGGTGGATCCGGATTCATATACATCCTCGATCGTAACCGAATAGGCCAGTTCATTATATGCCAGCAATTCTCCGTTTCTGTCATATATGTTTCCCCTCGCCGCGCGTATATTCCTGTTCTTCTCTATCGTCATCTGGAAATCCTGCAGATATGATTCTCCGTTTACAATCTGCAGGTCAAAGACACGATGTATCAGGATTCCGCCAAATGTAACTATTAGCACAAACAGAACCAGCAGTCGTGTCTTGAATAATCCTATTAAGCTGTCTCTGATATCATCGAACATAATTACTGCTGTCTGTTGATCACGTAAAACTTGTTATGGATGAATAATATGACAGGATACATGACCAGAGTCATGATCATGGTCACAATAACTTCCGGAACTATGATATGGCCGAAATAGAAGCCCATCTCAAACCGTCCCCTTAAGAGGAACAGAAATACATAGCATGACACCCCGTATAACAGATCGGTAGAGATGATAAGTGCCAGCGGAAGTTTAACATCCTCGGGATAGAATATATTACAGAACTTACCGTTCATATAACCGAGATACATGTATATAAGTGCATAGAAACCATTGAAGGAACCGAAAAAAACATCCGTGAGCATACCGCAGCCAAATCCGACCAGCAGGCCTGCCAGTTCACCTTCCATAAAGCCGAAGCATGCGGTAAGGATGATCATAAGATTGGGTACGATACCGCCTATATTGATCCTTGAAAATACACTGCTCTGAAGAATGAATGTAAGCCATACCATCAGAACAGCTATGATTACTTTTTTCATCAGTCGTCTGTACCGGGTTTCAGCTTCATGATCACGAGGACATCGGATATATGCTCAAAATCAACTGCCGGAGTGATCGTACCGGATTTAGTGATGTTATTGGTGTCGGGATTCACCGAATCGATATAGCCTATCAGGATCCCGGGAAGATACTTGTCCGAAATGTTGCTGGTCACGACCTTATCACCTATATGAACCTCATCATCGGTATCCACAAGCTGACCGAAGGGAATAACACCGTCGGCATACATCTCCAGACTTCCGGAGACGATGAGAGTATCGGAATTGGACAATATCTGTGATGATACATTGGAATCATCTTCTATGATGCTCTTGACACGTGCCCAATGAGCTCCTACAGCTGTTACCCTGCCGACAAGCCCGCCGCCTGCCATGACATTCATATCTGTCTCTATACCGTCGGATGACCCTTTATCTATGACAAAAGTTGAATACCAGTTGCCGGCATCTCTGGCTATCACTCTCGCACCGGTCATCTCATATGATGAGTATTCATTGTCGAGATTATACAGTTCTCTTAGGGATATCAGTTCATACTTATCCTGCTGGAGCAGCGTATTCTCGGTAGTCAGTTCATCTACCTTTGCCTGAAGTTCTTCATTCTTCGCAAGCAGATCCCTGATAGTTGCGATCTGCTCCGTACGGTTAGCCAGATAATAGCCGGTCTCCGATATTCCTTTTTCGAAGGGTGTAACAATGAAACCCACCGCATAATTCAAGGCAGAACCCATAAAAGATGTGGTGTAGCACAGTATCATCAGCACAGTGCATAGAATTGTTAAAATAAAGAGGAGATATTTACTGGTAAAGGTAAATTTCTCCCCTTTTTGCTGAATAACAGGACTCATAATGATTATCTGGGAGCGTAAGCCACCGTTCTGTAGTGATCGTCTTCTATGATCTTGGCCAGGCCGTCTACGACACTGGTCATGGGTGAATCCGACAGGTTAACCTTGAGACCGGTACCTGAGGCAAGCTGTTCCACGAGGCCGGCTGTCTGAGATGTACCTCCTGTCAGATACAGACCGTGTTTATATATATCAGCCGCGAGTTCGGGAGGAGTACGCTCCAGTATCACTCTGACATTATCGATGATAGTAGCGAAGTTCTCCTTCAGGCAGCTGTCGATAAGATCGGTCGGGATCGCTCTTTCCACGGGCAGTCCGGTAACTATATCCCTGCCGTAGACTACAGCGGATTCGCGGTTTTCTTCGAGTTCTCTTAAACTGTTCTTTACGCCGGCTGCAGTTTTGCCGCCTACTATCAGGCTGTATTCCGTACGTATGGCATTACGTATGGAGTCATCAAACTTAAGACCGCCGACTTTGATCAGTTTGGACAGTACTATTCCACCCAGAGAAAGGATGGATATTTCTGTGGTATCAAAACCCACATTAACAACAAGCACACCCTGAGCGTTAAGTACATCGATATTCATGCCGATACCATCAGCTACGGCCTTCTCAACGATCATGATCTTCTTGGCCTTGACATTGGCATCCTTTACCAGATCATAGAATGCTCTCTTCTCCACTTCGGTAACATCCCAGGGAATTGCAACATAATAGTCGGCGGGATGGCAGTTACCTTTCATCAGATCGGTCAGAAAGTTCCTTACGAGGATCTGCTCATACCTGAGTTCTGCGATCACACCGTTACACAGAGGGTATGACAGATGAATATTGGCCGGAGCTTTCTCATACATCTCATATGCGGAATCTCCGTATGCAAAAAGTTCACCGCTGTCATTAACGGCGATCATATTCTTCTCGATAAGAGTATGCCCGTCATTGCCGTCATATATCTTGATATTGCTGGTACCTAAGTCTATACCGAAGGAATTCATGTGTGCTCCTTAGTGGTGTATTTTTGATCAACTGCAAATATTAATTTTATCATAATCTCCCGCTATCTACAAGTTCCTGGCACGCACGCAGGATGCCGTATTTACCGTGAGGCCATGTGATACCTCCCTGGAAGTATACGGAATACGGCTCCCTCAACGGTCCGTCAGCCGACAGTTCTATGCTCGATCCGGATACGAATGCACCTGCAGCCATGATGACCTGATCATCATAACCGGGCATATCCCATGGCTCCGGAGTCACATAACTGTCTACCGGCGCTGCGGCCTGTATTCCCTTACAGAAAGCGATGAGCTTATCGGGGCTCTTCAGTATCGCTTCCTGAATGATATCGTATCTGGTGTCGGATGATGCGGGAGATACTTCTATCCCCATATCTTCGAGCATACGAGCTGCAAATATTGCTGTTTTCATGGCCGAAGCGGTAACTGTGGGAGCAATGAACAGTCCCTGATACATATTGGGAAGTACATGAAGCGAAGCTCCAACTTCTTTTCCCAGCCCCGGAGATGTCAGACGGTAGGAAGCATTCTCTACACATTCAGCCGTACCTGCTATATATCCGCCTATCGGCGAAAGTCCTCCGCCGGGATTCTTGATCAGGCTGCCCACGGTCATATCAGCACCCACATCCGAAGGCTCGATGATCCCGGCAAATTCCCCGTAACAATTGTCTACCATGCATATGATATCGCTGCGTATTCCCTTGATAAATGAGATGAGTTCGCCTATACGTTCAACAGACAGTGTAGGTCTGGTAGCATATCCGCGCGATCTCTGGATCTCAACCATACGGGTCTTATCAGTGACAGCTGCGCGTATACCTTCTAGATCAAAGCTTCCGTCGGGCAGCAGATCTACCTGCCTGTAACTGATTCCGTATTCGGCCAGGGAGCCTTTGGATGGTCTGATACCTATCACTTCATCCAGAGTATCGTATGGTTTACCGGCCGGACACAGCAACTCATCACCGGGCCTTAAGTTACTCATGAGCGCCAGTGCCAGAGCATGTGTTCCGCATGTGATCTGAGGGCGTACCAGAGCATCTTCGGTATGAAAAACTTTGGAATACACCTCTTCAAGGGTATCGCGTCCGGCATCGTTGTATCCGTAACCGGTAGTCCCGTGCAGACAGCTTTCCGATACTCTTGCATCCTGCATCGCTTTCAATACCTTGAGCTGGTTGTATTCGGCAGTCTCATCGATGATCGTGAATCTGCCGGATAGTTCTGACAGCACCTTTTCGCCCCTGTCGGCCAGCGAGCCGTCTATCCCCATTTGTTCGTACATATTTAGCATATCTTTATTCATGTCCACATTCCTGCCATTATCTCATCTGCTATTTCGGCGGTGCTACGGCCCATCCGTTCTATCCTGATAATATCCCTTTCACGTCTGAACCATGTAAGCTGCCGCTTGGCATAATGCCTTGAATCACGTTTGATCAGACGTATGGCTTCATCAAGGGATATCTCTCCGTCTATATACATGAGCATCTGCTTATAACCGATACCCTGCATCGAAGTCATGTCGGCCTTGCATCCCATGTCCTGAAGACATCTGACTTCATCTTCAAGTCCCGCTTCGATCATCCGGTCTACACGTGCATCTATACGTTCATATACCGCCTGTCTGTCATCGTCAAGCAGATAGAATCTGAAATCATACGGGCTGATACGTTTCCTTTGTTCTGCATTGTGTTCATATATTGTATCGGAATTCTGCCGGGCATATTCGATCGCACGGATCGTACGCTTAACATTGTTGGGATGAAGCGTGGCTGCCGTATCGGGATCCAGTTCCGCCAGTATACGGTGGAGTGCTTCGGGGCCCTGTTCATCGGCTATTGCCTGAAGCTCGGCGCGTATTTCATCGTCCTGTCCCTGTCCGGAGAATTCTATGTCATACAGCAGTGCCTGTATATAGAATCCGGTACCTCCGACTATTATGGGAATATGACCGCGTCCGTATATCTCTTTACACGCTGCCTGTGCTCTTTGTTTAAAATCATATACATGATAAGGCTCGACAGGCTCTATGATATCTATCATGTGATGCGGGACTCCGCGCATTTCCTCTTCGGTGATCTTGGCCGTTCCTATATCCATATGCTTATAGACCTGCATGGAATCGGCAGATATGATCTCACCGCCCATCCTGACAGCCAGTTCCACGCCGAGATCGGATTTGCCTACGGCAGTCGGTCCTGCGATGATTATTAACTTATCAGCATTCTGTAGTTTATCCATAATACAAAAAACTGCCGGATTATGGGCCCAGGCCCAGATCCGGCAGTTTGATCACGATCATCCGGCTATATCGATATTCTCTCCGACGAGTCCGACATACGCACCGTCTTTAGCTTCTGAAGAATCAGCATGAGCTATCAGCCATTTGTTTCTGGCCCAGAGAAGCTTATCCTCGTCATTTACGGGATCACTGATGCGGTAATCGGTGTTGGTTCCGAGAGGAAGTCCTACGGCTACCCTGAATCCCTTGTCTGCATCTGTATGGCAGGGAGCATAATGAAGTGCGGTAGCGAATACTTCGACAACAACGCCTGCAGGAACCTTAAATGCTTTTACAAGAGAAGTATCAAGTTTTCCGTCCTTTATCTCTTCTCTCCTGGCCAGAAGCAAAACGAAATCTTCGGTTCCTATATTGATCTCCGAATCACGATGATATTCGAGACAGTTGAGTTTGGTGTTATGCCCCCAGCACATTCCGAGTTCCAGAGGCATTCCGCCATATGCCTTGTCTTTGAGAACAGCATATATGGGCTCTTTTTCGAGTTCAGAGATAGCGGGCTTATAATCAACACCCTCTGCAGGAAGCGGTATCGCATTCATGGCAGCGATAAGTCCCTGTGTATCATATCCTTCCAGAACCTGGCCGTAATTTGAAAATTCCTCATCGAATACTGAATAGATCTTCATGATGTAACCCTCCTTAACATGAATATAAGACCATCAATCTATATAATAACATATAAAGCACGTTAATAGTTCATACTATCCTGTGGAAACGCTTATCGAGTTCTGTTTTGGTCATGGTGATAAGCGTCGGCCGTCCGTGAGGACAATTATACGGATTGTCGAGCGTGAGCATTTCATCGAGCAGAGTCTCGACTTCCTCCAGGCTCATGGTATTATTGCCTTTAACGGATGCCTTGCATGCCATGGTAGCAATACGCGTGCGGATGGAATCCGGAGTCTCACTTCTCTTCATATCCATCAGATCCGATATGACTTCACTTACAAGCTCGGCCGGTCTGTTATCATACAGATCCATCGGAACGGCGCGTATCGCTATCTCATGATCCCCGAACACATCTATGTTAAATCCCATCTCATTAAAATGTCCGATATTATCCTCGAGAATACTCATCTCGGAATTGTTGAGAGGCATTATGACCGGTGGAGCTATCATCTGTGAAGGTATCTCCTTTTTGGCGGCCATACGGGCCATAAATCTCTCGAAATTGACTTTTTCATGTGCTGCATGCTGGTCCATGAGCATCAGGGTGTCATCATATTCGATCAGCCAGTATGTCTTAAAGACCTGACCGATTATACGGAACTTACGTCTGGTATCGGGTGACAGTATGCGTTCGTCTTCCGCAAAAGACTGCTGCTCATACTTCATTCCGATGGATTCATATTCATCCTTAAGCTTATCCGATACGGGAGATGCTTCATCCGGACTGATCATAGATCCGGCTGCCACTGGCGTTTCGACGGTAAAACTGACATTTCCCGACTCTTGGTGTATCCTGACCTGCTCAAAGCTCTCGGGGAGCCTGTATTTATTATCATTTCCCCTGTCTTTACCGTTATCGGATCCGGTGGTTCCTTTTGATCCGGCATCTGCTTTGGGAGTGACATCGTCCATCATCTCCCTGCTCGCCAGGCATTCCGACACAGCTCCGACTATGGCATCCGATACTGCTTTTTCATTACTGATACGTACTTCCTGCTTGGTAGGATGTACATTCACATCCACAACGGCAGGATCAAACTCCAGATTCAGTATGCAGAATGGAAACTTATGCTGCATCAGGTATTCTACATATCCCTCTTCTACAGCACGTGATATCAGAGGGCTTCTGACATAACGATGATTGATAAAGAATATCTCGGAGGCACGGTTTGCCCGGTTAAGTATGGGCAGACCGAGGTATCCGGACAGACGCATTGACAGGCTGTCGTCATTTACATCTATGGCCCGCAGATTGGAGGCGGTCTCTTTGCCGTATATACGATATATGACCTCTTGCAGATCCCCGTGTCCCGATGTGGAGAATCTCGTTACTCCGTCACGTATGAACTGAAAAGAGATATGCGGCATGGATAATGCTATATGCTCGCACATATCAGCAATCAGATTACCTTCTGAGGATGCGGATCTGAGAAATTTGAGCCTGGGCTGAGTATTAAAGAAGATATCCCTGACGATAAATGTGGTACCGGCCGGAGCTCCGACGCTCTCACATTCCTCTTCACGGCCTCCCTCTATAACGAAATGAACTCCTTCAAGATCAGCTTCCGTACGGGTGGTCACTTCCACACGGCTTACGGCTGCAATACTGGAAAGAGCTTCTCCTCTGAATCCCAGAGTATATAACCGGTTAAGGTCTTCTGCATCATGTATCTTGCTCGTTGCATGTGAGAGAAAGGCATTTCTGATCTGTGATCTGTCAATTCCGGAACCGTTATCGGTCACTCTGATCAGTTTGATGCCGCCCTCTTTTATCTCCACCGTGATTATGGTCGCATGCGCATCGATCGAATTCTCGATAAGTTCTTTTACGATACTGACCGGCCTTTCAACGACCTCTCCTGCGGCGATCTTATCTATGGTATTGTTGTCAAGTACACGAATCTCGTTCATCATCGCTTATCCATGTCAGTGCCCGATGTATCCCTGGCAGCTCTGGTCCAGCGGTTCTTCAGCATATTCTGGAGCCTGTACAGTTCATTGAGGGCGTCTACGGGAGTCAGGGTAGTTATGTCAACCTCTTTTAATTCTTTCAGAACCGTATCATCATCTGTAGTCTCAAATAAAGACATCTGCCCCAGATCGACCGCATCATAATGATGTGATGTACGGCTTCCTCCGTTTTCTCCGTATGCTGTTCCTATATTCTCAAGTTTGTCAGTCACGTCATTCTCGGACAGTTCCTGCGATATCTCCTTGGCTCTGTCTATCACCATATCAGGAATACCGGCCAGCTTGGCAACCTGTATTCCATAGCTTCTGTCGGCGCCTCCTTTGATGATGCGCCTCAGGAATACTATCGAGTCGCCCTGCTCCTTCACAGCGATACAGTAATTGTTAACATTGTCTATACGGCCTTCGAGCTCGGTGAGTTCATGATAATGAGTAGCAAACAGGGTACGTGCTCCGAGCAGACGTTTATTGCTGATATATTCGATGACAGCCCAGGCGATACTCATGCCGTCGTAAGTAGAAGTTCCTCTGCCTATCTCGTCAAGAATGAGCAGAGAATCGGCTGTTGCATTCCGCAGGATGTTGGCGACTTCATTCATCTCAACCATGAAAGTAGACTGCCCGCTTGAAAGATCGTCCGACGCACCTACCCTGGTGAAGATCCTGTCAGTGATGCCTATATGCGCACGGGATGCAGGCACAAAAGATCCTATCTGAGCCATAAGCACTATCAGCGCACTCTGGCGCATATATGTTGATTTTCCGGCCATATTCGGACCGGTTATGATAGATACGGATTTTTTCTTCTTATCCAGATATGTATCGTTGGAGATAAACGGAACATCCGAATGAAGCTTCTCGATAACGGGATGTCTGCCTTCTCTTATATCTATGATGCCGTCTTCCGATATCTCGGGACGGACATAATGATTACGCTCACCGACAAGGCTTAATGAAGCATATACATCTATCTCGGCTACAGCCCTGGCAGTCGTCTGGATTCGGTCAACATTAGCAGCGATCCTGTCACGGAGTTCGACGAACATATCATACTCAAGGGTAAAGAGTTTATCCTCGGCATTTAAGATCATGTCCTCGAGTTCCTTAAGCCTGTCATTGGTATATCTCTCGGATCCCGTCAGAGTCTGTTTGCGGATATAATCCTCAGGGACCTTATCAGCATATGAATTGGTCACTTCGAAATAGTATCCGAATACTTTGTTATACTTCACGCGCAGGTTCTTTATACCCGTTCGTTCACGGTCCGATTCCTCAAGTTCGGCGAGCCAGCTGTGACCGTCAGTCTTGGCGCTGCGCAGATGATCTATATCCTCATTGTATCCTGATTTGAATATCCCGCCTTCGTGCACGGTGACCGGAGGTTCGTCAACGATAGCGGCATCTATGGTAT
The DNA here is from genome assembly GCA_905234595.1 of uncultured Lachnospiraceae bacterium. GTDB lineage: Bacteria > Bacillota > Clostridia > Lachnospirales > Lachnospiraceae > XBB2008. The sequence goes on along the minus strand of CAJOID010000013.1, from coordinate 63,961 downwards.
TATAGAGATCCTGCAGATCATCTATGGTCTCAGCGAGTTCCGATAATCTCTGTGACCTGAAATCTCCGAGGACCTGTTTGATCGCGGGAAGATACTTCATGGAGCTCTTAAATGCGAGCATATCACGGGGGTTAACGGTATTGAGACTTATCTTGGCCATAAGCCGTTCAAGGTCATATACCCCGTTTAGATACTCCCTGATCTCATCCCGCTCCATGGATCTGCCCGAGAACTCGTCCACTGCATCGAGCCGCAGATTTATGTCGTTCACATCTATGAGAGGCTGTTCTATGAAATGCCTGAGCATTCTGCCGCCCATGGCGGTCCTGGTCAGATCGAGCACTCCGAGTAATGACCCGTGCTTAAGCTTGTCTCTCATCGTCTCGGTAAGTTCGAGATTACGTCTGGTAGCGGAGTCAAGAAGCATATACCTGCTGGAAACATAAGGATAGAGATGCGTGAACTGTACCAGATCGTTCTTCTGAGTCTCATACAGATACTCAAGCAATGCACCCGCGGCGCTTACACCTGCAGGGAAATCAGCTATTCCCATGCCGATCAGGCTTGCCGCATGGAAATGCTTAAGTATGACCCTCTTTGCATGTTCTTCATCAAATACGCGTTCATCAAGCGTAGTTATGCTGATACCGAGCTTATCCTTCAGGTCATCGATACTGATACCGCTTAACAGAAATGCTTCGTTACATACGATCTCCGAGGGGCCGTATTTCGATATCTCGTCATATAATCGGGAAAGGGATTCGATCTGGGTCAGATAATAATCTCCGGTCGTCACATCGGCCAGTGAAAAACCGATACAGCCGTCCATATACAGGATAGAGACTATATAATTATTCTTTTTGCCGTCGATTGACTCTACGATCGGATTGGTGCCCGGGGTCACTACTCTTACGACTTCGCGTTTGACCAGGCCCTTGGCAAGTTTCGGATCCTCCACCTGCTCACAGATAGCTACCCTATATCCGTGATTGACCAGCTTGCCCAGATAACTCTCCACGGCATGATAAGGCACGCCGCACATTGGTGCGCGCTCTTCCAGTCCGCAGTTTTTGCCGGTCAGGGTGATCTCAAGCACACGGCTCGCTTCAAGTGCATCATCGAAGAACATTTCATAGAAGTCACCGAGTCTGTAGAACAGTATACAGTCCTTATACTGCTGCTTGGTCTCTATGTAGAGCTGCATCATGGGACTGATGTTCTTTTTCTGTTCTTCACTTATGCTGTCTATAGTAGTGATCTCTGGCATATGTCTATTGTCTGCTCCCCAGGAAATAGAATCCTTTGCATTCATCAAGCCTGACAGGAACTATAGTACCTGTCATGGATGCATCACCGGGCAGATGTACAAGCAGATTATTGGATAATCTGCCGGTGACCATTCCGTCATCATGACCGGATACAGTCTCGATCAGGGCTTCACATACTTCTCCGGTATGTTTTGATGCCGCGTTACGGGCTGTTTCCTGTACGACCTTCAGGACTGTATCGAAGTGTGCCTGCATCTCTTCGGGACTCAGTTGTCCGTCCATGGAAGCTGCGGGCGTCCCGGTACGTTTGGAATATTCAAAAGTATATGCATTATCAAAACCGACCCGTCTGATCAGATCGATCGTATCTTCCACATCAGCCCCGGTTTCACCGGGAAAACCCATGATCAGATCTGTTGTAATGGAAATATCGGGCATGGCAGTCCTGATACGGTCGACCAATGCCAGATAATGATCCCTTGTATAGTTCCGGTTCATGGCTTTTAACAGTCTGTCCGAGCCTGTCTGGACCGGCAGATGTATATGTCTGCATATCTTATCCGAATGAGCACATACATCGATAAGCTCATCACTCAGATCTTTCGGGTGTGATGTCATGAACCTGATCCGTTTCAGACCGTCTATCTCTTCAACCTGTCTGAGAAGCCCTGCAAAGGTCATCTTTTCATCAAGATTCGTTCCGTAGGAATTAACATTCTGGCCCAGGAGCATTACTTCTATGACACCGCCGTCCACAAGATTACGGATCTCACATAATATCTCCTCAGGGGCGCGGCTTCTTTCACGTCCGCGTACGTACGGAACTATGCAATAAGTACAGAAATTATTACAGCCGAACATGATGTTCACGCCGGATTTATAACTGTATTTACGCCTGACGGGTAGTTCTTCCACTATCTGATCAGTCTCATTCCATACCTGAGTGACCGGATGTCCCGAATTTTCGAACATCTCGCACATAAGCTCGGCAAACTTGAATATATTATGAGTACCGAATATCAGATCCACGAACGAATAGCTTGTACGGATCTTATTGACACAGGCTTCTTCCTGCATCATACACCCGCACAGAACCACTTTCAGATGAGGATTGGTCTTTTTATACCCCTTAAGTACGCCCAGACGCCCGTATACACGCTGATTGGCGTTATCACGTACAGAACAGGTATTATACAGGATCAGGTCTGCATCGGATTCTTCGTCGGTTTCATCGTATCCTGTCGTGATAAGGATCCCCAGAAGTTTCTCGGAATCGCGGGCATTCATCTGACAGCCAAATGTAACCACACATGCTCTCGGATTCCGTCCGAGCTCATCTCTTAGGGTACTGACATATTCGGTCAGTCTGTCTATATACGCAAGTTGACGGCGGGTTTCCTCGCCGTCATTGTGTGATTGATAGTCTCCGGGTTTCATAATTCAAATAAACGTGATCAAAGTCTGATCTTTCTGCTGCAGGCCACTGCCAGTGCACCGGGGCCGATATGTGTCGATACCGACAAACTCAGAGGATCAACGGTGATATCCTCAAATCCCGGGAATGCGGCCTTAACCTGCTCAAGGAACTCTTCTGCAACCTGATCATTATAGGTATATGCTATATCCAATGACATGTTATCGGGTGTGGCTCCGCCGAAACGTGTATCCATATCTTTACGTATGGCATCGATCATCTTTGTCCTGGCCATACCGACTGTACGTGCTACGGTAAAAGCGTCCAGTTTCTCACCCTGGATCTGCAGGACAGGTTTGATCTTAAGAGCTGTGCCTATCGCTGCTGCCGCGGGAGTTACTCTGCCGCCGCGTTTTAAGTAATACAGAGTATCGACCATGATGTAAATACTGGATTCAAACTTGACTTTCTCCAGATGATCACCGATCTCCCCGGCATTCATTCCGGCATTGCGAAGCTTCATCGCATCGTATACGGATCTCTTCTGGGTAACGGAGATACGCTGATTATTCACTACACGTACTCTGCCGTCATAATCAGCGGCCAGCATGACAGCCGATTCACAGGCTCCGGAAAGGCCGCTGCTCATCGGAATATGTACTATTTCATCGTATTCTTCAAACAGTTTATCCCACAGTTCTGTTACGTCTGCAAGTGACGGCTGGGATGTCTTCAGATCCGTACGTGTCGAAAGGACTTCATAGAATCTCTGCTGAGTGATATCTATGCCTTCATAATATATATCGTCTCCTATGATAACAGGCATAGGGATCACGAATACACCTTCATATGTCTCTGCTTCCGACGGTAATACACCGCTGTTGGAGTCAGTGACTATCGCGATCTTGCTCATATATTTCCTCAGTAATGATTTGTGTATAAAGCATCTAAAATATTGTATCTGAAATATGAGGGTAAATCAATCAAATCTTCGATGCATCTTCTTTGGCCCACATGATCAGTTCACTGTCCTGATATATGTCGCCGATATTGAATATGACATCCCCGCTCTGCCTTATACCAAATATGTCTCCGGGGCCGCGAAGCCGCATATCTTCTGCCGCGATCTCAAAGCCGTCATTGGAACTGACAAGTATATCCAGTCTTTCTTTTGCCCTGTCCGAAACGTTATTCATCATGAATATGCAGAAACTCTGTACATCCGATCTGCCCACACGGCCTCTTAACTGATGAAGCTGTGCGAGACCGAATCTTTCGGCATTTTCGACATACATCACCGTTGCATTGGGAACATTGACACCTACTTCAACAACAGTCGTGGATACCAGTACATCGATATTGCCTGCGGCAAACTCACCCATAACCTTGTCCTTCATGGTTGCGGACATCTGACCATGCAGTACACCGATACGTATCTTCTCGGGTAAGGAAGCCTCCAGTTCTTTGCTGTAATCCGATACGTTCTCTACGCCCGGAAGTTCACCCGAGTCTATCTGAGGACATATTATGTAAACCTGGTGTCCCATCTCTACCTGTTCTGTTATGAATTTATAAGCCGTAGGCCTGTACGTCGTATCAACCACACAGTTACGGATAGGCAGCCTTCCTGCAGGCATGGTATGTATGGTACTCACTTCCAGATCACCATACAGGATCATGGCCAGTGTTCTCGGTATCGGAGTGGCTGACATAATGAGCACAGCCGGTTCACCGCCTTTTTGGGCCAGGGCCTCTCTCTGCAGGACACCGAATCTGTGCTGCTCATCGGTAACAACCAGAGCCAGCTTACAATACTCAACTTTCTCCTGAAAAAGCGCATGTGTGCCAATGATCAGATTGGCCTCTCCGCTCCGGATCTCTTCAAGGATCAGATTTCTTGCCTTTCCCTTTACCTGTCCGGTGAGAAGTACAGGTTTAAACGGGAGTCCGTAGTCATCGCTTAACCGTACTATCGTATCGTAATGCTGTGCGGCAAGCACCTCGGTAGGAGCCATGAATGCTCCCTGATATCCGTTACACACGCACATCAACAGGCTTAATACGGCAACTACGGTCTTGCCTGAACCTACATCTCCCTGCAATAACCTGACCATCCTCTTATCAGATGACAGATCACGCCTTACATCTGCCCAGACCGCAGTCTGGTCTTCGGTCAGTCTGTACGGAAGCGCCTCAGTAAGCCTGAGCGTATCCGCCACTTCTATCATGGGATAAGAATTGGGCCTGCTGTACGTTCCCAGTCTGGACATACGCAGAATATACTCATAGAATTCCTGATATGCGAGTCGGTTCCTGGCTCTGATCAGATGCTCATCGTCCACCGGCATATGTATGTTCGATATTGCTTCGTAATACGGCATCAGATCACGTTTAGTTATTATCTCTTCAGGCAGCGTATCATACAGGGGCGATCCCGGAGTGTTCACACCTATATACAGTTCAGCTTCATATGCCTTTCTTACTGATTTCTGTATGGCGGATGAGCTTAATCCTTTGGTCGTATGATATATGGGCTGTTTCGTGCCTGCCAGCTTATCGTATTCTTCAGTTTTGTATTTCCGGGGATTATTGAAGGAGAAACGGTTACCGCGCATCATCACTTTACCGCGGAATATGCATCTTTCTCCTTTTTTGATTGAATTACGCAGATACGGAGCATTAAAATATATGATATTCATTTCTCCGTGTCCGTCGCTCACATTAAATGACAATATTGACAGATGGCGGATATGTCTTACTACCGGAGCGCTTATGATCACCACTTCAACAGCAGCCACTTCTCCGCATTTGAGCTGATCGATAGTGGTCACAGGCCCGAACAGATCATATTCGGAAGGGAAAAACCTGAGCAGATCAGCCGTATCTCTTATATCCAGTTTTTCAAAAAGGGCAGCAGTTTTATCACCGATGCCCTTAATTGACGTTATGTTCATATGTGTATGAATCTTACCCGGTCACTCAACAGAAATGATGTAGGAATATACCGGCTGTCCGCCGAACTGTAATTCAACATCCTGACCCGTGAATCTGGATGTCAGTTCTTCTGCCAGTTTACCGGCCGTATCCTCGTCAACATCTTCTCCGTAATATACGCTGATAAGCTCTGATGTATCATCGATCATGGCTGCGACCATATCTATCGTGACCTGAGTCTTATCGGTTCCCACGGACAGGATGCCCGAATCACCTATGCCCATGAAATCGTTCTCTTTGATTTCCTTATCATCGATAACAGTATCCCTTACCGCATAGGTGACCTGTCCTGTCTTGACCGCTTCCATCTGGTCGGTCATGATCCTGGTGTTTTCCTCAGCCGAAGTATCGGGCATGAATGATACCATGGCAGCGATACCCTGAGGTACGGATTTGGTCGGGATCACGATTATATCCTTGTCTTCGGTCATATGTGCCGCCTGCTGAGCTGCGAGCACGATGTTCTTATTATTCGGAAGTATGAAGATATGATCGGCATTGATCTTGTCTATGGCATTGAGCATATCCTCCGTAGAAGGATTCATGGTCTGTCCGCCGGCTATTATCATATCCACACCCAGGCTTGAGAATATCTCATTGATCCCTTCGCCGACCGATACTGCTATGAAACCGATATCCTTGCGGGGTTCATCAGCTGCAGGTGCAGGCGCGGAGGTATCCGCATTCTCATGCTCTCCGGCAAGCTGCTGTGCCATCTCTTCTTCGATATGTGCATGAGCTCTGGCAATCTTGCCTTCCTCTTCGAGGAGAAGATTCTCTACTTTGACCTTATCCAGCTGACCATACTTAAGAGCTCTCTGAAGGGCCATACCGGGATCATTGGTATGAACGTGAACCTTCACCAGATCATCATCAGTAACGACCACTATAGAGTCACCTATGGACTCGAGATATGTCTTATAATCCAGTTCAAGCTTTACATTGAATACGAAATCCTTTTTGAGACGGATGATGTATTCCGTACAATACAGATATTTGAGTTTGGGAGCCTCCTTGAGTACGGGCGCAGACTCTTTCTTTTCCTTGGGAGCACCCGATACTATAGGGCTGAAGTCCACTTCCTTGCCCAGATATGCATCATATCCGCCGTGAAGGACTTCCATGAGTCCCTGTCCGCCGGAATCGACCACTCCTGCCTGCTTAAGTACTGGAAGCATCTCCGGAGTACGCTTAAGCATTTCATCACCGGCTTCGATGGCTTTGGATATGATGGTCTTCATATCGGTCTCGCCGGAATCAACCATTTCCGAGACCTTATCGGAGACAGCCTTGGATACGGTCAGTATGGTACCTTCCTTCGGCTTCATAACAGCTTTATAAGCCGTCTCTACGGCTTTGTCGCATGCTTCAGCCAGAAGCTGGGGATCTATATCTCCATCGATCTTCTTTACCACCTTGGTGAATCCCCTGAACAACTGTGACAGGATAACTCCCGAATTACCTCTGGCTCCGCGCAGTGAACCGGAAGAAATGGCCTTACACAGCGTCTCCATGGAGATATCACCGGTCGAATACAGGGATGAAACCTCATCAGCTGCAGATACTATGGTCAATGTCATGTTCGTACCCGTATCGCCGTCGGGTACAGGGAATACATTCAATTCGTTGATTATCTCTTTTTGTGACTCCAGACGTCTTGCGCCGGCAACAAACATCGCCGCAAGCTGTTTTGCGTCAAGTGATGTATCACTCACCTCTTATCCTCCTCAGTCGTCGATGACTTTAACGCCCTCTACGAACACGTTAACTTTCTCTACTTCAACACCTACGAATTCTTCAACCTTATACTTGATCTCATCGATCAGGTTCTCGGCAACCGCCATGATACTCACGCCATATGCCACAATGATATGAAGATCCAATGTGAGCTTGTTGTTGTTCAATGACACGCCGACACCGCGATTCAGGTTATCCATCTTGAGCATCTTGACCAGACCGTCTCTGACATTGATACCGGCCATGCCCACTACACCGAAACACTCGGTAGCCACGGCACCTGCATACTGTCCTATTACATCATTCTGGATCTCTATATTGCCCAGATGTGTATCCATTGAAGATTTCTTCATACGTACCAGTCCTTTCCATTATTATCAAAATACTTTTAATATCAAAGTTATTTTCATTCTACCATTCTATAATATAAAAATCTACAAAAAAAGAAAACAGGAGACTTTATCTGTCTCCTGTCCCTGATACAATGCATTATTCAGATATTATGCACGCTCAACAAGACCTGACTTAAGGCATGTTGTACATACGTGCATTCTCTTGGCTCCGCCGTTCACCTTGCATTTAACCTTCTGAACGTTGGAATTCCAGATTCTGTTGGATCTTCTATGAGAATGGCTGACGTTGTTACCAAAATGAGCGCCCTTGCCGCATATATCACATTTTGCCATGGTGACACCTCCTTTACTGTCTTCTATAGGTATCTATTTGCAACACAACATTGATATGTTATCAGACTTACTATAAGAATGCAAGGAATAATTTGATAAAATATCAATATTTTATATTATTGCTTCCTTCTTTTTGCTAAAATAATAAGTGCTTAAATCATAAATACATCCGGTGTACCCATTATAACGAAGTATTCGGAGAAAATAATATGTTATTTGAACAGATAGGTAATATTCTGACCCTGTTGCTTAACCTGACTGCCATCATGATCTGCCTTTTCCAGTATGTCAGGCATCCCCGCAGATCCTGGATATACGGCATAGTCTTTTTCTTAAGCAGTCTGCTCTCTAACTATTATTGGTGTATATACATGCTGGTGATGATCGATTATCCCAACGTTTCATCCATCATGGCATATTTCGGCTGGAACTGTGCATATCTGGTAATGCCTTTTCTGATATATCACACCAGATATCATGAGGAAAAGGGATACTTCAATCCTTTATGTCTGATCCCTGTTCCGCTCAATATTGCCCAGTTCCTGCTCTACATCCAATATGGCGGATATTTCAACAATGCCTGGCAGGGTATTCTGAGTACTGTCAGCGTATGTTTAAGCATTAATTCCATTCTCTATTATATAAATAACAGAAAAAACAATGCACGGCCTCCGTATGTTGCATATACGACTTTTCTGTATATAGTATGCGAATACACCATGTGGACCTCGTCATGTTTTGACTGGCCTTCGGAAGCTCTCAATCCCTATAATTATGCATCCATACTCGAGGGTCTGTGCCTCATACTGATCCCCTGCTCTATCATCGCCGTATATCGAAAACTCGGTATATACAACGGATTCAGCGGTTCGGGGCAGATCCATAAGGCATTTCGTCCGCTCTACATCACCTTTGTGGCCATATGCTGTATAGGAGGTTATCTGGTCGCTCTGTGGATGAGAAATACACTGGCAGCCGGCATCAACGGGACAGGGGAAACAGATCCCTACAGCGTTATAGCAGTAATGCTTTTCGTCGTATCAATAGTCATCGTCTCCTTCTCTCTGACCATTATCCTCGTAGTGAGTCTCGAGCGTAAATCCGCCGAGAGTGAAGAATTCAAGACAGCTAAAGCTATTGCCGAACGCTCCAATGCATCCAAAAGCGACTTTCTCGCAAATATGTCCCATGAGATCAGGACTCCCATCAATGCCGTTCTGGGCATGAATGAGATGATCTTCCGCGAGGCGCTGCAGTCCAGGGATGATCTGCCCGAAGACCGGAGCGATATCCGCAAGACCTTCGCCAATATATGCAACTACTCCGGTAATATCACAAGTGCCGGCAACAGTCTGCTGTCTATCATCAACGATATACTTGATTTCTCCAAGATCGAAGCCGGCAAAATGGAGATCGTGAACGCCGATTATCAGTTAAGCTCCGTCCTTAATGATGTAAGCAACATGATCTCATTCAAAGCCAAATCAAAAGGCCTGGATTTCCATGTGGATGTGGATGATACGGTTCCCGACGTCCTGTATGGCGATGAGCTGCGTGTACGCCAGGTCATAACCAACATACTCAATAATGCCGTCAAATACACTCACGAAGGCAGTATCACACTCTCCGTCCGTTCATCCGCCGGGACTGTCACTTCTGATAACGGCGACCGTTACATAGACCTGATAGTCGGTGTAAAGGATACCGGTATCGGTATTAAAGAAGAAGACATCGATAAACTTTTCGGCAAATTCGAACGTGTAAACCTAAACCAGAACAGCACCATCGAAGGTACCGGTCTGGGACTTGCCATAACACAGAGCCTGCTGAGTATGATGAACGGACATATAGAGGTCCAGAGTGAATACGGCAAGGGATCCCTCTTTACGATCACATTACCTCAAAAAGTCACTGTCGACGAACCTATAGGCGATTTCCGTGAAAAGTTCGAGCAGATGATCAAAGCACAGAAAGCCCGTAAAGAAGCCTTCCACGCTCCGGATGCGCATATACTTATCGTTGATGATACGATCATGAACCTCGTGGTCGCCAAAGGGCTGCTCAAGAATACCGGAATCCTGATAGATACTGCCGAAAGCGGCGCCGAATCGATCGAACTGTGCAGATCGAACTGCTATGATCTAATACTCATGGACCAGCGTATGCCCGAAATGGACGGTATCACAGCGATGAACCGGATCAAAGAGGATGCGGGAAGTCAGAATAAGAATACGCCCTTTATATGCCTGACGGCTGATGCCGTAACCGGTGCAAAGGATAAATACCTGGCTGAAGGCTTTGACGATTATCTTTCCAAGCCTATCGATTCACACAACCTCGAAAGGCTTCTGCTCAAATATCTGCCGTCGGAAAAAGTCCATAAGGAATTCGAGGCGGTCGCTCCGGTCGTATCGGTGGCTTATGACAGTAATTCTCCGTATATTGACAAGTCTGAAGCCATGTCTTTCTGCGGCGGTGACGAGTCGTTGTACAAAGAACTTGTGGACGAATATATCAATGATTCCGATCGTAAGACTTTCGTTCTTAATGAAAGCCGAAGCACCGGTGACTGGAAAAACTATGCGATAACAGCTCATGCTCTCAAGAGTTCTTCCAAGATGATAGGCGCAATGGAACTCTCAGAGACAGCCAGACGTATGGAAAAGGCCGCTGATGTCGGAGACACCGCGGCCATTGATAAAGAACATGATTCCATGTTGGATCTCTACAGCGCCGTAGTCGATACTCTTAAGAAAGAATACGATAAGAACGGCGAAGATACATCGGATTCTGATGAAGAGATCCTCGAGTTTGAACCCGACTGAAGATAAAGGGTACGTTTATTATTTCTTGAGCATATTCAGGACATTTCCCACTTTATCAAGGGTGTCCTTACTCTTAACGGCAGCCATAACCTTGTCTACCATTCCGTCGGGAATATCCATCCCTACAACGGATTCAATTGCTTTCTCGGGATCCTTCTTAAGTTCATCCATGAATTTCGGATCATTCTTAGCCTTATCCACTACCTTGTCGATCATTTCCTTTACATCTGCCATTTTTTGATATACCTCCGTATTAAGATTAATTACAGATACTTCTTGAACTTCTTATTATTTGCCTTCTGTATCTTCTTTAAGTTCTTCTGTCCGTTGGCTGCTGCGGCTTTACTGGAACTCCTTGACAGAGCCTTCTTCGACGCCCTGCTGGATGCAGTGGCCTTGAGTTCTTCACGGTTCATGAAGAGATATGTATTTACACCCACCAGAGCCGCTATCAGGATCAGAAGTATCCAGAATACACGTAATCCCGCTTTTGCTTCAGGTGCAACGATCCTGCGGGCTACAGCCGCACTCTTTGGTGTTTTGTTCTCTTCCATCGACTGAGTCTGTACATATGCCTGCATGCTGTTGGGATCTGCGATATTGCTGATGGGATTGTCAGCCTTTTCGGCAGTATCTTTCTCAGCAGGCTTATCAAGATGTACAGCGGTATTGGCCAGGATCTCTTTATCCACTATGATCACATAATCCGATGCATGTGTGAATGTCAGAGAAGCCGTACCGTCTTCGGATATCTGGTCTGCGGTCACATACTCAAGCGCGTTATCCGGCTCGTTATAGTAGAACAGATTCGCATAGAGACCTGCGTTATTTGCTCCCAGATTAAGTGTCAGTATAGGGGCAACGAGGAAGTCACCGTTATGTTCGAGATGCAGCTGCATCTTATAATCCGTAGTCGAGACCAGATCGATCAGGTCAGAAGGTATAGTCTTCATATTGGTCGTTATCGAGAAATCTATATCATCCGAAATATCCTGAGATATGCATGCTCCGTTGATATTCCACTTGATGCTGTTGCCCATATCCAGTACCAGAGTAACATTCCTGTCCTTGAAACTGTTAAGCACATCAGCGGGAACTACAGATGATCCGTTCATATATACCGGAATCGAATCTCCGAGTGCCGTGCCTGCTATATGGGTCAATATGGCTTCCCATCCGCTGATATCGGGTGCGCCCTCGATAAACGGAGGCTTAGCCTCAGCTGATGCTGCACTGCCCGATCCCGAAGCCGAACCGGATGAAGTCCTGCTCGATGATCCTGTACGTGATGATGTGGATCCCGAACTCGATGAAGTTCTGGATGATGTACCCGTACTGCTGCCTGATGTACGGCTGGAAGTCGTGCCTGTTCTGGTACCTGTTGAAGAGCTGCTCGATCTGGTACTTGTGCCGGTAGTGGATTTGGTTCCGGTTGTGCTCTTGGTGGCGGTTGAACCGCCTTCTTTGGTTATGGTAACGGTAACGTTTCTGATAGAATCAACATAATTAGCTGCATCATCTCCAATGTACTCAAGCGTAGCTGTTACAGTAACAGGCTGTGTTGCGGTACTTGAAGACACAGATCCTGTGCCTGATGTATCTGCTGTATCGGATCCGAGTGACTTACCTGCATCAGAAGCTTTCCATGCCCATTTAGAAGCATTCACACCCAGAGATGACACTGCTATATCACCTACCGTTGTTGCTGTGGCAGTTTTCTTTAACGTCAGAGTCGTTTTAGGACTGGGCGATAACGACGTAGCCTTGCCTATGGTGAATGTACCTCCCACGGATGAGAATGAATAATTCCCCGTAGACTTAGATGATACATAAACAGTAGCTGTACCTGCGTTGATATTATCGTCATATCCCGATATAGAATAATCTGTTTTCTCGAGAGCCTCTCCCGACACGGTGACAGTGATATCTGTAGGTTTGATCGCCTTTCCAGTATATACATAAGTTCCGGATACAGAGACAGATGGATTCGCCTCCGCTTTGTTTATAGTCGCTGTCGTTGATGACTGGCTTGATGAAGAAACCTTATAATTTGCTGCACTGGTTCCGCCTAATCTGATATCCGAAATTGTAACACTTATACCCGATCCGGCATTTTTTGATGTGAATTCGCCTTTTGCCTCAGCTACAGTTAATGTATCTCCATCAAGTTTTCCGTTAAAAGAAGCGCCGGAATAATTGAGAACGGCATTTTTGTTTCCGTCATAAGTTTTTGATTCGGCAGTAATCCCTGAAACAGTAACCTCTTTAGGTGCTATAGTGAAAATTTTAGTAACACTTCCATCCTCAACATTTGCATCACCGGAGATATCTATAACAAGATTGTGATTACCGGCGTCTGTTGCCTTGTTGGTGGTACCACGAATCTCCCATTTGCTTGAATCCAGATCAACATTACCCACAGAGACTTTTGTCACTGTCTGAGTCTGTTCAGTCTTGTTGTACGTAAGAGAAGGCCCCAAAGTAACTGAAGCTATCGTTGCGGGAGCTTTGGCTATAGTATAAGTATCAACAATATTCGTGAAATCATATAGACTACCAGTAGCCTTAGATACCGTAATGGTGGCAGTACCGGCATTCACATTGTTAGTACACGTTACTGTATAGTTCGAAGCAGGAAATGTTTGTCCATTCAAAGTAACGGTATATTCTGGTATTATGCTTGAACCATTATAAGTGCAGACTTTAGTTTTATTTACAGATAGTGTCGGGCTTACGGTACCTCCTCTGATTGTCGCTGTAGTAGTATGTTGACTATTATTTGCATCCAATATGTACTTATCAAGGCAACTGGTCAATTCCAGATCACTAATAGTTACTGTTTTGTTACTACCTATAGCATCATCTGAAAACTCACCGACACCTACCAGTGTAAGCGAATTCAAATCTGAATTCAAAGCCTCGTCAAAGATTACTTTTTCATAGTTAAGAGTAGCAGATATATCACCTTCAGAATAATCCCTATCATTTGCAGTGATTCCAGAAACCGTGATAACACGCTTGGAGACAGTAACAGCGATAGCATTACTATACCTGACTACAGCTGTAGTATTATTTCCAGTAGAGCCATCCCATGAAGCTGTAACTTTACAGCGATAGTAAATAGTTGAAACGGAAGTGGTCGGAACGGCATACTCTGATCCTGTTATCGATCCTGCAGCATCTGACCACGATGGAGAAACACTATCGGGATCATCAGTAGTACATTCCCAACGATATAAATATGTATGATAATCTGCTTCATCAAATTCAACGCTTAGTACTCCATCAGTATCGCCATAATGTAAAGAAGATATATCAGTACCTTCAACAAGCGGATCCGGAACAACAATATCTAAAGCTTTCCACCTTGCATATAAAGTGGTTTCTGCCATAATAAAAGAATCATTAAAAGGATTGGTTGTTCCTGACTCTCTATACCATCCAACAAACTCGAATCCTGGTCTTAAAGGCACTTCTGGATAATTCACAGTCGCTTTTCCAGCATCTTCACCTTCTTCAATAGTATCGGTTGAGAACACTTCTAAAGATTCAAGATGAGAACCCATTGCATCATCACTAATCCAGTAGCCACCATTTGCATCAAACAAGACAGCAATAGGTGCACCTGCCTTGGCGCTGGATCGCCATCCGCCTATGGCAAGCACTGCAAGCATCGCGATCACAAAGATGATCGGCAGCGTGTCGCGTTTCCTGAGTTTGCGCTTGGTGAAGCCGGGCGCGGTACGTGAGTAGCGCTCCTCTTCGATTCCCCATTCTTTATTTACTTTTCTTCTGGTCGATGTACTCATGTCGTTATTCATCATAGTTTTCACATCCTTGTGTTACTATTACATACTATATTAAATATATCGGCTTTTGACACCACAAAATCAACTGATCCGCAAAATAATGCCTTATGTAAACCAGCCGGCTATTTTTATAATATCACACCTGTATTTATATAATCAATATATTTACCAAGTTGTTTTTTGAATAGTACGGTAAATCCGGTACCCCTCTTTCGGCTTTTTTTACACCTGTTTTCTGTCTATTCTGCCGATTGTTTTCGTATTTTCCCTCTGCTATACTCTCTTCAAGCATAAATTCCAATGGCCGGTCAACGCCCACTGGTTCTATTGTTCAGAATATCATATAAAACACTTCTGTTTATATTCTAAGAATCTATGCTTACTCACTTTTTCATATCTGTTGTAGGCAGGATTCTTAAAGCGGTTCCTGCCATAGTCTGTCACACCCGTTTAGGCTGTGATACACGGGGAGGGATCTGTATGAATGAAAACAGGGAATACAAGAGCGATGTCTTCTCCATGCTGATGGAGAACAAAGCGTATGCATTGCAGGTATACAATGCACTAAACGGATCATCATATGATGACCCCGAAGCAATCGAGATTGTAACACTCGAAAGCGATATATACATATCTGTCCGGAACGATGCATCGTTCATAGTAGATGCTGACATTAGCTTCTATGAACATCAGTCAAGTTATAATCCGAACATGTCCGTGAGGTTCCTGATATACTACACCTCTACTCTGCAGAATTTGTTGAAAAACAGGGACCTTTATAGCGCACATCGGATCCTGATACCTGTACCGCACTTCGCTGTATTCTATAACGGAGTAAGTGACAGGCCTGCCATAGAAACGATAAAGCTCTCATCATCGTACGAGAAGCCCACGGACGAACCTGAACTTGAGCTGACTTGTACCATATACAATATTAACCCTGATAAGGGAAAAGAACTGCTGGACAGATGCGCTGTCCTTGATGAATACACCCGGTTCGTTGAGACGGTCAGAAGATTTAAGACTGAGGGAATCGACGAACCTATCAAGAATGCTATAAAACACTGTATAGATAACCATATCCTGGAGTCATTTCTACGGGAACGTGGCGCGGAGGTAATCAAAAACATGGGCATTGATATGTCATTCGAAAGACGTGAAGGTCTGATCCGTGAGGAAGAACGTAACCTTGGGCGTGAAGAAGAACGTGCAAATACTGAACGTGAGCGTAAACGTGCCGAAGCAGCTGAGAGGCGTGTTGCCGAACTCGAGGCACTATTAAAACAGAAATCCGACTAAAAAATCGTGGATCAGGACTACCTGATCATATCCCTCTGACCATCTCCGCCACCTTCTCCGCCAGTATCCTGTGGCCTTCAGGTGTCAGATGGAGCGAATCATAATCGGAAGGGGTTATATACTCTGCAGCGTTCAGATACAGGCAACCTTTTTCCTGGGCCAGAGCTCTGTAGCACTCGGGGAATCGCCTAGACTCTGTGATTGAGTTTTCATCAAACTCCCCGTAAAAAGGCGAAAACCTGATATTCTCTCCTATCTCCGGTGGAGCGATCAGCAGTATCTTCGGTACATATCCCTGCTTAACGGGCATGAATTCCTGTATGGTATCGACCAGGACTCCGGCACCATATGCAATCTTTTCTGCGGTCAGATCAAAGAAAGTCTTCAAGTCATTGCTGCCGAGCATCATGACAACGATATCTATAGGCTTATGTGAGTTCAGGCAGGGCTTTAGATAATCGAGTCCGTTCTTCCATTCCTCGTTAGATTCACCGTATATCGTGGTGCGTCCGTTGCAGCCTTCTTCGATCACCGCATATTCGTCCCCAAGCAGTCTCTGAAGCACTCCGGGATATCGTATCTCCCTCGGATACCTCATGCTTGTCTCGGGTATATAGCCGTATGTATTTGAATCTCCATAGCACAGAACAGTTTTCATATCCGATAGTGCCTTATTTCTCCCTGTAATCCTCGGTCGAATTATATTTGGTCACATAATTGGTCTCACCGGAGCGGTGTTCCCGGCGTTTCACATATCTGTCACGATAGTCCTGAACACTGTCCCACTTCTTATCACGGTTTTTTCTGAGACGTCTGAATGTGAAGATATATATGACAACCAGCAGGACCGTTGTGAGAGCCAGCGTTTTAACTACATACATATCCATATCGCTACCTCACAGTCACTCTTCGCTTTCATCATTATCATCAGGCAGTATTTCCTCTTTGGCGTTCTTACGCTTATCGATCCCGATTATCTGAAGGAAATTTCTGCCTTTGACAGGCACATAGTCTATGAACGAGCCGTCCTTATCAACCGCACCTACATTGATATATGATGTCGTATCCTGGGGCATGGATTTGGCTTTGAGCTTGCGGTTTACCTTGTACTTAACGAGCGCATATATCACTGCGAAAGTAGGCACGCCCAATATCATACCTGCCAGACCGAACATACCTCCGAATACAGTGATCGAGAAGATGACCCAGAAGCTCGAGAGTCCGGTTGAGTCGCCCAGGATCTTGGGGCCTATGACATTGCCGTCAAGCTGCTGCAGTACAAGTATTATGATCAGCAGATACAGCGCCTTGATCGGGTTGATCATGAGTACGAGCAGAATGGACGGTATCGCGCCTATGTACGGTCCGAAGAAAGGGATTATATTCGTCACACCTATGATGACGCTGACAAGCACTGCATAAGGGATACCGACTAAACTGATTATAACGAAGCACAGGATACCTATGATAACGGAATCGATCAGTTTGCCGCCGAGGAATCCGATAAATACGCTGTGGCTGTATCTGATACCTGAGATTATCCTGTTGGCTTCTTTATTCTCATACTGTGCGTAGAGTATCTTCTTGGTCTGACCCGCGAGCAGTTCCTTGGTGCTCATCAGATACAGAGATATGATCACACCGATTATCAGGTCAAAAAGCGCCTTGAATACATTGATCACACTTAACGAGAAAGTCTTGATCAGATCTTCGGCCTGAGGTATCAGTTTGGTCTGCACAATATTATTGAGCTGTATGGAATAATCGGTAATAAACTCATTAAGCGTTGATTCGATATCGGGATTATCATCAAAAAGCTCCGCGATAAATGCTTCCAGGTTATTGATAAGCCTGGGGAACTGGTAAATGATACTCTTGATGCTCGCGATCAGCTGTGGGATGATGAGCCTGAAGAACAGAAAGATCAGGCCGATGAAGATCATGTAGGTCACCAGGATCGACCAGCTGCGCATGCTCTTTTTACGCTTGGGCGTCATCTCCTTCTTCGAGTGCGTATATATGCGTCCCACCCATTCTCTCTCAACGAAGTTGAGTAACGGCGTCAGAATATAAGCCAGTGCGACTCCGTCTATTATCGGTGTAAGTATCTGCAGGAGCTTCTTGAATCCGGTAAGTACGATCCCGAAGTTGAATATGACAAATACTGCCAATGCTCCGCTGACTATGACCATAAAAGCAGTCACGCCCAGAGCTGCATATTTATTATCCTTGAGAAATCTGTTCATTATCCCACCTGATCAAAATTTAAGTTCCCTGATATCAGTTATAACAGGAACATCTATAACACTGCCGGTACGTGGATATATGCCATCCGCATTCTTATAATATATGAACTGCATGCCCAATTGCATGGGGGCCTGCAGATCCTTGGCAATATTATCTCCTATATATACGATCTGCCCTGCAGGGATGCGCCATCTGTTCTGCAGTATCCTGAAAGCTATATCACACGGTTTCCTGAACTGTACACCGCCGAGTTCATCAGTGATCATGATGTTTTCATCGCCGATAAGACTGTCAAGCCCCAGAGCATGAAGCTTATTCCTCTGACCGTTAACACGCCCGTCGGTAACGATACCGACTTTTATACCTTTATCTTTGAGCGACGCGATCAGTTCGGAAACTCCCGGATAAAGTCTGATATCCGGTATCTGTTCACGATATATATCTATACACTTTTCTTTTTCTTCGGGGCGCCCTATCTCCGCAAGAAGTTCATCTACCGCCTGCTTACCGTCCTCGAAATACTTCATCAGACGGCCGGCATATGAAGCATCACCGAGATACTCTGCGATAAGTCTGTATCCGCTCTGTACATACTGTCTTTCGGGATAGAGAGTATCATCCAGATCAAAGATAACACCGCGGATACTCATCTGCTTAGAAGGTGTGATACATACACTCTGGTCGAATCTGCTGTAAACCGCATCTTCAGCAGCCGCATCTTCCGTATAGCCGGGATTTTCTCCGCAAAGAAGTTTAAGTATCGCCGAAGCCGAATCCGCTCCGGCCTTGATGCTTAAGGGAGCACCTCCACCGTATCTGGGGTTGATCTCGATATAATGATCGATACCAGTGGATCTGTCTTTGATAAGCTGTACGGTGATCGGCCCGCAGGGTTTAAAAGCCTCTATGAGTTTCTTCATCTCATCAACTATAACCGGATCGTTTACTATACGCGTCTTTAAGACTTCTCCGGCCCTGACCGCTTCTCTTATCCTGGGCGTGATGAATATCGGGTTGCCTCCGAAATCGCACATGATATCTACGGTATACTCGATCCCGTCAACAAACGGCTGTATGACATAGTCTTCTATAAGGCCTGCATATACACGTAACTGGGCCTCATTATCGGCGCGGAAAGCATTGATACTGCTGCTCCCGTCCTTGGGTTTGATAAAACAGGGATAGCCTTCGTCATAAGCCTCAACATCATTATATGTATGAGGCGCCTCGAGACCGCAGCTTCTGAAGAAATCAGATGTCAGGTTTTTATCCCTGCACAATCTGATCTTATCGGGCGCACTTATGAGAACCCGGGTACCCACAGCCTTAAACGCTGATATATTATCGGAGAGAACCTGCAGATCAGTATCGATCGTAGGTATGAGCAGGTCTATTTTCTCGCGTTCACAGATAGCGGCCAGTTCATCTATATATGCAGGGTCCTTCATCGCACATATATGCCTGGTCTCATCGCAGTAACACAATGCCGGAGCGGTACCTGCCATATCCGCTCCGTAGATTTTTACCGGGCAGTCCGAATTGACCGAAGCAGCCTTAAAAGCCTGCAATAACTCAATACGTCTGCCTACTCCTGTAAATAGAATTCTGATCATGATCCAAATTTCCTCACACCGATTCTATGATATCATAAAACATGCTATAATACGTTAGTAAACAATCTTTTCGAAAGGAGAACATTATGGGATTCATTATCACATTGTTAATAGGCGGTGTAGCCGGATGGCTGGCTGGTATGCTGATGGGCAGTGCACAGAAATGGTGGATGAACATCATCATCGGTCTTATCGGCGGCGTGATCGGTTCAGTTGTACTCGGAATAATAGGCATCCACGGAACAGGCATCATCGGTGGTATCATCGTATCTGTCATCGGTGCATGCATCCTTATCTGGCTTGCCAAGAAGCTTTTCAAATAATCCTAACGGATACGAACATCTATCAAAAACGGCAGGTATCACCTGCCGTTTATTATTGCCTCAATCTCTCTTATATAGTTTGATACGACATCCTGTCTGTCAAAATGCTCTTCCACATATCTTCTGCCCGCCTGCCCCATGGCCCGGCGTTCATCCTCAGTCAGGTTCATGAATCTGTCGAGAGCACGTATGAGCGCCTCTGCATCTCTGGGACTCACCAGATACCCGGACACATCCGGATCTATCATCTCCCTGCAGACGGGCCTTGCACACGCAGCCGCCTCCATGATCACGTTAGACATACCTTCATGGTATGACGGGTGGACGATCGCATCCGCTTCCTTCATATATGGATGAATATCCTTTTGAAAAGGAATACGCTTTAAATATCCTTCCTTTTCCGCTTCGGATATGACAGTCTCATAATCATCATCATAATATCCGACTGCGGCAAAAGAAACCCTGTCACCGTATCTGTCATGAAGAGTACGTGCAGCATGCAGGTATTCATCCATGCCTTTCTCCTTCATGATCCTGCCGACATACAGAAACCTGGTAACATCATCAGCATGCCCGGGATAATCCTCGGCGGAATGCTTCTTAAGATTGACTCCGGAGCCGTGTACGATAACGGTTTTAGAGGCACGGATTCCGTGAGAAGCGAATTTACCGGCATTCTCTTCATTCTGAAAAAACAGGCAACGGCACTTCTTAAGCGCCACCTTATACATGGCCACTATGAGCTTAAGGAGCACTCCTCCACGCTCAAATGTCGTCCCAAGCCCGGTCACCGTAGCTATCTGAGGCATATGAACCAGTCTGCATGCCATTCCGCCATATATATTCGGTTTAATGGTATACGACAATACCAGATCAGGCTTTTCGCGACGGATAAGTCTGATATACTCACGCAGTAAACCTAAGTCCTGTACGGGATTCACTCCTCGTCTGTTTATCTCCGTGTGTATCACTCTGCAGCCTTCTTCCGTCAGTTCACGGTTCTTAACATCATCGGGAAGACTGATGACTACTTCATGTCCGGCTTCAAGGAGGGCGCATATGAGCTCATTCCTGAAATCATACAGACCGCTTGAAGAATTGGCAAGGATAAGTATCTTACTCACGTGAATCCCCCTCACCTGTTTCCCATTGTTTTCTTCTGTGCACATCGAAATCGTCAAATGTATTAAGAACGGCCCCGTTATCGGATCTGTCCAAAAAAGCCCTGACTGTATCCATGATCACCCTGATGTCTGTAATGAAGGATATATGTTCCACATACCATACATCATATTCAAACTTCTGCTCCCATGAGATCGCATTACGTCCGTGAGCCTGTGCCCATCCGGTAAGACCGGGCCTTACACTGTGACGCAGACGTTCTCTCTCATTATAGTAAGGCAGATAACGTACGAGCAAAGGCCTGGGGCCTATAAAAGACATATCTCCTTTAAGGATATTCAGAAACTCGGGAAGTTCATCAAGACTGGTCTTACGCAGGAAACTGCCGAAACGTGTAAGTCTCTTCTCATCCGGAAGCAGATCACCGTTTGTATCACGTTCATCCGTCATCGTTCTGAACTTGTACATATGAAAGACCTTCTCGTCTTTACCGGGCCTCTCCTGGTTAAATATTACAGGACTGCCAAGCCTTGTCCTGACCAGAATGGCAAGTATCAGATATAACCAGCTGAAAAGAATCAGGATAATGACAGACAGAAGGATATCAAACAAACGTTTTATGAACTTCTCATATATTGTATGTTTCATAATAAAAACAGGCTTATGGGCCATTCATCTCCCATAAGCCATCATAAACAAATACTGTCCAAAACTCAACCTGAGAAACTCATCCGATCTCAGTACCGTCAACATATACCGGAAGGATCAGATAATAACCGGGGCGAACGGAATCATTCTCAAGATGATTGATGAACATCACTTCATCAATATAAGCATCATACGAATCATAATACTCAAGATCGGTATATACTCTGGCAAGGTCTCTAAGATCCGAACCGAAAGGAACCATAACACTTGAATATGTCTTGACCTTATACTCATCGGGTGTCTCGGCAGCTTTTGACAGGAATGAAGTCAGTCCGAGTGATGAACAGAGAATAATGATCATGGCTGCAACACCTATGACAATACGTCTCCTGAGCTGACGCTGTCTGCGTATGCGGTTACGTCTGATCTTAAGTTCCCTGATCTGTGATGCGTTTAACTGCTCTGTGTTCCTCTTCATGATACTGCCTCCAAATAAACCGAAACGATGTCGAACATCCGTTCTGTAACCATATTATCGAACATACATTCTTTTGTCAATACAAAATCAGAACATTTGTTCCGAAAATATGTTTGCATCCGTGTATGTCTTGTGCTAAACTGTAAATGTAGCAAGTCACAGAACACTCATTCATACCTGATAATGCTATTCTATCCGGTTAAGTGTTCGATAAAACGGACTCAATGAAAACAGTATTCCAATGATCAGGAGGTATTCAGATGGCCGGTACTAATGGCAAGATTTCAGCCAAGCAGCAGCAGATACTCGAGTATATTAAGGAAGAGATCCTTAAGAGAGGTTATCCCCCGGCTGTTCGTGAGATATGCGAAGCCGTTAATCTGAAGAGCACTTCTACAGTCCATGCTCATCTCGAAAGACTTGAGAAAAACGGATATATAAGAAGAGACCCTACCAAGCCCAGGGCGATAGAGATAGTCGATGATTCCTTCCAGCAGGTAAGGACCGAGATGGTTTCGATACCCGTAGTCGGCAGAGTCGCTGCAGGCGAGCCCATTCTCGCCGAGCAGAACATAGAGAGCTACTTCCCCGTTCCGGCTTCAATGGTTCCAAACGGAGACAGTTTTGTACTTAATGTTAAGGGTGATTCGATGATCAACGCGGGAATCTTTTCCGGCGATCAGATATTCGTACATGCATGCGATACCGCGAAGAACGGTGACATGGTCGTAGCACTCGTAGATGATTCGGCTACGGTCAAGACCTTCTACAAGGAAGCCGATCACATCAGGCTCCAGCCCGAGAATGATGACATGGATCCCATAATCGTCAACGACTGCCAGATTCTCGGACGCGTATTCGGAGTATTCCGCATGGTCAAGTCGGGATTCTGATCACCGGCGATATTTTATCACTTTATATCATATTCCAGCTTGACCGTGATCGTTGCGGTCTTCTGTCTCGATGTGGTGTCCAGATATCCGTCATATGAATAATATGATGTTCCGGAATTGCGCGCCGTGATCTGGAATACGCCGAGATTCGAGCTGTTGAGTCTGCCCAGATGAGCTCCGGCCTGTTCTGCTATTATACCCACACGGGCCTTTGCGTTCTCTGTAGCTTTTTCTATCAGATCGAGCTTGATCTCATCCAGCCCCGTACAATAGTACTCTGGAGTACCGGAAGTCAGCTCAACTCCCTTATCAAGCAGCTTGGATATATCTCTGGATATATCCTCGACCAGATCGATGTTGGAAGAACTTATGACCACGTTCTGTGACAGATTATAGCCCTGTATCGTGGAATTTAAATAGTTACCATATTCGTCATAGTTATTGACCGTGCTCTCGGAGATATCCACGGATGAGAATACATACTCGCTGGCATCAAGGCCCTTGCCGGCCAGATAATCCTCTACAAGAGATGCCTGCTTCTTAATCTGATCATAAGCTCTGGCAGAACTTTCGGAATATGCCGTGAAATAGCCCCTCCACACGATCAGATCCGCGTCAAAATCCACACTCGCAGAACCCGTAGCGCTGATAGTACGTACATCACTTGTCTTGTACTTAAGGAAAGCGCCTCCGAGTATCGCACAGCTTATCACTATTGCAAGTCCTATAATGAGAGGACCGGCAAAATTCGACCTGGGTTTCGGATTAACGGCCGGATTCATATTAGTATTCATATTAGGGTTCATATTCATATTTGCATCCATGATCATTCCTCCCAAATAAGACTGCGATCAAATCTCTGATATATCGATCTGTGTACCGTCTCTCCATATCCTGTCAAGATCATAATATGATCTGCTGTCCGGATCGAAGATATGGATGATCACATCGCGATAATCGAGCAATATCCAGTTAGCAGTATTATAACCTTCTATCTGCTTCGGTTCAAATCCCGCACGGCCAAGTTCTTCTTCCACATGATCGGCCAGCGCCTGGATCTGATTACGGTTATTACCGTTTGCTATCAGGAAATAATCCCCCAGCACCGATATCGCTGAGATATCTATCACCTGAATATTCTCTGCTTTTTTATCTTCAAGGCATTTGACGGCGATCTTCGCCATCTCACGTGATTGTTCATTCATAGATGATCACTCTCCGTTTTCTTTGTAATAATCATAGGTTTCCCTGGTTGCGGGGTCAATGGCTTTGGCAGTGTCTCCGAGATACTTAAGTGTAGTATCCAGGATATGCAGGACAGTGCCGTTCAGGTCATTAAATGCTTCGGTCCTGAGTTCTTTAAGCCCGGGCCGTTCATCCCGTCCGGGTTCGATATAATCCGCCACAAATACTATCTTTTCAAGCAAAGACATCCCCGGGCGGCCGGTCGTATGTGAACTGATGGCATTTAAGATATCCCCGTCCTTTATATCATACTCTTTTGCTGCCAGTATCGCACCTGCCTTGGCATGGAGAAGCTCGGGATTATCGATCTCAAGCAGCGTTATCTCCACACCGGCTTTGTTACACAGGTGTATACGGTCTTTGGCAGACAGATTCTTGGCACAGTCATGCAAAAGGCCGGCCACATAGGCTGCCTCTTCATCGGCTCCGTGAATACGTGCCAGCATCCTCGCCGTCACGGCTACTCCCAAAGTGTGCTCGAACCGCTTATCCGTAAGCTCATCTTCGAGCTTGTGCCTTATTTTCGAGAAATTGTATTCCGCCATATTTTTCCGTGCTAAATATCTAAGGATCGGGCAATACAGTCATCCGCAACGAGGACTAACGGGCCGCAGTTGGGATGATCTGTATTGTTCGATCCAAGGTGATCACAGTTCTATTTTCGGATTCTTAGTGTCACGCTTGTATAGCACGATCTTCTTACCAATCGTCTGTACAAGCTCGGCTCCGGTCCTCTCAGCTATGATCTCGCCGAGTTCGCGGGGATCATCCATACAGTTCTTCAACACACCGATCTTGATCAGCTCATGTGTATTGAACGATTCACGGATAGCTTCCGTCACCTCGGGTGTCAGGCTGGATTTGCCGACCTGAAATATCGGATCGATATTCATAGCCAGACTCTTTAAGTGTGCTCTCTGTTTACTGGTCTTGATATATCCCATTCCACTCACCTACTTATAATAGTCAAAAGACAATCCGTACATACGGACCGTATCGCCTTCACCTATGCCGAGTGCTTCCAGTTCATCAAGGATACCGTTTTCCTTAAGGAATTTCTGGAAGAAAGTGAAGCCCTTCTCAGACTCAAGATTGGTATATCCGAGCATCTTCTCGATACGAGGACCTTCTACCACATACTCATCCGCTGCCGCATCATATTCCACCGTATAAGGTTCATCCGAGAACCTCATTTCGGTCTCCGGATCATATTCCTGTTCGAATACGATACGTTCTTTAGGCAATTCATCCAGCATTGCATTTACTTTATAGAGCAAAGCCTGAACCCCATCGCCCGTAGCGGCACTGATGGGTACGACTTCTATCCCCTGAGGCTCAAATTCGGCTTTCAGTCTGCCTACAGGGTCTTCTCCTTCGGCTATGATATCAGTCTTATTGGCGGCAATGATCTGAGGACGGGATGCGATCTCTTCATTATACTCGTGAAGTTCTTTGTTGATCGCATATATATCCTCTACGGGATCTCTGCCCTCACTCGATGAGGCATCCACTATATGGATTATAGCCCTGGTCCTCTCAATATGGCGCAGGAATTCATGTCCCAGTCCCGCACCGTCGGAAGCTCCTTCGATAAGCCCCGGTATATCCGCTATCACGAAACCGGCGGAACCATCCAGATCGACCACACCGAGATTGGGACTGAGTGTAGTGAAATGATAATTTGCGATCTTGGGTTTTGCATTGGTCACTCTTGCCAGAAAAGTCGATTTACCAACATTCGGAAATCCTACAAGTCCGACATCGGCGATCATCTTGAGCTCAAGAATCAGATCCAGGCTTCTGGCCGGCTGACCGGGCTGAGCATACTTGGGAGCCTGCATTGAGCTGGTTGCATAATGCTGGTTGCCGTTTCCGCCGTGTCCGCCCTTTAAGATCACATACTCTCTGGTGTCACCGGACATATCCGCTATCACGCGTCCTGTCTCGGCATCCTTTATTACAGTACCTTCAGGTACTTTCAGTATGATATCCGAACCGTTCTTGCCGTGGCAGTTTCTCTTTTTGCCGTCTTCACCGGCTTCAGCCGCATACTTATGTACATGACGGTAATCCGTCAGTGTATTTAAGCCGTCATCGACCGTGAAAACAACGCTTCCGCCGTTTCCTCCGTCACCGCCGTCGGGTCCGCCGTCAGGCACGTATTTTTCTCTTCTGAAGGAGACATGTCCATCCCCGCCTTTTCCACTTATAACAGTGATACGGGCTCTATCAGCAAACATAACCTCTTACCTATTACAGTACGGACGCTTATAAGCAGCCGTACTTAAAAATATGGCTTCGGACTGACTGAGCCCGAAGCCTAACCTTTACTTCTCTACAGGATAAACAGATGCCTGCTTCTTGAACTTGCCCTTACGTTCGAATCTTAATACTCCGTCCTTAAGAGCATATAATGTATCATCTCCGCCGATCCCTACATTCTCACCGGGATGAATATGAGTTCCGCGCTGTCTGTAAAGAATATTGCCGGCTTTCACTATCTGTCCGTCGGCACGTTTCGCACCAAGTCTCTTGGACTCTGAATCTCTACCGTTCTTGGTAGAGCCCACGCCCTTCTTATGTGCAAAGAACTGAAGGTCCATTCTTAACATTGTTCTTCCTCCTCGATTGTCACTTTGCAATACCTGCCGCCGTAATCCGCAACTACTCCTTTAAGTCCCAATATAAGACTCCTGAGTATAGTCTCTGTTTTATCATCGGGTTCCGATAATAAACGGAAGCTTATCTGCCCTTCCTTTTTATTCTGAACCACATCCGCCTCGGCTTTTGCTATCTTTTCGATAGAATTGACCGCATTGATGGTCAACACGGATATCGCTGCACAGACAACATCTTTGCCTCTCCTTGCGAATCCTGCATGACCCCGGCTGATAAAACCGGTTATCTTATGGTCGGCATTCTGTGTGAATATGACTTCGGTCATCTCTTATGCATTGATGGAATCAATACGAACCTTGGTAAAAGGCTGTCTGTGACCGTTCTTCTTGTGGTAACCGCTCTTGGGTTTGTACTTGTAAACGATGACCTTACGTCCACGTCCCTGATCAAGTACTGTGGCCTTAACGCTGGAATTGGCTACATCACCGGCTACTTTGAGTGAGCCGTCGGATACAGCAATTACCTTGTCAAAAGTCACTTCATCGCCGACATTAGCTTCAAGCTTCTCGACTTTGATCTCTTCACCTTCAGACACCTTGTACTGCTTACCACCTGTTTCAATGATTGCGTACATATCTTATCCCTCCTGTCCTACTATTCTCGCCGGTTACGGTGGTGCATGGGCACACTTATACCTCGCCAAGCGGCATACTGTAATATAATATATAAATCCTGATCACATGTCAAGAACTAATCCGGTGCAAACTCCAGGATATCCCCGTCATCATCTTCCGCAGGAACCGCTTCATCGGTTATTACGGAACTGATAGATCTCATAACACTCTCATAAAGTCTCATCAGGTCTTCATGATCCGGTGTAAGATCCTTATTCTCGCCCGACATTGCTGCTTTTTCAAGTTTAGCTGCAATAGTACGTACGCTTTCTGCGCCAATGACTGCCGAAGTACTCTTAAGAGAATGTACATTCACCCCATAGAGTTCCAAGTCACCTTCCGCCAGCGAGTTATCAAGGATTTCCTTTTTATCGGGGAAGGTACTTACATATTCCGCAGGCAGATACTTCCTGAGCATCGATTCCAGAGATATCGAATCAATCGGTTTGGTCAGATAGTCGTTAAAGCCTTTGGCGAGATATCTTTCTCTGGCTCCGATCACGGCATCAGCCGTAAGACATATCACGGGAGTATCTATGTTCGGTCCGTCCGTATGAGATTTTATCTCCTTAAGAGCAGCCGCACCATCCATTTCGGGCATACGCTGGTCCATCAGGATCACATCATATTTACTCTCAAGCGCGAGTTCGACAGCCTCCCTGCCACCTCCTGCAGTATCTATATTGAGGCCCGTATCCTTAAGGAACTGCGTCGCGACTATCAGGTTCATCCTGGTATCATCCACTATCAGGATCTTCGCATCGGGCGCCCTGAAGCTCTCATGGTATTCCGCTTTTTCTCCGAGACTCTTCTCGAATTTCTCTTTAAAATTGCCTATAGACTCACGCGAAGTCACAACCTGAGGAATAGTGAGCTTAAAAGTCGATCCCCAGCCATACTCGCTCTCAACCTCGATACTGCCGTTCATCATGTCGAGCAGTCTCTTGGTTATGGCAAGCCCCAGTCCCGTACCTTCCTTGGTACTGTTCCTCTCCAGATCCAGACGTTCGAATTTGGCAAAAAGTTTGCCCAGATCCTCCTTTGAGATACCTGTACCTGTATCGGAGACCGTTATCTGCAGGTTAATGATATCCCGGCCGTCAGCTGATCTGCCTGCATCAGTTCCCGTCATCTTAAATTTATCCGGGAAAACGATCATCTGGAAAGAAGCTTTGATGCTATCTCGCTGCATGTAAAGACATCCATAAGCTCTGCAGCTTCGATCAGAGCATCAATATCTCCCTGTATATCTTCCTCATACGAATATGATCTGAGTTCGTTCACTATTCCTTCCATTACATCCATATCCAGATCATCTGATGCTGTTATTGTCCTGTTCAATATATCATTAAGTGTATCATCGGGGATGATCTTCTTTTCGCCTGCATCATCCGGCGCGCAGTATTCTCTTAACACAGCCTTCAGTGCAAGATATTCATCAAGAGCATCCGAATTGTTGGCGCGTATGTATCCGATGTCTCCTGCCTTACCGGCCTCTTCGAGTTTGGCAGCCTTATCAGCCAGACAGATAGCACCTATCTGGCGGGATGAGCTCTTAAGCGCATGAACTTTAACGGTATATTCAGCCCAGTTTTCTCCGGAATATTCTTTTTCAAGCTGTGAATGATTGGGTTCTATATTCCTGTAATACTCATTCAGGATTTTAAGATACAGCTGTACGGAACCGATCATTCCTATGGCTTTTTCGGTATCAAGCCCCGGGATCATGATCGATTCTTCAGGTTCATCACTGTTATTAACCAGTTCATAGCCCTTAACTATCTTCTCCGAAGGAAGCCATTGTTTAACCTTGGACATGATCTCCCTGATCTCGATAGGCTTGGGTATGAAATCATTCATGCCTTCCTTGAGGAAAAATTCTTTAACGCCGCTGACGGCATTTGCAGTCAATGCAATGATAGGCATGTTTTCCATCTCAGGATACATTCTCCTGATGATATGCGTAGTCTCAACACCATCCATCTCAGGCATCATATGATCCATGAATACGATATCATACCTGTTTACATTGATCAGATCGATGGCTTCCTTACCCGATGCCGCACAATCGATCTGCATCTTCAGAGGTTCAAGAAGCCCTTCTGCGACAGTCAGATTGACCATGTTATCATCAACTATCAGGATCCTGGCATCCGGAGCGGTGAAATCCGTTGAAAAAGCTTTTCCATCCTCGTTATTCAGGTTGAACTCCATATTATTAAGAGCTATGGCGATCGCAGCAGTTGAAAAAGGCTTCCTGATCATACGCAGATTCTTAAGATCCGGCTTGAAAACAGATCCGAAATCAGCAAGCATGACTCCTACAAGATCGGGATCATTCAAAAGCAGTTCCCTCACCTGATCCTTATAGTCTTTTTCTTCAAAGAACAGGTATCTGCGGTGATCATCAAGCATATCCGCATACAGATCACATGTATCTTCATAATCTTCAGCGAATTTGAGCACGACATTAAACACACCCATCCTGGAGCAATCAAGGAAAAACCTTCTGGCCAGGTACTTCTTGTGAAACATACCCATGGCAAATATGTTTTCGGGGTTCTCTACCACGATCGACGGTGACCAGCTTACCACCTTCTGGGGGATCTCAAAATAGAAATCACTGCCCTTACCGTATTCACTCTCTACTCCGATGCTTCCTCCCATGGCTTCCACCAGGGATTTGGATATGGCCAGTCCGAGACCCGTACCCTCTATGGAACGGTTCCGTTTGGAATCAACCTGCTGGAAAGAAACAAACAGTTTCTTCAGATCTTCTTTTTTGATACCGCGTCCGGTGTCAACAACATGAAATCTGAGCATTATCGTCTCATCATCGATCTTTTCATAATCATTGATTATCTGAACGCGCCCGTGATCAGTGAACTTTATGGCATTGTTCGCGAGATTTACCAGTATCTGCCTGATCCTCAGGACATCACCGTACAGCCTTGTGGGAACATTGGGATTCTCCTCCATGGTGAGTTCCAGATCCTTATCGCCTATCCTCGTGACAAGGGTGTTCGCAACATCATTGAATTCGCTCAAGGGTTCATATTCTTCAGGTATGATATCCATCTTGCCGGATTCGATCTTGGAGAAATCCAGAATGTCATTGATGATATTGAGCAGATTACGTCCCGAAGACTTGATCTGGGATATATAATCACGTGCCTGGTCGGTCATCTCCTCTCTGAGAGACATCTCGGCCAGTCCTATGACCGCATTCATGGGAGTACGTATCTCATGGCTCATATTTGCGAGGAAATCGGATTTCATATGAGCTGCGCGCTTGAGTTCTTCATTGGTCTCTTCGATCATGGAGAACCGTTCAAAGGATTCCGTTATATCCTGGAACTGATAACTGGTACCGATATATGAGCCGTTCTCAACAAATGAATGCTTGTAGATATTGAAATAGCATTTCTTGCCGTCGACCTCCATTGATTTGATATTGATACCGTTGAACTCCTCCAGCTGGGAACTCCACTCATCTATCCGGTTCATCTCATAGAAGTCTGCCAGCTGCTCAGGTGTCAGGATATCCTCGGTCCTTTTGTTGTGATACATGAGATAATCATTCTCGTCATAGATCATCAGACCGTCGGATGTATTGTCCATCACATGAGTCAGAACAGACATGGTCAGTTTACGCGTAGTAAACGAACTTGATATATAAGCCAGGAACAGGCCTTCAGGTAACAGGAAAAACGCCTTGATAACCGTAGGGATCGATTGGTAATATCCGATAAACTCAAGAGCCAGGTGGAATAATATGACAAAAATAATATAAGCATAGCGTGCCTTATAGATCCTGGCACTCTTAAGCATATATCTGAATGCATTTATTCCGGCAGACACAGATTCCACTACCAGAAATCCCATATAGAAAAGAAACAGACTGTAAGTTACGGAAGCAGGGAATATCACGCCCGCAAAGGAGTATGTGGATACGGTAAAGACTTCCTGCGAATACATATTCCACAATAATAACAGGATAACTATCAGAGTCCCGATAAAAAACGGAGACATAAACAACAAGCGTCTTTTACCCTTACAGAAAATGTAAGTAAATCTGACAAACGCATATATCGTCAGCGCATAGAATATATAGTAGATCGTATACAGCGTGAAAGTGGCCGTTTCTTTGGATGAAACGGTGATAAGAGCGCAAAAGGATATGGTGATCACTCCGAATACGCATATCAATCTCAGCGAATCATTGACTTCCTTAACCTTGCCCGTATATATGACCTTGAATGCAACAGCTGCCACTATAGCTAAAGTGACCAGCAGTATCGATAAACTAATATTCATATTCCCGAAAAAATCATTAATACATCTGACTGACGGTATGACCGACCTGCAGCTTCGTAGGTATGACTATCTCGCTGCCGTCACCCGACTCACCGTTACGCATAAGTCTGATCAGTTCGCGTGCCGCCGTAACTCCCATTGTCTCGGTGTCCTGCACAACCGTAGCCAGCTGGGGATCCCATAATCCCACCAGACTGATACCGTCATATCCGCAATATGAGATATCCTTGGGAACCTCCAGACCTCTGTTATGTATAACATTGATACCGCCTATCGCGGCGTAATCATCAGGAAAAAGGATACATGTAGGAGGATCCGGAAGATTGAGCAGTTCCTCGGTCTTACGCGTCACATCACGGATGTCCCTGAATCTGGATTCACGTATATATGCAGACCGTACTTCAATACCGTTATTGGCCAGAGCTTCCTTGAACACTCTGAGTCTGGTCTTGCTCACTTCACTCTCCGGATCTCCGGATATGTAGGCGATCTTCTTGTGCTTCTTCTCGATACATATATAATTGATCAGATCATTGATACCATTTATATTGTCAGAAGTGATGGATATGGCACCCTCAGTCTTGTAATCGATATTGACCACGGGGATGTCTGCCTTGAAAAGAGCAGTGACTTCAGGCATGTCATAGGGAATATTGGCTATAAACACTCCTGCATACTCATCTTCCCGCACCTGATCGATGAATGTATGCGTCATCAGGTATTTGGGCTGAGCATTTAAGAAAGAGATCACATACCCTTCCTGCTCGCAATAATTCTTAAACGAATCCAGGATTCTTGAGAAAAACTCATGAGTAAGGCCGCTCTCAAGAATATCGGCATATAAGATTCCTACCCTGTTGTCTTTCATGGGTTCTCCTTTTCATCAAAAAAGCCACGGCTGAAAGCATATGCAACAAACTGTGCTCTGGATGTAAATGTCTCATTCCTGATCAGTTCCGCAACTTCTTCTTTACTGTAAAAGCCGGCTTCGATCAGTTCATCATCTTCGGTGTGATCGGAAATCTCGCCGTCCACATCAGCGATCACAAGCTGATTCGACACGTCCGACATGGATACTGCCGCAAAAGCAGGCTTAAGCATTTCCCTGATACGCACGAGCTTGAGTCCTGATTCCTCATAGAGTTCACGTCTTACGCAATCCTCCATGGTCTCACCGTGCTCTTTGAAGCCTGCGACCATATTCCATACGAAGCGGTTTACCGCCATTCTGAATTCTTTGAGCAGCAGGATCCGGTCGCCCTTAAGTGCCACGATGACAGCCCCGCCTACTCTCGTTCCTATCTCCTCCGGATCTGATATATCCCGGTAGGATACCATCTCATATACCTTCGGATTGCCCTTTTTATTGGTATAATTGAGCTCGTAGTTCTTTAGGAACCTTCCTCCTCCGGTATTCTTTATGCTGTTTAATCTGAACCCTTCCATTGTTCTGTAAAACTCTTAAAAACCCTTTTTCGTGTTAACTCAAACAAGCCTAAGCCTGTTGTATCTATATATCTGCACAGAACATCATCCGTCTTAACGACCGAAGCCGTCTTGTGTATGAGCTGTTCCAGATAATCTCTGCTGTTCATGTTGATATAATCTATCAATATCATCCCGCTGATATTACGAAGTCTCAGCTGTCTGAATATCTCATCGGCAGCATCCATATTGATCTCAAAAGAAGTCTTATCCTTATCGCCGCGTGTGTTATGACCCGAATTAACATCTATCGCAGTAAGTGTCTCACCCTGTTCGATTACGAGAAAAGCGCCTGATCTAAGATAAACCTTACGGCTCAGGCATTCGTCCACACAGGTTTCAAGCTTATACAGTTTACCGAGAGGCAGGAGCTCATCCGTATAAAACCTGAAAGGAATACCGCGATCCAGGGTTGCGTGCTCTAAAATCTGCCTGTAAGGTTCCAGATCCGTTACAACCTCATCACATCCGTATTTAAGCCAGTCAAGCAGGGTTGATTCCAGATAACCGGGTGTGGAATATAACACATTACCCACACGGGCGGTCTTATTACGCGACAGTATATGCTCGTAGATCTCGGCAAGCCGGACGAGTTCTTCACTGAGTATTTCAGGGTCATTCACATTTCTTGACTCTGTCCTTACTATTATATGATATTTGGAAGAATATGTATTGATTATTTCGGGTAATTTGAATGTTTTTCTGTCATTCTGACCGATCTTGGACGAAAAGGATACTCCGCGTCCCTCTTCGAGTACCAGATATCTGGAATGTATCGATATACGGCCGGTAACACAGGGGCTTTTGAGCTTGACCGCTTCGTTTGAGATCTGCACCATCACCACATCTTCCGGCTTGACAGCCGTATGTTCCCTGCCATCTGCAAAATGCAGTCCAGATACGGACTTCGGTATAGGAAGAAAGTAATCGGTATCATCACCTATATCCACAAAACACGCTCCGGATGAAGGGATCATCTTTTTGACGCGCGCCATGACCACGGTACCTATCGGGAATCTCGGCTCATCTCCTATCACCCTGATGCGTACGGGTTTATTATCCTCCATATAGACGAGGACTCTCCGGTTATATGCTTTTGTAAGTACTATGCGCTTAACTGCCAATCTAGAAATCCTCTCCGAAAGCGATCAGAGGCTTCAGTGCTCCACTGTCATCACGGCCGTAGATCTCGGTCCTCGTTACCGATAAAGACATTAAATCCCGGTCAGCGCCCATCCTGTCACATATCGCTCTCACTACGGTGTCAGGCTTGATATTACCGGCCGAACTGGCATCTACCGTCATATACAGTATACCGTCTGCGAATCTTAAGTCATACATTCCGGGACGTATATCCGTCATCTGCTCGCTCTTCTTGGTCTTCTTAAGGATCATTATCTCTGTGGCTTCGACCATATCATGTACAGCTCCGGTCACCGCGGCATACATTTCTTCGGGAATACCGTGTATCTCATAGGATGCACCGGCCACGGAAGCCATGGCATTACCGGCATCATCGGGAAGCAGTCTGATATCGCGGATCGTGAATCCTTCGCTCATCTGAGCATCAAGAGCTGCCAGGAGGCGCTGACGGTTACTCAACCCCGTAAATGCGGGATCCTCATCGCGGAGTATCAGATCATATGAGTTCACTTCTATATCTACGATTTCCGATTCACTCTCCACACCGACTCCCAGAGGATGGGCGAAAGCCATGACCTGATGAGGCGAGTATCCTCCGGTATACGTGACATCGATACCGGAACGGCGTATCGCCTTCTGGAAGTAACGCATCGTGTCCAGATGCCCTATGAACTTCATGGAGCCGTGTTTGGTGAATTGTATGCGCAGTTTCATATTCATTCCTCGGGGTCCCAGATACTACTTATTTCTGTTCATAAAACAGATTCCACCGCCAAATACTGCGGCGCCGCAGCCGGAACATTTGTCGCGGCAGTTGGGAGTTACGATACCTGCCCGGGCATTGTGCCACTCATTAAGCAGGAATCGCTTGGTCACACCGATGTCTAAGAAGTCCCAGGGGAATATCTCGTCGTCGGAGCGTTCTCTCGTAGTATAGAAATCCTTGTCGATGCCCATCTCCTCCATCACATCCAGCCAGGTCTGATAGTTAAAGTACTCGGTCCATGCATCATAGATCTGACCGCGCTTATATACTTCAAGGATCACCGGTCCGAGGCGTCTGTCACCTCTGGCGAGCACGCCCTCGAGCTCACTGGTATCGGTATCATGCCAGTTATACTTGATACGCTTCTGGTTAAGCTGTGAATGTATGCCGTTTAAGCATACATGAGCCTTGCGGACGAATTCTTCGCGGGTGCCCATCGGAGCCCACTGCAGTGGCGTGAAGGGCTTCGGGATAAAGAAAGAAGTCGAAGCTACGATCTGAACCGGCTCACGCCGCTCCTCCTTCGGTATCTCATCGAAGAAGGTCATGGCAACATTATTACAGAGTTCTCCGATTCCTTCGATATCCTCGTCTGTCTCAAACGGCAGTCCGAGCATGAAGTACAGTTTGACCCTGCGCCATCCGCCGTGGAAGGCTTCGGAAGCACCCTTAAGGATCACTTCTTCGGTCAGGCCCTTGTTGATGATATTACGCATCCTCTGAGTACCGGCCTCAGGAGCGAATGTCAGGGATGACTTACGGACATCCTGAACCTTACTCATCACATCCAGAGAAAAGGCATCTATACGCAATGACGGAAGCGATATGTTCACATGTCTCTTGTTACACTCATCTATCAGGAATTCCAGCAGTTCTTCGAGGCCGCTGTAATCGCTGGAGCTGAGAGAACTTAACGTCAGTTCCTCGAGTCCGGTGGAATCAAGCATCTCGAGCGCTATGGATTTAAGATACTCCACGCTCCTCTCCCTCACTGGACGATACAACTGACCGGCCTGGCAGAATCTGCAGCCTCTGATACAGCCACGCTGTATCTCGAGGGTCACACGATCCTGAGCTGTCTGCATGAAAGGAACCAGGGGCTTCGTAGGATAATAGGTATCCGACAGGTTCATCTCTACTTCCTTGCGGATAGTATCAGGGGCTTCGTCGTAAAGCTTGACCCGCTCACGTATGGTGCCGTCGGGATTATACTTTTCCTGATAGAACTGAGGTACATACATGCCGGGGATACGGCATGCCCTCCTGAGAAACTCCAGTCGTCCGAGCCCGCCCGCTTTGCATTCCTTATATGTATCGAGCAGTTCGCGGTATCTGGTCTCACCTTCGCCGATATAGAAGATATCGAAGAAATCTGCTATGGGTTCGGGATTATACGAGCAAGGACCTCCGCCGATTATGATTGGATCATCATCGCTTCGCTCAGTGGCAATTAAAGGTATACCTGCAAGGTCGAGTATCTGCAGGATGTTCGTATAGCACATTTCATACTGGAGAGTGATACCGAGGAAATCAAAGTGTCTGACCGGATCCTGACTCTCCAATGCAAAAAGAGGTATACCATCACGTCTCATGACCGCATCCAGATCGGGCCATGGAGAGTACACTCTCTCACACCACACATCATCCCAGGAGTTGAACATGTCATACAGTATCTGAATGCCCAGATGACACATGCCTATGTCATATACATCGGGAAAGCACATGGCGAAACGGATGTCGACCGAGGCCGAATCCTTCATGCACGAATTGATCTCCCCGCCTATATACCTGGCGGGCTTAACGATCTTCAACAATATGTCATCACTTAAAGCTAATCTGCGCATAAAAATCCCCACTTCAGGGTGGAAGGAGTGTCCTTCCAATTTTACCCTTAAAGTGGGGATGATTTCAATACTGTTACAATCTTTGGGGTGATCACGGGATCACAGGACATTAGTATGCGCTTTCATCGAAGAGGTTATACTTTTCCATAATCATCAACGAATAAGCGGATCAGCGGATCCGTCGTTTCAGATCTCATTGAAGAAGCATGAATGTGCTCCCGTGTGGCACGCCACACCTTCCTGATCGACCTTGGCGAGGATCGTGTCCTTATCACAGTCCAGATACAGGGCCCTCACATACTGAAAGTGTCCTGATGTATCTCCTTTCAGCCACAGTTCCTGTCTTGAGCGGCTGAAATACGTCATCACTCCGCGCTCGAGTGTGAGGTTATAGGCCTCTTCGTTCATATAGGCGAGCATCAGGATCTCACCCGTGGAATCTTCCTGAACTATCACGGGTACCAGGCCTTTATCATCTGTCTTCACTTCAGAGAAGGCGAATGCAGGCTTATGTCCTGACATCGTCACTCTGCTCATATCATAATCCATGATCACAGACTTCCTTTGGTAGTAAGGACACCATCAACGCGGGGATCGGTCTGAGTGGCCATATCCAGTGCCTTGGCGAAAGCCTTGAAAGCGGCTTCTGCGATGTGATGTCCGTTTATACCGTCGAGCATCTTGATGTGCAGGTTCATGCCGGCACTGTAGCTTACCGCATAGAAGAACTCGCGTATGAGCTCGGTATCGAGATCACCGATTTTTTCAACATCGAACTTCAGATCATAATTGAAATACGGTCTGCCGCAGAGATCCACAGCCACGGTTATGAGTGCATCATCCATAGGAAGTGTGAAGTGACCATATCTCCTGATACCGGCCTTATCTCCGAGTGCATCCTTAATGGCTGTTCCGATCACGATACCGGTGTCCTCAACCGTGTGGTGTCCGTCCACATTCAGATCGCCTTTTACATTGCATGTCAGGTCGAAGAATCCGTGCTTTGCAAACCCTTCAAGCATGTGGTCAAAGAATCCGATCCCGGTACTGATCTCCCCTTTGCCGGTTCCGTCTATGTCAAGACTTAACCGTATATCAGTCTCTTTGGTCGTTCTGGTTATTTCAGCTTTTCTGCTCATTGTCTACCTCATTTCTCCTCGAAACGTACAGCTATCGAATTCGCATGAGCCGTAAGTCCCTCATTACGTGCGAACAGCTCTATATCTTCATGTACGGCTCTGAGTGCTTCCTCCGAGTATGATATGATACTCGTCTTCTTGATGAAATCATCAACCGAAAGCGGCGAGAAGAATCTGGCCGTACCGTTCGTAGGCAGGATGTGGTTGGGACCTGCGAAATAATCCCCGAGAGGCTCGGATGAGAAGTGGCCGAGGAATATCGCTCCCGCATTCTTTATGTGTGTCATGGTCTCATAAGGATCTGCCGTGATGATCTCCAGGTGCTCGCTTGCAATGGCATTGACCGCATCATAAGCATCCTGCATATCATCGGCCACGAATATATATCCGTAGTTCTCGAGGCTCTTCTCTATGATCTCGTGTCTGGTCAGGACCTTCAGGAATCCGTCCACTTCCTTATTCACTTCACGTGCGAGTTTCTCCGATGTGGTGATCAGTATCGCACTGGCCAGTTCATCATGCTCTGCCTGACTGAGCAGATCTGCGGCCACGAATCTGGGATTGGCGGTATCATCAGCCAGTACAAGTATCTCGCTGGGACCGGCTATCGAATCGATCGATACGTATCCGAAGCAGGTTTTTTTAGCCAGAGCTACGAATATATTGCCGGGGCCCGTGATCTTATCTACCTTCGGTATGGTCTGTGTACCGTGAGCCATGGCTGCGATAGCCTGTGCTCCGCCGACCTTGTATATCTCATCCACACCTGCTATATCAGCAGCCACAAGCGTGCCGGGAGTGACCTTGCCGTCAGAACCCGCGGGAGTGCACATTATGATTCGTCCCACTCCGGCTACTTTAGCAGGGATGATATTCATAAGGACCGAACTGGGATATGCGGCCTTTCCGCCCGGTACATATACACCCGATACGGCGATCGGCATGATACGCTGTCCGAGTATGGTACCGTCGTCCTTCATGTCGATCCATGTGTTGCGGACCTGCTTCTCATGGAATTCACGGATGTTTTCCGCAGCGCGCCTGATAACTCTGATGAAGGATTCATCCACGGCCTTATATGCCTCATCGATCTCTGCATCGGTCACACGGAGCTTATCTGCGCTGCAGTCCCACTTGTCGAATTTGCGGTTAAGTTCGATTACAGCGAGATCGCCGCGGTCACGCACATCTTCTATGATATCGTTGACTGTCGCCTCATATTCCCTGTAGTTATTGGGACTTCTCTTAAGGAGACTCTCTATAAGCTCTCCTCTTGATTCATCATTTAATTTGATAATACGCATATCTCTACCTCATTTATGCCGTATCCGGCTTATAATCTCTTCTTTACCGCATCGATCAGATCCCTGATACGCTCGGTCTGCATCTGCATCGATACCTGGTTCACTATCATCCGTGCACTTAAGGGACATATCTCCTCGAGGACCGTGAGGCCGTTCTCCTTAAGCGTGCCTCCAGTCTCTACTATATCCACGATCACATCGGAGAGTTCGACTATCGGCCCCAGCTCCACGGAACCGTTCAGCTTGATGATGTCAACGGTCTGATGCTTATGGTTATAGAAATAATCCTTGGCGATATTCGGATACTTGGTCGCTACTCTGATCATCTCATGGTGCTCGAGCAGTTCACGTGATGTCTCGGGACCGCACACGCACATCCTGCACCTGCCGAATCCCAGATCCAGCACCTCGTATACCCTGCGGTTCTCTTCCATGATCGTGTCCTTGCCGACCACTCCGATATCCGCAGCACCGTACTCTACATATGTAGGCACATCGGGGCCTTTAGCCAGGAAGAATCTCATCTTGTTCTTCTCATCGACGAAGATGAGTTTACGCGTATCCTTGTCTTTCATCTCCTCGCAATGTATGCCGATCTCCTCGAGGAGTTCCATTGTTTTATTGGCCAGCCGCCCTTTTCCCAGGGCAAAAGTCAGATATCTGTCTTCCATTTTCTCTTTATCTCCGGATCAGCCGTCAGCTGATCAGTCCTTTTTCTTAATAAGCTTAACGCGGCTTCCGCCCACATGTCTCATCTTAAGTGCTTCTTTAAGTACGCTCTCGTATGTATCATCGGTATATTCCAGGGTGACCACATCGTCTTTGATCGTAACCGGGACTCCCTGACGCTGCATGGCATTAAGCAGGTCATCGACAAGTATCACGAATCCGACTGCAGGAGCATCCTTACCGAACTGGGACAGTAATCTGTCATAACGTCCGCCTTTGACTATCGCATCTCCCACACCGTATGTGAAGCCCTTGAATATGACTCCCGTATAATAATTGTATTTGGACAGCATGCCCAGATCAAAGGATATATACTTATCGACTCCATACAGTTTGAGCACATCGATAAGGGCACGCAGTCTTTCAACTGCCTGTCTTGACTGCTCATTATCGGCGGTGTCCATCGCCTTATCAAGTATATCTTCCTGGCCGAACAGATCGGATACGGACAGCAGTCTTGCAGCGGCGTCTGCATCTATGGACTTGGCTTCGAGCAGATCCTGAGCAGCGAAATAATTCTTGCCGGAGATGTAGTCTCTCAGTTCAAGCTCAGTCTCTTCGTCCAGACCGCAGGCGGCACACAGGCCTTTAAAGAAGGCCACGTTGCCAACACTTATCTGGAAATCGGACAGCCCCGCATGAAACAGCGACTCACATGTAAGAGCGATGATCTCGGCATCTGCCTGAACGGATGCATCACCGATGAGTTCCGCTCCCATCTGCATGGATTCTTTAAGACGCCCCTGGAGCAGTGAGTTATTCGTAAACGTATTTCCCGCATAAGACAGCCTGATAGCTTCATCGGATTCCATGAAGTACTTGGCGGCACATCTGGCTATGGAAGGCGTAAAGTCGGGCCGCAGGACCAGTGTGTCTCCCTCTTTGTCAAAGAACTTATACAGTTCCCTGCTGGGAGTCGTACCTATCTCATTCGAGAACACATCGAAGAACTCGAACGTGGGTGTCTCTATCTCATCGTACCCAAACTCTCCGGTCTTCTCCCGTATGAGGGCTTCGACCTTGAGCTTGCGCTTGTACTCATCACCGTATATGTCTCTGACTCCCTCGGGAGTATGTAACAGTCTCTTACTCATATCTTCCTCACTTACGTATTACGACCGATGATCTCTTACTCTCTGTCATACAGGTCCTGCTGCATCATATCCAGATACGGGACCAGAATCCCGGGATGCTTGGGCAGTATATAGGCGGGATTCAGTTCTTCCCTCCTGAAGCTCTTACGGCCTCCGTCCTTCGCCCTGTTCCAGAAGAACAGCAGCATCTCCAGCGGCAGATAGTAGAATTCGTCGCGATGTGTATAGTATATCAGAAAAAACGCTATACCGTCCTGTTTTTCAAAATTGACCATGAAGTTAACCTGATGCTCATGTATGTTCTGCAGGCTGAATGTATCCTGAGCACATTCCTTGGCATCAAAGCATACGGGGATACCCTGGACAGCGCCTATATAATCGACCGTGGATTTCTGATCGAAATAGGCAAGCGTTATATGCTTGGTCTTTTTATCCATTTCTATGGGTGTGATGGGAGTAGGGATCTTCTGCACACAGGCCAGACCCTTTTCCAGATATATCTCATTCGTCTGATTGATCATGTCCTCCAGGATGGAACCGCGGAGGCCTCTTGATTTATGCGTACCCATGTCTTAACCGTTCTTATGAGACAGGTGTTTCTTAAGTATCTCCGTGAGATCACTGATCGTCATGGGTTTACTCAGATAATCCGTAAATCCGTTCTCCAGATACAGTTCCCGTGCACCGCTTATGGCATTTGCCGTCAGAGCTATCACAGGAACATCCCTGTTTAAGTTATCATCCATTTCCATGGCCTTCTGCAAAGTCTCGATGCCGTCGATCTCGGGCATCATATGATCAAGCAGGATCAGGTCAAAGCGCTCCTCGGTGATGAGTTTGAGCATCCCGAAGCCGGATTTACAGGATACAGGATCGGCTTCCAGCGCTTCCAGATACCTGACAGCGACCTTCAGGTTAAGTGCGTTATCATCAACCACGAGAATACGTGCGCCGTGGCAGGAGTATTTATCTTCGGAAGTGTCTTTATTATCCTTCTCAGCCTTAGCCGGAGTATTCATATACTCATTGATATCTCCCACAGGTGCGGGATCAATCACTGTCTGAGGGATCCTGGCTGTAAATGTCGTACCGACGCCGTATGTGCTGTCGCAGTCTATGGTCCCGCCCATGATACGGATCAGATTGGCAGTGATCGCAAGCCCCAGTCCTGTACCTTCTATATTCCGGTTATGCTTATGATCCAGTCTCTCGAACTGATTAAACAGCCTGTCCATATCAGACTCTTTGATACCTATACCGGTATCGGAAACTTTGATCACCAGTACCGCTTTCCCCTCTTCCTCTTTTTCATGAGTTACGGAAAACGTGATGCTTCCCTCATGAGTGTACTTAACGGCATTGTTGAGAAGGTTGATCATGATCTCACGTATACGCTTGGGATCACCGTTTAATCCTGAGGGCAGTTCCGGAGAGATCTGCGGTATGAGCTTCAGTTTCTTTTCTTCGGCCTTGACGCCTATTATTATCAGCACGGAGTTGATGAGCTGGCGGACACTGTACGATTCTTCGGTCACATCCATTTTGCCCTGTTCTATCTTGGAGAAGTCCAGAATATCGTTTATGAGATCCAGCAGCGTCATACTGGCTTCTTTGATATTCATGGCGTATCCGCGGGTTTCCTCATTGATATCCTCTCTGAGGATCAGTTCATCCATACCCATGATCGCATTGATCGGTGTACGGATCTCATGTGACATATTTGCCAGGAACGTTGTCTTGGCGCGGTTGGCTTCCTGTGCCTTGGCTGTCCTGACATTCATCGCATTGAACATGAGTATCTCATGGATGATCGCACATCCCAGCAATATGATCATGCCGACAGCTACGAATACTCCGTCGTTATTATGCGTCGGCAGATTGATATGTATGACTTCCAGGAGTGCCATGATGATCATGGCCCCGAATCCGGGCATCATGGCCGAATGGACGATCTTATTATGATTTAAGACATCCATGATCATGGTATACAGGCAGACCAAAGCCGCCAGAACGATCGCAATAACGCTATAATCCTTGCTTAAGTCGAAGTCCATGATCCCTGCGAAATGCAGGAATGTAAAAACAGCGAAATTAATGATAAGGACTATACCTGCCAGATTATACAGGAACTGATACCTGCGTTCCTGAAGCAGATTCAGATATGCCAGGAACGGAAAAGGCATAAGGAATACCATCAGATACTCACAGATACCGTCAATGTAGTAATTCCCGAAAATGATCGGATACATGAAATTATCCAGAATGATCCAGGTGCCTCCTGCCAGCACACCTATACTCATGTACCAGAGGGCAAACGGTCTGCGTGTCTGTATGCGCTGCACCAGACAGATAAGGAAAACCACAAGGCCGAGGATGATCAATGAAAACGCAACCGAAAGAATGACCTTGTTGTCATTAAAGCACACATGCAAAAAACCCATGCGGTCGCCGATATAAGAAACCGGAATGATACAATAGTCCAGCGGATAGTCTTCTTTCACTATAGTCAGCACTTTGCCCGAATCGTCGGGATTCAGAGCTATCCTGGTCCACAGTGCCTTGACGTTTCTGCCGAATTCGCAGTGAGTGATATCGTACTCTTCACGCAGTTCTCCGTCGACATATGCCTTGAAAGACTTGCCTGTCCTGTAGAAGAAACAGCTCCCGACCTTCAGGTCATCAGGCAGACGGGTCTCTACTGTCAGCGTACCGGTATTGACTATCTCAAACGAATCCGGAGCATGGTATTCCCTGGTCTCTCCGTTCTCATCGGTGTAATACCAGGCATTGGTATACTCTTCACAATGATCATCAAAGAGTCTTGCATGAGGAAGAAAAAACTGACCATATATGTACAGAACGATACTGCATAGAACAAATATCGTCACGATGGTACCGATGATCTTATTCAGTTTATCCGAACCGAACAAACGGGTCATACTCAGAATCTCCTGAGATCGCCTATGAATTCCAGAACATCTGCATGCTCGTCACCGCTCCGGCCGGATGCCGTATTGATGAACCGCATTATCGAGAATACACACAATTCGGTGGGGGAAACCGTGATATCGATGTTTACCCTGTGAAGAAGTTTT
Organism: uncultured Lachnospiraceae bacterium; assembly: GCA_905234595.1. GTDB lineage: Bacteria > Bacillota > Clostridia > Lachnospirales > Lachnospiraceae > XBB2008. The sequence goes on along the minus strand of CAJOID010000013.1, from coordinate 19,151 downwards.
ACATGAACCTGCCTGTCCACACGGGTTATCACGGACTTAACGCCCTTGGACCATGCATACATACTGATCACGAGGTTGGTCTCATCATTATCCGTCAGTGATATGATCGCATCCGATCTGTCCACATGCTCCTCATCGAGCACCTCCGTGATATCGCCTTCAGCATAAGCGATCCGGACATTCGGATAGCGTTCCATGAGCTCCCTGCATCTGTTCAGATCATCATCAAGTATAGTGAGCTTCTTTTTGTCTTCCGTAAGCATATCCGCAAGACATGCGCCGGTGATACCACCGCCCACAATGGCTATATTGCCTGTTTTACATCTCTTTATTCCGAGAGAAGTGAATATTTCTCCCAGATGTTCCTTATATACAACTATGTACAGGCTGTCGTTCTCTGCGACCACATCGCTGTCTTTGGGGACTATAGTCTTTTTGCCTCTGACGATCACACCTATAAACATATTCTCGCTGATGCCCGTACGTATATCGGCTATGCTTCTGCCAATAAGCGGGGAATCTCCTACAGCATTCAGATCAAGTACATATACTTCGTCATTGAGGCAGTTCTCGATCTTCACATATCCCGGCAGGCCTATATTTCTGTATATCTCTTTAGCCAGATCCTCTTTGGGGCTGATCAGATAGTCTATGTTATATTCCTCTTTCAGCTTGTCCTTCTCGTCGGCCAGATCGGGCATCAGTACACGGGCACAGGTCAGGCGCGTACCGACGACTTTGGCCTGCATGCAGGCGAGCAGATTGATCTCATCGGTATGTGTCAGCGCAACCAGCACATCCGCCGTATCCGCTCCCGCTTTCGTCAGAGTCTCTATCGAGGCGCCGCTTCCGCATACCCCGTTTACAGTGTATTTATCCGTGATCATGTCTACACATGCACGGTCCTTATCTATGACCGTTATGTCATGATCGGATCCGTCAAGCAGTTTGATCAGAGATCTGCCGGCTTCTCCCAGGCCTACAACTATTATCTTCATACTTTCCCCCTGAGTTTGATTCGGTTTGATTTATGTTCTTCCAGTCTGAAATATACTCTTTTGATGGTTAGTCCCTGCGCAAGTACAGTGAAGAAGATCGTCACATAAGTCACATTGATGAACAGCTTATATATCGCGGGATCCAGATATTCGGCAGTACCCATGGCAAGCGCCAGAGACAGTCCGCCCTTAAGCGCCGACCATGTCATCAGGATCACGAATTCCTTAAGATCATAATTCCCCGGTATGCTTCGTCCGGTAAGCACGGAACTCAAGGTCACGCCGCCCGCTCTTGATATGAGCAGTATCACAATACCGGCAGGTATGACTATTGGCGCGTACCTGCTGATCTCCACATCCAGGAGCATGAGCCCTATCATTACGAAAAGCACGGCATTTAAGATACTCTCAAGGATCTCCCAGAAATCCTTATAATACTCCGATGGGTCGATGACTTTGACTCTCCTCTCCATCTTATCCATGGCATATGAGAAATACATACCGCATACGACCGAAGCTATGACACCGGAGAATCCCATATGTTCGCATATAACGTATACAAGTGACACATCGAGAAGTGATATCAGGATATACCTGACCGGGTCCTTGGTGATCTCCATCAGTTTAAAGAGCAGGAACGAAACACCAAGGGCGACCGCAACCGCTCCGAATATCTCCTTGCACATAAGTATGACGAAATGACTGTCACCGCTCTGAATGATTATCGAACGAACGAAAACAAAGAGCGCAACACCGGTTCCGTCATTGAAGAGAGACTCGTTTTCGATGACAGAGCAGACATTCTTGGATAAGCCTATCTTATTGAGTATGCCCGTGGCAGCGATCGGGTCTGTCGGAGAGACCACGCATCCGAGCAGAATGCACATCCATATATCCATGGGGATACCGAAGATCCTGACTATGATATTTGACCGGCGGCACACTCAAGAGCACAGGCGAATATGCAACTATACAGTCTGACGGCTCTGCGGGCAATAAAGCTTATATTTACCTTGCTGGCACCTGCGAAAAGCATGAAACAGAGCACACCGTCGAGCAGATACTCCTCAAAACCGAAATCGCCAATCCTGTTCACAAAAACATCCAGCCAGGCTATCGAAGTCAGTTTGCTGAGAACTGCCATGATAAGGGCGATGATCAGTGAGAACATTATCAGGGCTATGTCACTCTGTATGTGAAAAGCTTTCTCATTGAGTATCCCGATGAGTACTATGAATGCCAGTATGATGATGAGAAATATAAGTATGCTCATGCCGTTTACCTGTTGACCATAAGTTTGGCGACTGCGGCTTTTAAACCCGCTACTGTAAGTTTATACATGGGAAACATGGTCTTGATGGCAGTCTCCGCCTCTCTCCACGGAGCATCTCCCGGAGCCATCTTCGGATTAAGCCAGACTATATGCTTATAATGGCTTTTCATCAGATGCAGCCAGTCCCATCCGGACAGACCGTTATTGGGCCCGCGGTAATTACCTGTGGTGGAATACAGTTCCTCGGGAGCCATGGCGGCATCTCCGACTATCATCACTTTATAATCCGAATCCAGATTCTTGAAGAGCCAGTCCGTATCTACCCAGTCGCCGTTCTCACACTCCGGTGTGTTATATACCTTGGCATAGATACAGTTGTGGAAATAATAGGTCTTCACATCCTTGAAATGATCCATCTTATCCACTGCCTGGAACAGTTCGTTTAAGAGCGTGCTGTATGGGATCATGGTTCCGCCGGAATCCATGAGCAGGAGCAGCTTGACCGAATTCTTACGAGGCTTCTCCATCACGATCTGCAGATATCCGCCGTTGTTACATGTCTTATGTACCGTCCCGTCTATATCAAGCTCTGTCTTGGGCACATCCAGTTTGGTCGAAAACTGCCTGAGACTCTTAAGTGCCGCCATGAACTGCCTCGACGTCAGTACCTTATCATCTCTGAAATCCTGGAACTTGTGAGCACCTATAACCTCAAAAGCAGACTGGTATCCCGTCGATCCGCCTACTCTGATACCGCCCATATGTCCGCCCATGTTACCGAAGGAAGTCTTGCCCTGCGTACCTATCCAGTATGAACCTCCGTTATGCTCGGAATCCTGTTCTTTGAGCCTGTCCCTGAACTTTTTCTCCACATCATCACGGTCGATCTGAGCGTTATCGCCCGGATCCTGATTCATTTCGAACTTCTTCTCTTCGAGCCACTGCTCATATGCTTCGGGCTTATCGAGCCATGCGAGCATCGTCTTGGTGATATCCGGCTCATACTTCGCAGACTTGAATGTATTCTCAAAGGCCATATCGAACTTGTCATATTCGGTCTCGGACTTTACCAGTATCATGCGCGACAGATAATAGAATCTCGTAAGCGACGAGCCTGCGAGATCCTTATCGAGCGCATCCTGTAATGTGAGCCACTCTTTGAGTGTCACATCCAGACCGAATTCTCTGAGATTATTGTAAAAGTTTGTAAACATATACCCTTGATTTATCAGTTCAGTTCGTTGGTCCTGCTCTTAACCACGGCCATGTCTTCATCCTTCTTGATGACTACACCGAGATTGGGCAGGTTCTTTTTGATAAGTGCAGGATCCATTCCGCCTATCTGAAGGGCGTTGACCCAGTCTATGAGTTCGGATGTCGACGGCTTCTTGCGCACATCCTTAAGGCCTCTTATCCAGTAGAATACATCCATCGCATTTTTAAGCAGATTGGCTTCCACATCAGGGAAGTGTGTCCTCACTATCTCCTCCATCAGCGGTGCATCCGGGAAGTCAATATAGTGGAATATGCATCTCCTTAAGAAAGCATCGGGGAGTTCCTTTTCCGCATTGGATGTAATGATCACCACTGGTCTGGTCTTCGCCTTGACCGTCTCACGGGTCTCATGGATATAGAACTCCATCTGATCGAGTTCCCAGAGCAGGTCATTGGGGAACTCCAGATCCGCTTTATCGATCTCATCGATAAGAAGAACCACCTGCTCGTCGGACTTAAACGCTTCTCCGAGTTTGCCGAGCTTGATGTACCTGGCGATATCATCCACGCCTTCTTCGCCGAACTGGCCGTCATAGAGACGCTGGATCGTATCATACATATACAGGCCGTCCTGTGCCTTGGTGGTCGACTTGATGTTCCATATGATCAGACGCTTGCCGAGGCTCTCTGCAACTGCTGCTGCCAGCATGGTCTTGCCGGTGCCGGGTTCTCCTTTGATCAGGAGGGGCTTCTCTAAGACCATCGCTACGTTTACAGCGTCGAGCAGTTCCTGGCTGGCCACGTATGTATTTGTGGAAGAAAATTTATTTGACATGTTATCTCCTTGTTGATGATCCGGGAATGGCAAGCACATATCCGCAAGCAGGTGCTTAGCAGCCCGTCGTTACTTGGCGAGGTATTTCACGAGCCTAGTAACGTGACGAGGCAATAGCAGCGAAAGCGTGCCTGCGGCGGATGTATGCTTGTCATTCCCTGTGTTGCTAAAAGTTCAGTCCCAGGGAATCAGGGGATTCTCGATCTTCTTATCTCTCATCATGAGGTCTTTAACTGCTTCCGAAGGGTTCTTGCCTTCAAATAGTACACGGTTCACTTCGGTTATGATGGGCATCTCGACATCATACTTCTCAGCAAGTTCCATAGCTGCCTTGGCTGAATATACGCCCTCAACAACCATCTTTACCACAGCCTGCGCCTCCTCGAGACTCTTGCCCTGTCCGATCAGAATGCCGCACCTGCGGTTTCTGGAATGCATCGAAGCACAGGTAACTATCAGGTCACCCATACCGGTCAGGCCTGCGAAAGTCTGTACATTACCGCCCATAGCGACACCGAGACGTGAGATCTCAGCAATACCGCGGGTGATGAGCGCAGCCTTGGTGTTATCTCCGTAGCCCAGGCCGTCGGCTGCACCGGCAGCGAGAGCGATCACGTTCTTAAGTGCGGCTCCGATCTCGATACCGAGGATATCCGGACTTATGTAAACCCGGAAGACATCGCTCATAAATATATCCTGCAGGTATTTGGCGGTATCTTTGGACTTAGAACCTACTACTATCGTTGTAGGGATACCCTTGCCGACTTCCTCTGCATGTGAAGGTCCGGAAAGCACAGATACATCAGCCTGAGGGATCTCCTCATTTATGATCTGCGACATCGTATATGATGTACCTTCTTCTATGCCTTTTGCGACATCTATGATCTTCTGTCCGTCGGCCACATACGGCGACATCAGCTTAGCCGTGCTCCTTACGAACTTGGACGGAACTGCCATCACGATCACATCACGGCCGTCAATAGCCTCCGATATGTCTGTTGTATATGTTGTGGCCTCGGAGAGAACTACTCCGGGGAGCTTGTCCTTATTTTCATGATATGTTCTGAACATATCTATCTCTTCAGCCAGAGCCGAATACATGATGCATTCATGTCCGTTATTATTCAGAAGCCATGCGAGTGCCGTTCCCCAGCTGCCTGCTCCGATCACGCCGATTTTAGCCATTTATCTTCTCCTACACCAGATCATCATTATCCTTTTTGCCTGACTTCTCTTTTCCGCGGCTGCTTAAGTACACCTTGCTCTCGCTGTGCGTAAGGAGCCGTTTAATATTGGCTCTGTGACGCCAGACAGCCATGACGGTCATCACCAGTACAACCACATACATCTCATACATCACTGCCTGCGGTATATCCAACCCTGCACGCATATCCAGATTACCGGTCTGCCCGCATACCAGCACATACACAAAGAACGTGATATAGATCAGTATCGATCCCAGTGATACATAGTGTGTTGTCAGGAACACAAGTGCAAATACCAGTATATGTATCAGGAATGAAACCGGTCCGAAGCTGACTATGACACCTGCAGTAGCCGCAATGCCTTTTCCGCCTTTAAACTGCAGATAAAACGGAAAATCGTGACCGAGGATGACTCCTAGAGCCGTATACATACGATACAGGAACAGATACTCGGGATTTGCTTTGCCAAAAAGAAAATATGTGATGACGATCGCCACGATACATTTGATCGCATCTCCGAACAGAACAATGAATCCGGCTTTCGTTCCCAGAGTACGCAATGTATTGGTAGCACCGGAATTGCCGCTTCCATGCTCTCTGATATCGATGCCGTGCATCTTGCCGTATATAAATCCTGTCTGAATAAGCCCAAAAGCATATCCTATGACCAGACACAGAATCCTTTCAAGCATTACTTATCTTCCTTTCTCTCACGTATGATGAACCGAAGCGGAGTACCCATGAATCCGAATGTTTCACGTACCTGATTCTCTATATATCTCGTATATGAGAAATGCATCAGTTCCTTATCATTTACAAATATTACAAATGTGGGCGGCTTGACAGCCACCTGGGTGATATAGAACAGTTTGAGTCTCCTGCCCTTGTCGGACGGAGGCTGCTTCATGGCAGTAGCCTGGGCCATGATCTCATTCAGCACACCGGTGGCGACTCTCATCGAATGATTCTCGTTAACGGCATCTATGGTCTCATAGAGCTTATTTAGCCTCTGACCGGTCTTGGCCGATACAAATACTATCTCCGCATACGTCATGAAACTGAGCGTGTTACGTATGTCGGCCGTATACTCGTTTACTGTCTTATCATTCTTCTCAATGGCGTCCCATTTATTGACAACTATAATGACAGCCTTGCCCCTGTCATGGGCGATACCTGCAATCTTGGCATCCTGTTCGGTCACGCCTTCTGTCGCATCTATGACCAGCAGAACTATATCCGCACGCTCAACTGCGGCTACGGTGCGGATTATCATGTATTTCTCAAGTTCTTCCTTGACCTTATTCTTGCGTCTGAGTCCGGCGGTATCTATGAGCAGATATTCCTTACCGTCATGCATGATGCGCGAATCAATGGCATCACGGGTGGTGCCTGCGATATCGGATACGATGGCACGCTCTTCGCCTGCCAGTTTGTTTAAGATCGAACTTTTGCCCACGTTGGGCTTGCCTACAATGGCGATCTTGACCGCCTCATCCTCTTCATCGGAAGCTGAACCTTCAGGGAAATGCTCGCATACGGCATCAAGCAGTTCACCGAAGCCGAGCCTGTTTACACTCGATATGGCATACGGTTCACCTATGCCGAGATTATAGAACTCGTATACATCGACCATATCACGCTGAAAGCTGTCGACTTTATTGACCGCCAGGACCACGGGTTTGGCAGATCTGCGGATCATATCGGCCACGCGCATATCGTCGTCCACCAGTCCCTGTTTGACATCGACCATAAAGATGATCACGTCAGCGGTATCCAGCGCTATCTGGGCCTGCTCACGCATCTGTGAAAGGATAACATCGGAACTGTCCGGTTCTATACCGCCTGTATCTATCATGGTGAAGGCATAGTCCAGCCATTCCACATCGGCATATATACGATCTCTCGTTATACCCGGCGTGTCCTTGACGATGGATATCATTTCACCGGCTATTGCATTGAAAAAGGTGGATTTACCTACATTGGGACGTCCCACCACTGCAACGATGGGACGGTTAGCTGCGCGACTCATATCTTACTCCGCATCCCCAGGCGAATGCCTGAAGACGTTATTTTATCTACAAAATCATATCCACTTGATTTTACAATCTGCACGTCTGATTGTAAAGTTTCGGCCATCTGCGTACGCGTCATGTCATCAAGGAAATAATCCTCCCCCGCACGAAGTGTATTCTCGGGGATGAGTACACGCTTTCCGAGAGGTTTGTCCTTAAGCTGTTCACACATATCCTGACCTGTGAGCAGGCCCGAAACCGTGATCATCTCACCGAAGAAATGATTGATTATCTCGTAGACATGTATGTTCAGTCCCGGATACCTGTCCATAAGTTTAGAAGCCATATCCGAAATGATCGGACTCATCAGCTTACCTGTCACGATTGACAGTTCCTCGTGGGGCTTTTTGATGAAATGCAGGCGGCTTATGGCATCCTCATACTCATTTAGCATAAGCCTGACCATACCGACCCCGTTCTCAAGCTGAACATATCCTTCATATCTCTCTTCGTCCGGAAGGGGCAGCCCGGCGGTCAGATACCATTCATCGGAGGCATGCACAAAATACGATCCGGTCTCTTCTTTGATCCGGTCCTGCCACTTATGAATGACGGCCAGCACTTCACGGGCATCTTCACTGCCAAACGGCTCGAGCGGATACAGACCATCCCTGTATCTGGTAAGGCCTACAGGAACAACCGATACACTCTGAAGCTCGGGCATGAGTTTCGACAGATCAGATATACTTCGTTCGAGTTCCCTGCCGTCATTTAACCCCTTGCACAATACTATCTGTCCGTTCATCGTGATGCCGGCTTCTTTCAGTCTTTTAGCTTTTTGCAGGGCTTCACCTGCAAACCTGTTATTTAACATCCTGCATCTGAGTTCGGGATTGGTTGTATGAAAAGAGACATTAATGGGTGACAGATGATACTTGCATATCCTGTCAACATCATGATCGGACATGTTGGTCAGTGTCACATAGTTGCCCTGAAGAAAACTGAGCCTTGAATCATCATCCTTGAAATACAGGGTTTCACGCATACCGGGAGGCATCTGGTCAATAAAGCAGAATACGCATTTATTGGTACAGGACCTGTATTCATCCATGAGTCCGTCTTCGAATACCAGACCGGGATCTTCATCAGCCATCTTGGATAGATGTACTCCGAACTCCTCCCCGTCCCTGTTTTCAAAAACAAGATCCAGTTCTTCCTCCAGAGTCAGATACTGATAGTCAAATATATCCTCAACGGTTTCACCGTTTACCGAGATCAGGGTATCACCGCCGGTTATCCCGGTACCGTCTGCAGGCGACCCCTGTATTATGTCTTTAACCACACGCTTATTGGATCTCATAGCTTTAAGTTTACCCCAAATCGCCTTGACGTGCCATCTGTCGGATAATAAAATATGACACGTAAATACAGTCTGCTTTAATACGGAGTATTTTTATGGCAAATATACAGAAACTGGAGCAATTAATGGCTGTTGCCCCGATCAAACTCATAGTTCCCCCCTGCGCAGAAAAACTCGGTAGCAGCGTCAACCGCTATCTGATCGAATTCCGTCAGGATCTGCACAATAAATTCAAGGCCGATCCTGCTTTTCAGGGATATATCAAAGATAATTACATTGCCCGCATAGATCTGCCCAGATTCGGCAGCGGCGAGAGCAAATGCACTCTGCTCGACTCCATCCGCGGAGATGATATATTCATAATCACCGATGTCACCAACCACTCCCTTACATATAATATGCAGGGATTTGAGAATCATTATTCTCCCGATGACCATTTCCAGGACTTAAAGCGTATAGTTGCCGCCATCGACGGCAAGGCTCACCGTGTCAATGTGATCATGCCTTTCCTCTATGAAGGCAGGCAGCATAAGCGCAGCGGACGTGAATCACTGGATGCCGCGTATATGTTCAAAGAACTCTCCGGTATGGGTATCGCAAACTTCATCACATTTGATGCCCACGATCCGCGTATACAGAACTCGGCTCCGTTCACCGGATTCGATAACTTCAATGCAATGTACCAGTTCGCGAGAACCCTGCTCAGCAATGAGCGTGATATGATCATCGACAAGGACCATACCATAATCATATCTCCCGATGAAGGCGCACTCGACAGATCCATCTACTTCGCTTCCGTTCTCGGACTCGATGCCGGCATGTTCTACAAGAGGCGTGACTATACCAAGATGGTGAACGGTAAGAACCCCATAGTCGCTCATGAATTCCTGGGTGACAACATAGACGGCAAGGACTGCATCATCATCGATGATATGATATCTTCGGGCGGTTCCATGATAGATACTGCCAGACAGCTCAAGGAGATGAATGCAAAACGTGTATATATATGCACTACATTCGGATTATTCACGGACGGACTCGCCGCTTTTGATGAGGCATATGAGAAATGCTATTTCGACAGGATCATAACCACGAATCTGAATTATATCAACCCCGAGCTCTATACCAGACCTTACTATCTGCAGGCCGATATGGGCAAATTCATCGCATCCATCATAGACTTCATGAATCACGATGCGCCAATGTCCGACTTAAATACGCCTACCGAGAAAATACGCAAGATACTCGATCGATATAACAATCGCGAAGAGTTCACGTTCTAAAAAGTTAGGCCGGTGCAACTATACATCCACCGCAGGCACGCTTGGACGTGTTCTTTACGTCCGGCTGCTTGATTGCCTCGTCACGTTACTAGGCTCGTGAAATACCTCGCCAAGTAACGACGGGCTGCTAAGCACCTGCTTGTGGATATATAGTTGCACCGGCCGTTTTTCAGTTTTACTGAACTGCTTTAAACGTGATCTCTGCCTTGAACAGGTCAGCTTCGGAGAACAGACGGAACGTGCCGCCCATCAATTCCGTGAGTGACTTGGCGATGGAGAGCCCCAGACCCGAGCCTTCTGTCGTGCGTGCCGTATCGCCTCTGCTGAAGCGCTCTGTCAGTTCGGTGAGATCTGACGGAAGCGGTATCTCGGATGTATTGGTGATCCTGAGACTTATATCCATACCGGTATCACCGCCATCACGATTAAACATATCTACGAATACTCTCGTGCCCGGCATAGCGTACTTGCATACGTTACTCAGCAGATTCTCCATGACTCTCCATAAGCTCTTACCGTCAGCCATCATCGAAGGTATGGTCAGATTCTCCGTATTTGTTACAACCGACAGGTTTTTCTCAGCCAGTCTCTCATCGAACTCGGCGAGAGCCTGTGTTACCATCTCGGGCAGATTCATCTTCATGAGTTCAAGCTCCACATTTCCGCTTGAAACTTTGCTGGCTTCGATCAGGTCATCTGTCAGAGTCTTGAGACGCTGTGATTTCTCATCCAGAATATCCACATAGCTTGCGATCTTCATGTCATCTATGTTCTCACGCTTGATCAGGTCCACATAGTTGATGATGCTGGTCAGAGGAGTACGTATATCATGGCTGACGTTTGCGAGCAGCTCGGTCTTCATACGCTCATCCTTCATGCTCTGTTCTACCGCATTGCGTACCGACTCACCTATTGAATTGACACATATCCCGAGTTCCCTGTTATCGCCATGGACTGCACTTACATCCGCTTTGTATGACAGATCGCCGGATATGATCCTCTTCATGCCGGACATGATCTGATCACGGTCTTTTACCTGCTTGTAGATAAATACCCCTGCCAGAGCATCGATCACTATGAGCACGGCTATGAGCATAAACTGTACGAGATTATCATCCGAAACAGCAGTCATGACTATCAGGAACAGATTGAGCAGCAGAAGTCCTGCATAAGGAACCACACTCCTGAGCAGCAGATTCCCGTTGTCGTATACCTTGACCGCGCCCTGTCCTATGGCATTCAGGACTTTATACAGGAAACTCTGCTTCCAGATATGGCGGCCTCTGATACGTCTGACCAGAGAGTAATACAGCCAGAGCATCAGTACATCGAAAATGAATACTACCACACCGAATATGACATAGACATATATATCCTTCAGGATACTCATCGCTTCGTACCTGAAGCTGTCAAAATATGTTGATGCAATAGCAGCCGGGATTCCGATAAACAGTACCAGAATAACCGCAAATATGATAAGCCAGAGTTCTATCGGGGTATTGTCAAAGTCGGTAAATCTGATGGTTTTGGTGCCGTCTTCGTTACGTTCAACGCCTTCACGTATCGTGCATATCACAAGCAGTATCAGATATCCTATGATACACAGGGCAATGATCCCGAAGGTGATATCCGTATCAGGCAGATATGTGGATACGAAGCCTGATCTGGCTGATCTCACGGCATCATCCGCGGGCATCGTCATATCCACTCCTATGTATATCCTGCAGTCATCCGGATATGCATATCTGTATCTGGATATCAATGAATTAAACGCGGATTCATTTATGGCGGTATTGGTGTCATAGACCATCCGGTCGACATCATAGCTTATGTATCTGCCGTAAGCCTTGAATGCGGATGCCACTTTGGCTTCATCAGCGGCTTTCAGCGCAGTATTGGTATAGACCGTACTGTCCGCACCATCCCCCATGATGATCCAGTATCTGATATTGGAATTAAGTGCATTATAATAATCGCTTAACTTTAAGTAATCCGTATAGTTATAGTACAGATCTTCGGAGCAGGACTGGATCATGCCGGTCAGCATATAATAATCGTTCCAGTTATCCGCAAGTTCTTCGATCACATGACCGTCAGCGGTATTATACCGGTTGATGAGCATGGAATATGTATCGTTATAATCCGTGCCGTAGAGATCGGCTGTCTCCCCACCATCCGGTGAATCATATACGTTTTTGTTCAGATAATTACTTGATACGGTATCGGTCCTTACTTCCACATCCTTGTATTCGAAACCGTATTTAGTCCACTTGAGCAGATCCCCGAGATGATACTGCGCAGTAACATTGCCTGTGTCACTGTATCCGTTCTCCTGTCTCGCATTGTAGGTGGTCACATCTATGATCTTATCGGGATCATAAGCCCCGTCGGTTTCCATCTGGGTCCGGATCGTCACATATTTGAGCAGTCCCTCTGTTTCCTTGCCGAGAACAGTATTAAAAAATACCGAATCCTCATATGCACGTCCCTGATCACCGGTACTTAAGTGGTATATCTCATTCTTGTCATATGAACTGACCACTACAATGGAACTTGCCACGTACATGAGCAGCATAACGGCTGCCACGGTAATAAGTACATGCTGCAGGAATTTCGAAATAACGGTATTGTGCTTTTTCTTTTTATTAGACATCTTAGCTCCCCTCATATTTCTCGGCTTTGTAGCCTATCCCCCATACAACTTTGATGTATCTGGGGTTTTTCGGGTCTATTTCGATCTTTTCCCTGATATGCCTGATGTGTACGGCCACGATATTATCCGAGCCGTATGCCTCCTCATTCCAGATATTCTCGTAGATCTGATCGGACGAGAACACCTTACCGGCATTGCTGACCAGGAGTTTTAAGATGTTAAACTCTATGGGAGTCAGCTTGACTTCATCCTCATCCACATATACCTGCTTGGTATCGTCGTTGATCACAAGACTTCCGGTAGTGTAGATATTTGATGATCCTTCGCCGGTGATACTGCCCAGAGATGTATATCTCCTGAGTGCGGATTTGACTCTCGCTACCAGTTCCAGAGGATTGAAAGGCTTGGTCACATAGTCATCTGCTCCGATGTTAAGCCCCAGGATCTTATCTGCGTCTTCCGACTTGGCACTGAGGATGATTATCGGGATCGAATACTTCTCTCTGATCTTAAGAGTCGCATGTATCCCGTCCAGCTTCGGCATCATGATGTCGATTATCAGCAGCCTGATATCCTGTTCATCTAGCACCCGGATCGCCTGCTCGCCGTCATACGCTTTGAATACGTTGTATCCCTCCTGTGTCAGATAGATCTCTATGGCATCCACTATGGTCTTATCATCATCGCAAACCAGTATATTTGACATAGCACCCTTCCCGGACCGCTCGCACCGGTCCTCACATTAGACATTAAAACATTTGAATATAAAGAAAAGCTTAAGACAATTATGAAGATTCTCTTAAGCTTTCAACTGCATGAATAAACGGTTTTCATCGGTCCATGACGGATTCGTAATATGACCGCCATTTCGCATTTACGGTTGCGGGCCTGTGATCCAGCATCGAATCATACGCTGCACGGCCCAGCCCTTCGGCATATCCCGGATCATCCATCAGACGCTCAAGTGCAAGTTTAAGTGCTTCCGTATCCCTCACGTGTACCAGAATACCGTTCTCACCGTCTTTTATGACTTCCGCAGGGCCGCCGCACGGACAATCCGTTGATATACAGGCTACTCCCAGGCTCATGGCTTCGAGCAGAGTATTCGGCATTCCTTCCGTGTCCGAAGTCAGTACAAATGCATATGCATCATACAGCCTGTCGGGAACATCGGAGACCATCCCGGCAAATTCGATACGGTCACCTGCGCCGGATTGAGAAGCAATATCTTCAAGTTCATCACGAAGAGGACCGTCTCCGCATATTATAAGCCTGAATCCGGACCTGGTCCCGGCAGCCTGTGCAAAAGCGTTTACGGCCATCGCCTGATTCTTGTTATCATCCATACGGCCGACCATATAGATATTTCGTGTACGCTCGCCCGCAAAGCGTTCTCTTACAAATTCACAGCTTATGGAGTTCGGAAGTATCACTGACACGCGCTGAAGGCCCTTTCGCAGACATGATAACTGTCTGTGAGTCTGCATGATTATGCCGTCGGCTTCGCCGAACATGGTCTGAAGCAGAAACCTCATGATATGTGTGGGATACTCCAGAGGAGGATCGGCCACAACAGACACGACCACACGTGTAGGCAGAAATGCCGCACATGCTATCGCCATGAAATTGGACTTACCCGCAGTGGTCATGAGCAGATCCGCATCCGTCTGCCTGAGTACTCTGTGGAGTTTCATTATCCTGGCGCAGAAGTTATAGACTCTGCCGCGGCATTCGGATTCCGACAGATCGGAGATCACTCTGTCAGCACCTGCAGGCAGCTCATATTCATCCTCCAGCTTATATTGAGTGATCATGGTCACTTTGTAATCTTCCGACAGGAAATACGAAGCCAGATTAACGAATACTCTCTCGGCGCCTCCTTTGTGCAGGGAACCGATATAGAAAGCAATGTGCCGCGCATCACTGCGCTTAGATGCGAGTATGCGGTACCATGCTCCTCCGATCAGAAAAAGAACGTAAGCTCTGGCTATAAAAGGTGAGATAAAATGAGCCTCGAGTACAGAGAACATGATCACGGACAGAGTCAGAACAAAACCTGCATGATCCCTGCGTCTGTACTGATATACATAGAGGATGAGTACGGCCGCTATGGCAAGCGCCCCCGGGATGATACCGTACCACCAGAACAGCCTGACCAGCCCCATATCAAAGTATCTGTCAAAATCCGGTGCCGAGAAGAGACGCCAGTTTTTCAGTACTCCTCCGCCGTTTTCAAAGGGATAAATGGACATGATCCTGCCGGTAGTGATGATATTGAGCTTACGCTGGAGTTCGGACTGGTCGTCCCACCATGTGGATACGGCAGCCGCATATACCGAGAATGCCACACACGCGAGGGTGATCAGCCCGCCGAGCACATACACCCATTTCTTCCGGGCCAGCACGGGGAACTGCTTAAACATAAATCCGGCAAATGCACTGAAAAAGATCATGAGCACGGCAGTCTTACAATGAGTCATGAAATATACGGCTATCCCGAGTACGGCGATCAGAGCATATCCCATCCTGTCCATTCTCTCATGGAACAGGTATATGCCCAGGGCCACGAAAAGCCATATCTGTATGCCCAGAGTGTTGGAGCTGCCGAGTCCGAGTGACAGCATGAACATATCGGATTTCTCACGGTATCCGAAAGGAGATACCACCTCTCCCATCACTCCGAATACGGCGAGCAGCGTAAGTATCAGCATCCCGGCCATGGTCTGAATATAATTGAACTTAAGAGTCCGCTTAACATCCATATCCTTCATCGCTACGATGAAGACCATCGCGCGTATGATCTCATCCTTGATGCTGAAGGAGTATGCAACTACACATAACACTGCGGTAAGTATTATAAATACAAATTCCCTCGGGGTATATCCGGTACACAGGCACTTGATCAGGAACAAAACAAAAGTGACCCTGAACATCATACTCTGGTACGGATTGATCCAGTCTGCCCTGTCAAGCACAAAGATCACAACCTCGCAAAAAAGGGCGATGTAAAAGAATACACGCCCGATCTCACGAACTGCAGGAGTATATATTCTGTTATAAGCAGACATTAATCTGTCCGTGATCTTATTTTCCGTCATGCAAATCTCTCAACCGATGAATGATCGCTCTTTCTGATATGAAGTTTCCTGAGTATCAGATCGAAGTAGAATGCTCTCAGATCGCGTCTGTAGGGCTTAAGAACTTTTGCATATTCCTGTCTGGTGATACCGCAATCCGATATATCGCTGTATCTGCCTCTGAAGCTCACGCATATATCGGCCAGCTTATACCTGCATGCTTCGCTCCCGCCGAGATCAAACTTACGGAATACGTGTTTATACTCTCTCAGATTCACTTCTTTACTGTCCGCACAGTCGTTGGTCATCTGTCCGGAGCTGATACCTATGCTTACCAGCGGGTCACATGAGCATACCATCTGACCGCCGTTTTGCAGCAGTCCCATATAGAAATCGGCATCTATGAGCCACTTGAGCGCGGGATCAAATCTGAGATCCGACCTTCTGTATATAGTGGCGGAAGGAGCACCGATATACTGCCCGACATAGATACCGCGCCAGTCATCTTCTATGAGCTTGCGATGCTCATCGGATATGCACCTGTCATAGTATTCTGCCGGTGATCCGTCCTGATCCTCCGCATCCGTCACAGTGACCTGTCTGGACCCGGAGTATGCAAGTACGGCCTCCGGATGTTCATCAAGCATCCTTACATATCTGCTCAGTGAATCAGGATAGGTAAACCAGTCATCCTGATGCATGATCTTGATATACTCTCCCGACGACATGTCGATCGATCTGTTCCAGTTGCCGGCAGGCCCCAGTGGTTCGGCGTTATGATGATAGGTCAGATCAAAACTGTCCTTAAATCTGTCCGCAACCTCTGCGACGGAAGTGTCGGGAGTATCATCGGTAATGATGACCTCGATATCCCGGTAATCCGATCCTGATATTGATTTAAGTAATCTTTCCACACCGCGTGCATCCCTGTACGCCGGTATGCATATCGAAACTTTGGCCACTTATGTCTCCGTATCGTATTCAGAACATGAACTTAAGCCCGTGCTTCGGATAGACCAGATGCTTAAATTCCTTAAGGTGAGTTCTCAGATATTCAGGATAGCTGTCATCTATGGGAACTATCTGAAAATCCGCATCACGTCCCAGGATATCACTGTGGGATTTGATATTCCTGCCCACGCTCCAGAGAACACGGCGTTTATTATACTCCTGGTGTGCAGCGGATCTGATCTTGTATCTGGCACGGCTGGCTGCCGATCTTTTCTTTTCTCCGCCCATATATGAGAAATGCCATCCGCCATCGGGAACCCTGATCATGATCGACTGCTGTTCCCTGTCACGCAGCTGCTCCGTAGTATATTTCTCAAGCATGGAGTATGCACAGATCTTGGTCCCGAGCCATCTGCGGTCAGGGCCTTCCACGCCGGGGAATTCGCCTGTGATCGAGAGCAGATTCCCGGACTTCTCTTCCATATCCACATACACATAGAAATTCCTCTGAGCCAGCGCATATATCTTAGTCGGATCAAAGTCTGCAAGAACACGCTTTACCGCTTCGGGATTGGGTATCTCATCCACATCTGAGAAGATCACGATATCATCCGGCTTCGCGCCCTCAAGCCCGCGTGCCACAGCGCACTTCTGGTGGGAATCTCTCACGAAGGGGGTACAATCCATGGGCGTGTCATCGACCACGTTATGGATTATCTTTCCCTCAAATTCCGAGAATCTGCGCTTATTCTCGGCATAATACAGTTTCTTGGGATCTCCGGAGAAAGTAACGGTAGATTCACTGATCACGAATCTGTCGGCAATATCATTCATCACGTTCATCCGCAGTTTCAGGATATCCAGTTCATTGAAAAACTGAAAACAATCATAGATCATTTCGGTTGACCTCCAAACAGTTTTTTCTCAATACGTCTGAGGATAACGGGTTTGCCCTTAAATCTGGGGTATCCCGCATTGGTTCCGGCCCATTTGTGAAAGGCAAACGGTGTGATACCTTCTATCTCGGGGATCATGGTCTCATGAGAGAAATACTTCGCAACTTCCATCGGAGCGATCGTCATTCCGGCTTCTTCGACCAGATGCCGGTTCTTCACACACAGAAATCCGTCTTCATGAAAGTATCCGTGATCTGCTTCAAACGGAAGTCCCGCAGCCTTCGGGAAATCTATCAGTCTCTTTGACCTGAATCCGACCGAATTGCCGACTCTTCTGAGAGTGCCGTTTATATCCCTGTAAGTGAAGTCATCATGTGGGTCGGGCCACGGAGCACCTATGTAATCATAATCAAGGAATTCATCCCTGAAGCACTCCGGATGAACTATAAACCCGTCATAATGGACTATCATCGCGTAATCGGTATGGATATGATCTCCGAGTTCATAGAGCATCTTATAGTTGAAATCATCAATGTTACGCAGCTTGCCCGTATGATCATATCTGATATTGCGCGGCAGATATATGGGTCTGAAATGACAGATCAGGACCGCATCGCCGAAATCGATACCGCGCATCGAATACTTCATGGCCTGTACGGTCTCATATACATTTACGCTGGTCATTGCGACCAGCGTCACGTTATTTAATTGCAGTCTGCCGTTCTTATATTCCATTTTTATCCAAAGTGGTCTTTTCTATCCTGCCGCCGTCAACGGGAAGTATGAGTTTTCTGCCCTTTTCCCTTACAGCCGTGCAGTCAAAGCCTATCTTTTCAAAAAGCCCTACTGTATCCTTTTCAAGCCTGCCCTTTGTAAGGGCTATTCTCAGTGGTTTATTCATCTTGTTTCCGCCTTTATACATTTATCTCTTCGGCCTTTTCACCGACGCTTATAACTCTTTTTATACCCTTGCTCTTTGCATATTCGATAGTTTCATCAAGCGTATCAAACAGTGAGTTCTCTACTTTGAGCCCGTCACCCGCAAGACGTTTTGCAAAGGAAAGGGCCTCGACAACATACCCCTTCTGCCCGTAAACTACAGCATCGGGGGAACTCAGCGGGAAGCGCTTGCCTATCCTTGCAAGGTGCCTTACAACTGCATCTACATTAACGCCGAAGCCTACTGCATTGCAGTCCCTGCCAAACGAGCCCACAAGGCCGTCATACCTGCCGCCGTTGAGAACGTACTTGCCGACCTCTGAAAGGTAGCCCTTGAATACAATACCTGTATAATAATCAGTATGGCTGACTATTCCAAGGTCAACAGATATCTTACCCTCATAGCCCAGTGACGAAAGTCTTTCATACTCCTCCTTAAGCTCATCAAGGATAT
>CAJOID010000012.1:7461-58282 GCA_905234595.1 uncultured Lachnospiraceae bacterium | reverse complement strand
TGGACAGAGGAGTATATGCAACGGACTCTTGATGATAAGCGTATGAAAAATCTTGAGCGTGTGCGTCCGAAGTATCAGAGGGCTAGAGATAAGGTGACGAATGATTGCGGTCTGTATCTGTCATCTATCAAACGTAGATTTGACCAGTTTTTTACGCTAGGTATCAGACCCGAATTTGCATCACGCCTTGAGACGTATAAGAGTATGGGCGTTATTCCGGCAAAAAAGGAGATAGAGTTACTATGTGAGGACGCTTGTTCATTTGCAGAACGGCAGGCGTTAAAGGCTTTCATAGTTGGTCTTGGCAAGTCTCCCGTACAAATGGATGAGCAGGGAAATCCGATAGATATAAGCAAAAATCCTGCTATCGATTTGACAGACTATGAGAGATACGGACTCGACAGCGTAGATATAGATAGCGCATACCGGGCTCTTGATGATTTCAGAGATTCGGTTGAACTGATGATAAATCATTATTGCAACGGCGATAAATACATTTATAGTCTGACCGGGAATGATGCCGAGTATGATGCAGGGAACGGCAAAATGTTACCTACGGATGCGTTTATATTTTGCGCCACAAACGCAACCAACTTTTTTGATAGCGATAAGGATAAGGCAATCCGGGATAACATAGACAGAATAAACGCATTGACGGAACGAACAACGGGATTGACCCCGAGTGAGTCAGACTTGTTACATTCTCTATTTGCCCCGTTTAGACCGAGTGAGATGCAACTAGCCGTGCAGAACGTTTACGAGAAAGACCCACGGTTAGCGAGTCTGATTGAGGTATCCGAGGATTATCGGAAATACATTGAATAAGCATAATTGCTCTTTCCCATTTGTGTCATATTCCTTTCACAGCAGGCAGGCGTTTTTTCGTCTGTCTGTTTGTGTTTTAGTTGGATTGATGATGAATTGTCATAATTATCACGACAATTCTGATTCGCTCGATATGAGGTCAGAAAAACGGTTCTGAAAACATTTTTTTCACACCGATAGATGACGACAGCCGAGAAACGTTGATTTTACGGCATTTCTCGACAATAATCGAACATATGAACTATCAGATAAATGTGCATTTATCGGCGCGGTAAAATCGAACACACGTTCAAAGCGGTTTACAGCCGATTTAAGACACGTTTTGAGCGTAAGTGGTAGAATGATGCATAAACACATAAAGGCGTCTTAAAACGCACGAGAGAGGGCTTAAATGAGATTGTGGCATTTTAGGGCAGTTTGACGGTTGAAATTGACCGGGAATTGTCAGACGTTCTCCGTATCAGGTGCAGACCATACCCCCCACCCCTTTATAACGAGCGTTATCCTACGTTGGGTAACCCCCTCGAGTAACTGAAATTATAAAAAAGCCCGAAAAAACCTAGTATATATATATATATAATGTTATGTGTATTTTGTGAGTATGGTCATTAGACCAAAAAGCATGGTAACGGTATAGGTGGTCATGTGAATAACATGGCTCGTGCTACAATGGCAGTTTGTACGCTTGGGATGTCTAACTTGGTATGGAAGAAATCCGAGGGCAACGAAAAACAGAAGTTCAAAAACGAGAAAATGTGCTTATGTCAGAACTGCGGTAACAGTTGGGCGATTAAGTAAACAGGAGAGGCGGACAGAGTTGTCCGCCTTTTTTCATACAAAAAGACCATAGCCTGCGGATCTGTGAGTACTGTAAACTGAAACGGACAACGTGACGTGCTTGCTATGGTCTCAATGCTGTATAAGGGTAGGCAGAACGAAAAGAGTCAGTAAATCCTACGACTCTATAATTATACATCACATTGACGGTTGAGGGCAATTTATTGGACACAATGAAAAGACCCCCACAACATATTGTAGAGGTCTTGTGACGGGCATCTATCTCCCCATTATCTCCCCATTTGAGAACGGGGCTAGTGTTTATCGATATCTTACGTCATGTAATACAATTTCAATTCCCGTCCGGGTCACTCAAAAATCCTGTAAGTATAAGGCTTACGGGATTTTTTGATGCGTTCAAATGCGTTCAGTTGAACGCATTTACTGCTAAACCCTGTAAATTACCGCATTCCAGGCGATTCAGACGATCGTTGGCTTCAACGATATCTTTGATATAATCCCATGTCTGTTGTACATTTTTATGATCGAGCTGTGCCTGTATGGTCATGATATCAACTCCATGTATGTATTGGAGAGACGCATATGTACGACGGCAATCATGAGGACTTCTGATCGCTTTGTTGGTAAAGCGTAATTTTTTAGACTGTATACGTGCCAGCCGGTCGGATATGGCATTGACATGGTATCTCTCACCGGTTCTGGGGTTGTTGAACAGTTCGCCGGTTTTACCATCTATGACCATTCGCATTATGGCGGTGGCATCATCATTTAGAAAAACGATTCTATCGGAGTAGTCTTTGCAGGATACAATCTCATGTGTAGGATGACGCTCCATCTTATTTATCAGTATGAAGTGTTTTTCTAAATCCACATCGTTTATCGTAAGTGCACACAGTTCTCCGATTCGTAACCCCGTGGTCAGGAGTAATGCTATAGCAAGATTACAATCATCCGGGTTGTTCATACAGTATCTGATGATCTCGACGGTCTCGCCTTCAGAGAAGCCTTTCCGGGGGACAGGAAGCGAGATCGATCGAGTGGGTGGACTTTAACTTAATAGTGATAGACCTAATCCCCTTGGTGTTACCAACACTCAAGGGGATTAGGTCTTATACTAGTCTGATTGTGGTTGATATTTGTTAGTATTATGGGACATAAAGCTATCGATCATATTTGCAAGAAGAATAATGTATGTTACTCCGAATAACCCTGTTGTAACTCCATACCTGAAGTAGACCATAAGCCAATCCAGGGAGAATAGGAGCGCAAAACCAATCGTGTTGATATATGAAAGAGTGGATCTGTTGTCACTGAAGTGCTCCGTTTCTGATAGAAACATGAGGATGGCACCTAAATAGTATACAGATGTGTATTGCCAGTTAGACGGCAGAAAAGAAACCAAAACTCCGGTCAGTAGGAGAACCTCCTGCCATCTTTTCCTGCTCATAAAAAAGCAGAGTATAGAGATAGCAAGGAAAAAATATTGTCCTGCTTTGCCAATCAGATCAGCTATATCCTCTGAAAAGTGCAGTTTTAACGAGGCATACTTGAATAATCCCCAGATTGTGTTGGTTTTTTGTGGATCACCTGTTGATACGAATGATGTCCATGTGTGTATCAGGTCTCCGATACCTTTTATTCCGCCAAAAAACAAAAAAGGAACAAAGAAAGCAAGGCAACAATACAGTCCCAGTCGGAATGCTTTTTTCAGATCTTTATTCTTTATATAGAGCATCCCGAATATGGAAGGATACATCTTAAAACCGAAAGCTATGGCAATCAGTACCAATGCGGTTTCCTGTTTTACCTTGCTATTGTCATTCATCCATAGAACAGCAAGAGCTATTATGATCCCTACCGGAAGTGATGCATTTCCTCTTTGAAGAGAGGTACACATCACCGGATATGAAAACAGTAATGCTGCCGGCATGAGAAGGGTGTATTTGAGAGAATACTTTTTGAAGTACTCTGTTATTGTGAAAACCAGGAGCATCATACATATCATGCTGTAGACTACATAAATGACCAAAGCATTGCCCGATTGCATGTAGTCTTTGTAATCCAGAATCCCATTTTCACTATGGTATGGGATAAAGCTCCAAAGAAAAGAGTAGAGAAAATATGCAAAGGCAGGGAAAGAGAAAGGATCTCCATAACTGTACATGCCTTCGGTGTCTGAACTGCCTGCAATATGATAAAAGTAGTCGGAAAATAAGAAGGAATCCGACATCATCAGTTTTTCCACCACGTAACCGTGGCTTAAGATATTAACTATAAATCCGGATACAGTAATCAAAATGCTTAATGCGAGAAAGATGTTCAAAGGATTGTCAATTCTCTTTCCGGTTCGTTTCATTTCTGTACATGCTCCCTACGTTATTTCCGAGATATGACAGTAATTTTAGTAAATATCTTTACTAAAATCAATAGTAAAGATATTTACTGAATATACTTTCTGTATGGCTCAGGAATATATAGTACAGATTCGAAATCTTAGAGAAGATGCTGATTATACTCAAGAGTATGTCGCAAACTATCTCGGTACATCTCAGACGATGTATGCCAGATACGAAAGAGGGGCGAATGAACTCCCCATAAGACATTTGGTAAGTCTTTGTAATTTGTATGGCGTATCGGCTGATTATATCCTTGGATTATCGAGCAAGAAAACCAGCTGACCGATTAATGAAGTATAAGACCGAATGACATACAACTAATTGATTCGACAGAGTTCATTAGAGAATGGGAATTGTTGAGACAGAACGTTTTATATCTTTACTTATCAGAGAAAAGGCCGATTACACAAAATGGAGAAGGCGTTATTTTGATGGCGTGAGTTCTGATGATTTTCATGAAGCAGCTGTAGCATATGAAAAAAACGATCCGTTATAATTCTTTATAGTATAAAACGCGGTTGAAGAATACTGATAAGATTATTGATTACTTTAAGGACAGTCTGAAGAAGCCGACGTTGGTGCGTTCAGTTTGCGTTCAGTTGGATGATGATATAGCAAACCTCCTTTTTTGTTTATTCGAAAAAGACTGTTTGTAGAACGGGGTTCGACTCGCGAAAATCTGTTATTTGCTCGCTTTGCTCCCAAATCCCGCTTCGCTTACTTCGTTCGCGAAGCACAGATTTTTGCTCGTATCACAACTCAGCCGCTTGCGGCTGAGTTGTTCAATTCCCGTCCGGGTCGTTGATCAGGCGTATCACGGAGATATGCGATATCCGTAATTTTCAACTGTATGTCATTAAAAAAGCGTTGACATCTATACTATTTATTCAAATACGGATATTATAAAGATGGTAATGGTGATTAGAATATAGGGGTTTAACCATATGTTGACTTTAGATTATATAAGGGAAATAATTGTTCCGCTTGGAGAGACATATCCGGTCAAGAAGATATGGCTTTTTGGTTCATATGCCAAAGGAACGGCTAATGAGAATAGTGATATAGACCTTCTTGTTGAAAAAAAGGAAGGTATTCCGTTTTCATTGCTTACATTATCTTCGTTAAGACAGGATGCGGTTGAATCATTTAATCTGCCGGTTGATATCGTTACCACATCAGGCGTCGATGATGCGTTTTTAGATGAAATATCCGGTTCGGAGATTTTGCTGTATGAAGAGTAAAGATAAGATAATCACAGATAAAATATTGAATTATTGTGATCAAATAGATGAAGCCTGTCAGATGTTCAATTTTGATTTTGAGAAATTCAAGACGGTTTCAGTCTTTTCTAATGCTTGTTGTATGTGTGTACTTCAGATTGGTGAATTATGCAAACTGATATCTGATGAGTATAAATCCGAGACACCGGAAGTCCCGTGGAAATCATGGTGTGGAATACGTGATGTGTTTGCTCATCAGTATTCTAATTTGGATTATCAAACTACATGGGACACCATTCAGAATGACTTGCCGGTTATTAAAAATGCGATAAAAAGGCATGACTAATTTTTTATGATTTGGCATTTTTGGCCAGATCATTCTCGTATTTACGGATTGCCTGTCTGATCAGATACAATACCTCTCCGTTTATCGAACGTCCTTCAAATTCTGCCAATTCCTTTAGTTTGTGGTGTGTTACGGCATCTATTCTTATTCCTAAATGTTTGTCTTTTTCCATATATAAGCCCCAAATCTTAATTTAAGTACATTTTAAGATCGAACTGTGATAGAATGTTTAAAATGTACTTATTTTAAGTACACAAAAAATGACGTTCTTATCGTCTGCTTATTATTGTGATAATCAATATAAGGAGGCGATCAATATGAAAAAATACGGATACATACGTGTCTCGGCCAAAGACCAGAATCCTGACAGACAACTCGATGCCTTGTACAAACAGGGGATTCCACCACGAAGAATATACATGGATAAGCAGTCCGGCAAGGATTTCAAAAGGCCGGAATATATGCGCATGGTCGGTAAACTGCGTAAGGGCGACCTGTTGGTGATAAAAAGCATCGACAGACTCGGACGCAATTATGATGAGATCCTGGAGCAGTGGAGAGTTCTGACGCGTGACAAGCAAGCCGACATAGAGGTTATTGACTTTCCGTTGTTAAATACCAATATCAAGCACGAAGGATTGACCGGTGTATTTATTTCGGATATCGTATTGCAAATCCTTGCTTATGTGGCGGAAACAGAGCGGACATTCATTCGTCAGCGCCAGGCGGAGGGTATAGCGTCAGCCAAGTCAAGAGGGGTCAAGTTTGGCAGAGACAAAAAGGCTATGCCGGACCGGTTTTCGGAATATGCGATTAGGTGGCATAATGGCGAGATCACAATGCGAGAGGCCGCAGATGCACTTAAAATCAGCACTTCAACCTTTTGCCGCAGATGTCATGAACTCTTGGATAATTGTGAAGATCAGGATGATTCCCGTTTCAATGGGTAGACGATGAGAAACGTCATATAAAGTCTGCAAAATCTTTAATTTCTTACGTTTTTCCAACCGAAACAATTATATAACAATGAATTTCAGAAAGTCTACTTTGTGAAACAGGTAAAGACTTTAAGGAGATACTATGCAAGAAAATGATGAAAAACAACTGACCGGTTATCCGTCGATAGATAAACCTTGGCTGAAATACTATACAGAAGAAGCGATAAACGGAAAGCTTCCGGAGTGCAGTATCTATGAATATATGTATGAGAACAATAAGGATTATCCGAGGGATATCGCGCTGAATTATTACGGGCGGAAGATTACCTATGCGGAGCTGTTTGCAAATATAGATAAGACTGCAAAAGCGTTTCAGGCTATCGGAGTAAAAGAAGGAGAGATCGTCACTGTTGCGCTTCCAAGCATACCGGAAGCATTATATGTGGTATACGCTTTGAATAAGATCGGTGCGGTTGCGAATATGATCCACCTGCTTGCGGGGAAAAATGAGATCATTGGATATCTGAATGAAGTAAAAAGCAGGGTGGCGGTAATATTCGATAAGACAATGGATATCCTTGGCGAGGGGATAAAGGAAACATCTGTTAAGCAGGCTATAGTTGTGACAGCAGCCAGCTCGCTTCCATTCGGATTAAAGCTTGCTTATTCACTGAAGAGTAAATCGCCGGTTTGTAAGGGCATTTACAGGAAATGGGAAGATTTCATCAAGGGCGGAGAGCATACAGAGTTAAAGCCATATAAGAAGGATTGTCATACGATGGCGATCATATCGCATACGGGTGGTACAACGGGAGAACCGAAAGGGGTGATGTGCTCGGATGTGAGTGTTAATGCTTTAATATATCAGTTGGTATGCAATTTTGAATATAGCAGACAGGGTGTAAGTTTGGTTTGTTTACCGCCATTTGTAAACTATAGCCTTATAGATGCTATGTTAGCGATGCTTTATATTGGTTTTGAAGTTGCATTAATTCCTCAATATATTCCCGATAAGTTCAAAGAATATATAAAAAAGTATAAGCCATATGTTGTTTCGAGTATTCCGGCTTATTGGGAAGCGATTTTAAAAATTCCGCAAATAGAGAAAACAGATATGTCATGTTTGAAATATAGTTATTACGGCGGAGAGGCAATGAGTTCCGAAAAAGAAAATAAGGTTAGTAAGTTGCTTATAAAATGTGGAGCTCGTGGAGAATTGTGTAAGGGGTTGGGCTCCACGGAAATGATGGCGGCTGCCTCGCAAACATACGCTGATTGTAATGAGGGCAATAGTGCAGGTGTTCCTCTTGTATGGGTGAATTGCAAGATTGTCGAACCTGATACTACGGATGAACTTTCATATAACCAAGACGGGGAAATATGTTTTTCCGGTCCGACACTAATGATGGGATATTATGAGAAACCTTCTGCAACAGATGAAGTGGTCAAGGTGCATAAGGAAGGCGTGCGTTGGCTACATACCGGAGATATAGGGCATATAGACGAAAACGGAGTGATCTATGTGACAGGTCGCATCAAAAGGATCATTATGACAAAAGGTTCGGACGGACAGGTTACAAAGATTTTCCCTGATCGTATCGAAAAAGCCGTATGTGCAAATCAATCCGTAGAATTGTGTTGTGTCATCGGTGTGCCGGATGACAAGCGCATCAATTATCCTAAGGCATTCGTTGTGCTTAAGCAGGGAGTGAACGAGTCAGATACGACCAAGCAATCCATAATAGATACCTGTAAGTCCGTACTGCCGGATTACATGATTCCTGATGAGATCGAATTTCGCTCCGATCTGCCCCGAACACCAAGAGGCAAGGTGGACTACCGAGCATTGGAAGGATGAAATATATGAAAAGAGATCAATTATTCAACTATATAGCTTTAGTATGCCAAATTATTGCTTGCATTACCGGAATCTGGCAAGCAATAAGACTTGATCATCTATTGTTGATGGTATTATTCCTATTTCCGGTAATAATTTGTATTATTTTTTTCTTGAAGTATAAAGAAGAAATCGAGTATATGCATTTCGTTGAATATCTTTTTGATAATGAGACGCATAGGTTTATACTATTGCCTAAAATTCGGATGTATATTCATTCTCGAATGATCGAAAATAAGTATAAAATTGATGAGATGAGTGTTACATATAATATTTCAAGGAATATGGGAAAAACATCGGAGGAACTAATTGGAGATTTGGAGATTATTTATAAGCTGAAGATAAAAGAAAAGAAGAATGGGCGATTTGATTTTGTTTCTGGAAATGATTTCTCAGACTGCATTTCAGCAAAGTATAAATATGGAACAATGAGAGAATACATGAATATGGATCTTAGTGAAAAGAGGGTTCCACCTTATTGGAGAGGGTATCTTGGACATTACCCAATTTATATTGAAGGAAAAAACATTCCAGTTGATGGTCCGTTAGAGATTGAATTTAAGATTATAGCTCCTGAATCGTTTGATTTTGGAAAAAGAGAAAGGGAAACTATCATATGTTTGCCGTTAGCATTCAGCAAAAGAATAGAAATTTTGAAGTATCATATTAATATTGATGGATTTGACGATGTATTTTACAGTAATGCCTATTTGATATCTAAATATGAAGGGAATTATCGCTCATCGAGTATTGGGGATATTGAGCGTGATAATAATTCATTTGAATATGTTCTATATCCTGATACTGTAAATGGAGAAAAGGCATATTATTTTAAGATTGGAACATCGGAAAAAGATACAGAGAAACCAAACTAAGTGCACATTTTGGAAAAGAGAAATTTTTTAAGGAAAAAGGACAATGATCGTAAGACAGACAAGGACGGAAGAATATATATAGTCGGAAGACTGAAGCGTATGTTTGTAAAGAATGGTTATAAAGTTTTTCCAGCGACGATTGAGCACTGCATTTTGCAAAACCAAAATGTTGATATGGCAGCAGTTGTGGCTATTGAAGACAAAACAAACGGCTATGTGACCAAAGCATTTATTGTACTGAAACAACACAATATAGATATAGAAACAGTTAAGGCAGGCATTATGAAAAGTGTTGCTGAAAATTTATATGAATATGAATTGCCGGATATTTATGAGTTTGTCAAAGAACTTCCGCTTACCGGAATGGGAAAGATAGATTATAAGGCACTGGAAAGTCAGGTCGCGGGATAAAGGAGCTTAAAATGCCGATTAAAAAAGGTTCAATCACTAATTTTATGTGATGACTGATTCCTGACATATCTTCAGGAAAAAGTATTCATCATCAGGATAGCCGTACCCATGCCGGCGTAAGGTCTTAATCTTCTGATTGATACCTTCAATCTTACCGGATGATATTTTGAAAGTTGCATGAGCTATTATGCCCACAAAGTGGTTATCCAATAGCTTGCCAAACCAAAGCAGATGCTTGTTGCCCGTGGCTTTACAGATATCCATGATGTCGATGATCGCATCCGCCATTTTTGCTTCATCGGTCATAGCATAAGCAGCGGACAGTTTCTCCTTGACCAGATCAAGGGTAAAGAGAAGTTTATTCTCCTGTAGCAGAGCATCGTACTTTGCTTCGTAACCGCTCTTTCGTTTGATGTCCTCTGTTTTGAAAAGAGGACTGCCCTTATGAATGACTCTTTCTGATACAGCATCTTCATCCTTCTTTTGGAGCGTAGATCGTTTCGACATCAGGATGTATCGTGTCTTCTTAAGGGCTCTGGCTGCTTCTATGTTGCCTTCTTCGTAGAGCCGCCTCTGTTCGTCCTTACGAACTTCGCTAACCACGTTCTTGACGATATGAAAGTAATCGAATACCGGCTGGATCCAATAGCATTTTTCTTCAAATGCTTCCTGGAAATCGGAGTTCATGTCACAGGCAACAGCCTCAACACCGGACATCCACTCCATGCCGACATGTTCAATAAAGTCGTAGACAACCTGCTTTGATTTGCCGTTTTGAATCCAGAGAACATGACCGGATTCAAGGTCTATGATATGGGTGGCATAACGTCGACCGTTATGAAGTTTAAACTCATCTATACCAAGGTATTTGGCCTGCTTCTCAGGTTTTATGAGCTTCTTACCATTATCGGTTGTATAGATGCTTTGGAGGCGTTTTTTATCAATCTCCTTAACGGTGTTTTTGCCAAGACCGGTGATCTCTGCCACCTGCTTGTTTGTATAAGTTCCTCTGGCAAGCAGATCACAGGTATACTGATGAAGGGCATCCGTAATGAGATGTCCATCAGTCTTAAAGGAGATAAACTGGCTCTTTGTAGCTCCACACCTGGGACAACGGAGCTGGTTGTGAGGGAACAGCAATCCGCTCAGGTTTCCGCCAATGCAGAGATGTCGGATGTAGATATCAGGATGCGAGTTGATATGCATCCTCTGTCCACAGGAACAGATCCGTTCTTCTTCCGGGATATCGAGTGTGCCTTTATGGCAGTAGATAATCCTGCCGGACTTTGCTGTTTCTACGGTAGTCTCGTTGTTGTGAAAACCGTATAGGCATGACGGCAAAACAAGATACTCTTTTGATTGTGTAAGCGCCAGTTGTCCATCAGCTTCGGTTCGTATATAATCCATGATAAAGGATCCTCCTTATTGATTGGGTTTGTACATCCGCTACGATGCAACTCAATCGTACAGGTTGATCCTTTATTTATGCAACTGTCAATGTACTATGCCGCCGGGTCAGCGGCTGTAAAATCACATAGAAAAAATGATTGACCCTTAAAAAATACCCTTCCTCTGATGAGGTATGGGAGAGCATATTAAAATATCATAATCATTCGTGGTATGAAGATATTTATATGCGGAATAAGAATAGAAAAGATCATATAGCTATCAGGACTGCGATCTTGAATAACGGATATACCGCAAGAACAGTAAGCAATACACTGTGAAAAATGACGGAATACGATAAATATGATGAAATACGATAAATATGATGAAATTTGATAAATATGATGAAATATGATAGAATATGATAAAAATATAGATTATGAAAGAATTCATCATTTAATCGGAAGGTCATAATGAAGTCAAAGAATCCGTTTACCTTAACATTCGGGAAGAAGCCGGAAAGCTTTATATCAAGATATGAAAATACCAGTAGAATCATTGATACATTCTGCAACTCATCCCTCAGTCAGACATATCTCATAGAGGGTATTCGTGGCAGCGGTAAAACCGTATTGATGACAGCTGTTGCGAATGATTTTAAGGAAAAAAGCGAGTGGATCGTTATAAATCTGAATCCTTCCCTCAATCTGCTTGATGATATGGCAAGGCGACTTAATGATGCCTGCAAGACCATCCCCAATATTTTTAGCAAAGGCTTTAATCTTTCCTTCGCGGGCGTAGGTGTGGGGATAGACCTTAACGAACAACTGCTTGACAATATAAGTATTATCAAAAGTATTCTTGATGCGTTAAAGAAAAAAAAGAAAAAAATACTCATAACAATAGATGAAGTTATGAATGATGTCAATATGAGAACCTTTGCCAGTCAATTTCAGATATTTATTCGGGAAGACTATCCTCTATATCTGATAATGACAGGACTGTCAGAGCATATATATGAGATCCAGAACGATCCGTCTTTGACATTTTTATTAAGGTCGCCGAAAATCATAATGGAGCCTTTGAGTACTTTACAGATTACCCGTAAATACAGTGAATTGCTGTCTATTGATGAGACTTTGGCTAAAGAACTGTCAGGAATCACCAAAGGCTATGCGTTTGCTTTCCAAGCGCTTGGAGCTGTATATTGGGAGTATAAGGATAATCCGGATATGGCAAAGATTCTGAACAAACTTGATGAAATGCTTGATGATTATGTATATCGCAAGATATGGGCAGATCTTACGGATAATGAGAAGAAGATAGTTCTGGCAATAACACATGATAATACCAGGACTGCGGAAATCTGTGAATCAGCCAATATAAAGCCCAATTCTTTTTCACAATACAGAGTTAAACTTATAAGAAAAGGACTGCTTGTTTCGGGTGGCTACGGGAATAATTCACTTGCCTTGCCAAGATTTAACGAAATAGCGCGCTTATATTAGAGGCATGTATGCTTGATAACAGCTTTTTGTTCTAGTCTGTAAAAATGCATTCATAAAGGCAACCGAGAATCTGCTAATCCTGCGCCTCTTCGAGCACTCTGCCCATAAAACTCATGATGCATTCTTTCCTTTCGGCCGGATCCATTTTTTCGAATTCAGCCGAATGGATTGTGGCTGAGATACCATACAGGAGCTGACCTGCGAGCATATCTGCAGGCCGCTCATTTTTTATGTTCCAGTTTTCCAGAACGGACGCGACGACCGGCCGCAGTTCCATCAGCGTCCTCTCATGCATCGCGATCTGCACGGTCCAATGCATGTTGCCCCGTATCTGTCCGAATTCTCCCATGGATTTTTCATACAGAGGCATAAGCTTTTCTATCAGATCGGCCGGGCTGTTACAGGACGTGATCACCTCAGAGAATTTCTCTCTGTATTTCTCAAAGAACCGGTCGACGACCCGGTCAAAGAGCATATCCTTGGACTTGAAGTAGTGATAGAACATCCCAATCTCGCCGCCCACTTCGTTCATTATCATTCGAACGGAAGTCGCCTCGTATCCGTGTTTAAAAAACAGATGCATGGCGACGTCGAGTATTTCATCTCGTTTTCCGCCCGTAAGCACGGCTTTTCTGGCCATTGTTTATTTCCTCCAGCCACCCGGAGATCGTATCGAGCAGCAATCCCATGTTTCCTACCTGACAATGATGATCGGCGTTTTCCTCTGCTGTAAACAGTCTTCCGGTCACGCTTCTCGCATTTACCAGCGCATCCAGCTGATCCCGGTAAAATACCGTGTACAGATCAGCGGCCCCTGCAAGCACGAGTGTGTCCTGAGTTACCATTTTGGAAATCTCGCGGGTGTTGTACTTTCTTATATGGTTAAAATATTCACAAGGTGTATGTATATTATCATAGATCGAATAACCCTGCAGTAACAGCCATTTAGTGAAATATTTTTGGTCGAACTTCTTATTCAGGGACTTCCACAGGATGTTCCGTGGATGACGTGTCAGGTAGTCAAACACTTTGCCGAAAGAACCCATCTTGTTTAGTATCGCACCGTAGAAATCATATATCAGATCGTACATTACCAGGCGCGAGATTCTCTTGTCGTATGCGGCTGCTCTGGTGGCCAGATATCCGCCGAGGGAGATTCCTATCAGCGTAACATCGTTTAATCCGAAGTGATCCAGGACCGCACCGGTACAGTGCTCCCATTCGGTCGTCATCCTGGCATCGTGATGCATCAGGACTTCTCCCTGGCCCGGTCCCTCAAAGAAGTAGATATTATAATGCAGCTCCATGAAGTAGGGTACCATCATCAGGAAATCCTGACATATGCTGTCATACCCGCCGTGGATGACGATCGTACCTTTTGCATCATCACATACCGAATAATAAACAGGCAGCTCATAGTTTTCAAAAGGAATCCTGACCAGCTTAAGCCCCGGATAGGTGTTGAAGAAATAAGAGTTAAACAGATCTACGCATCTGTCATACAGTACATGCTTGAGGCTTCTGCCGGACTCATCTTTTTCGCCGCTTAAGGTATAGAACTGAGCAGCGCGGAAACAGATTGCGGCTTTTAGGGTTTCGCCGCCTCTCTCGGCATGCTCACCTTCGGACATGAATACCGAGATCCACTGTTCAAAACTGTCGATCCTCTTACCGATATCCATCATCTCATCATACGTAAAAGCACCGTATGTATAGAAACGGTTCATCTGAAAGTTCAGTCCCTGATCCTCGTGAAAAGTAAAATATCCTACAGGAAAGTTCATATTTGTTCTTGTCATGTTTGCACCTCCATAAACCGAATATCGTTCTGTTAATCTGACAATAACACCCATGATTTGCACTTGTCAAGAATAAAAAGAACGATATTCGGTTTAATCGGGGCAACAATCCGATCACATTTTCCTGTACTGTTTCACGGCAATGAACATGATTATGATCATCCAGACGGTTCCCCAGATCTCCGCCGACCATAACGGTACAACACCACGCTGATAAAGTGCCGGAAAGGTATCCATCAGCATATGCAGAAGGATGGCGCCCGGCAGGCAGATCTTCTTCGCGCAAGTGACGCCGTAATATACGATGACCGTAAGTCCGATATGACAGAACATCGCGATCAGACGTTCATAGACGTTCATGGCCATCATCCCGTAATCGAATGCGGCGACAGTCTGAACGGATGGAAGTACGGCAGCGGAATTCTCCTCCGTAATGCCGAGAGTACTGAACGCAGCTTCCATATCACCGGCTGAAAACATAACAGCTATAAGCAGAAAACTGATCATTGAGGGGATCAGCACGGCAAGTATCTCTATTCCCCCGTGACCGATTCCGTACATTATGGCGTTCTCACGTGTGCGGTTCTTTTTCATAATGAATTTAAGGACGATATATCTTCCGCACTCCTCAAAAACACCGGCCATAACGGTTCCGTATAACACAAAAACGACGGTATTTCCGTTAATGAACCGTGAAACCGGATTATCCGAAACGATACAGAGCATGTGTACCCCAAGCTCCAGTACCCGGGCGGAAACGATAAATCCGACGGCACCGGCAATCACCCAGCTTATATTCGTCTGCTCTTTATATTTTTTTCTCCAGAAGATGAAGAAGGCGACCGGGATCGCGATCATCAGGATGATCGTGATGACAAGCGACGGAACGCTGCTTTTTCCTATAACGATATTTTCCAGTTCTTTCATTTCTCATCACCTCCCCAGACTTCTACGCAGAACCCTTTGTGACCGCAGGCAGTGCAGGTGAGTTTGCGGGTGGCGGGCGTATGATTTGCCCAGAAAGCTTCTTTCATGGAAGGTTTGAATACCTCGTGGCATTCGGGGCAGATGTATTTAACGTGACCAAAGTAGTAGCGGCTGACCAGTATTCCCCAGGGAATGGCCACCAGTACCCAGATGACGAACGGCCACCAGATACCTCTGACGATCCAGAAAATGATCGAAAACCATTGAAGCGCAGTGACCGGGATTCCGGTCAGGATCATCATCATGCGCATCTTTTTCAATTTTTTCTTGTTTTCCATTAATAAGGCTATGTCACCGATGGATTCGAGAGAGAATGATGTTTTGTTTTTGAGCCCGTTTTTCAGTTCGCGCAGCTTATCCAGCTTTTCCTCTTTATCAGAGATCTCATCCGTAAGGGCTTTCTCCTGCTGTTCGATCAGCAGTGAGATCACTTTCTCGGGATGTTCTTCCTTAAGTATCTGTGAGATGGCATCGATCGGAATATCGAGTTCTCTTAAGAAACAGATGATCTTCATAAGTTTCAGATCGTCTTCCGAATAGAGCCTTCTCCCGCCTTCGGACAGATCGCTGGGGATCAGGATTCCGCGGGTATCATAATATTGAACTGTCCGGACTGTGACTCCGCAGAGCTTTGCAAGCTCTCCCGTTGTGTATTTTGACATAGCTCTCACCTCCTTTCGCCACGTATCCTACTACATGACGCTGCGTAACAAGCAATACGTTACGCAGGGGGATTTTTGTTTTTTGAAATTTCTGCCGTATAAACGGACATATAATATATAATATATCGGAATGGAGGAGATTATTATGAAAAAATTCGGAAACACAGAAAAGATATCAAGAATCGTACCGGTGATATTATGTGCAGCAATGCTTTTGTCTGCATGCGGAAGCGAGGAACCGGATATTTCGGCGCCTGTGGTTGAGTCGTTAGACGCAGTATCAGACACTCAGCAGGAGTCAGCCGGACAGCCGGCAGCGCAGCCCGAGGCAACCGAACAGCCGGCGGCACAGACCGATAATACAGCGGATACTAGCGGCACGATCACGGAACAGCAGGCGTATGCCGCAGTGATCAATTACAATAAATCCATCGGTTCGGGTTATGACGGTGAGATCAATTCCGAAGGCTATTCGGAGTACTGGGATGTTTCAAGTGAAAACGGAAAGATCGTTGTATTGTACCGTTCCTACACAGGGGCACAGATCCGCTACTATGTGGATCCCGTTTCAGGAGATACATATGTGACCGAGCTTGTTCCCGGTATCATAGATGAGGAACAGGAAAACGGAGAGCGATTCAATGCAAGAGATTACCTGGACGGACCTAAGCAGGGTGCCGGGACTCAAACAACCGGTTCTTCGGACGCACCTGTCAAAGGACCAGGATCCGATCACAATTTCTTCGGATGTCACACATGTTTTCAATGTCACTTTGCCAGACAAGCCGCTCATCACGCCGCTTGCAGACCGGCGGTAACCGTCTGCGGATGAATCCTCACAGCATCATTTTATCGATCGTGCTGTCATTTCCCTGATTGTGGTCGAGGACCATGGCACGAAGCCGGGTGTCCTTACCGGCGATACTGAGCAGGGACTCCGTGTCGGTCAGCCTGTTCAGCCCCAGTTCGAAGTAGAGATTTCTGTATGCTTCGTTGTGATCTGACGGTGGCGTCAGTACCGCAAAAGATATTTCGGGATTGAATCTGACAAGCCGGTCCGTGAAGACGGATTTCAATTCTTCGGTGACGGGTGCTGTGATGCTCAGCCTCTCATATATAAGTTCGGCTTTAGACATGCGGACGTTTCTGATATGTTCGTTCAGAGCAGTCGTGTTGTCATAGTCTTCTTCACCTCCGGCGAGAAAGGGGGCAAACCCGTCATCGTCGGGGGTGTTTATGTATCTTAGTAGCCTTCTGTCGAAATAGTCCGTAAAAGTACAGGGATCCCCGGCATTATCTATAAGCACGGCGGCCTCATGATCCCAGGTTCGCAGGGCCAGCGCCAGCAGATGAGGATAGCCGGCTACGGGTTCATCCGGCGAATCGTGGTATATATATACTTCCGACAGCGCAGGGCAGCTTTCGAAGGCTCTGTTCGATACGTCACAACCTGCGGGTATGTGTATGCTCCGCAGATTACGACATCTGGCAAAAGCCCATTCTCCGACGCATTCCGTACCGGGCGGAATGATGTACTCTGTCAGTTTACCGTTATTCATATATTCCTTGGCAAGTATAAGCATAGATACATTGTAGTGATTGTGGAGGTATATCTCAAGACCGGTTGTCCGGATACTTCATGACAGGACAGGCATGATTCCTTGCTGTTGATTTTGACATTCATAGATAATACAATTTCGTTAATGAGATATCGGATATCTCTGCAATCGTGATAAGGGGGGTATATATATGAAAGCTTTATTTATTGGCGGTACAGGCACTATCAGCATGGCGATCGTTAAGAGGCTGGTTGAGGAACTTGACTGGGAGGTATGGCTCATCAACCGAGGCAACCGTAACGATAGGCTACCCAAGGGGGTTCACACTATAGTCGCGGATATACATGACGAGGCTGATGTGGCGAAGAAACTCGAGGGAATGTATTTTGATACGGTGAGTGATTTCATTGCATTCCATACAGAGGATGTTGAGAGAGACATACGGCTGTTTAAGGGTAAGACCGGTCAGTTCCTGTTTACGAGCTCCGCATCTGCTTATCACAAACCTGCTGCAGATTACCGTATCACGGAGGGTACGACTCTGGCCAATCCCCACTGGCAGTATTCGAGAGACAAGATCGCCTGTGAAGAGATCCTGATGAAAGAGTATCGCGAGAGCGGCTTCCCTGTCACAATAGTCAGACCGAGCCACACATATGACGAACGATCTATACCGATGGGAGTACACGGTAACGGCGGGTCGTGGCAGGTTATAAAGAGAATGCAGGAAGGCAAGCCGGTCATCATCCAGGGCGACGGTTCGTCTCTGTGGACGCTGACCTTTAATACCGATTTTGCGATAGGATATACAGGTCTTATGGGTAACCGTCATGCGATCGGTGAGGCATTCCAGATCACATCGGACGAGACTCTTACCTGGGATCAGATATACGCTACTATCGCGGATGCCCTGGGAGTGGAACTCAAGGCATATCACGTGGCATCGGATTTCCTTTCGGCTGTCGGGGACAAATACGGCTACGATTACGACGGAAGTCTGACAGGCGACAAATCCGTTTCGGTAGTATTCGATAACAGCAAGCTGAAGAAGATAGTGCCTTATATGACAACGAGCGTGCCCTTCGAACGCGGTGTGAGGATTGCGCTTGACTATATCATGTCTCATCCCGAATGCCAGACTCCGGATCCCGAGTTCGACGCATGGTGTGACAGAGTGATCGATGCGCTGGAAGCAACTAAACAGAAGATTTGAGAGGAAAATCCAATGCTTGAGATACGGCATTATACGAAGTCATACGGAGAAGGAAAGAAAGCCGTGGATGATGTTTCGCTGACTGTAGAGAGCGGAGATATCTACGGATTCATCGGTCACAACGGAGCCGGCAAATCCACCACGATACGTGCGGTGGTCGGTGTGCTTGATTTCACCGAAGGCGAGATATTGATAGACGGACATTCCGTCAAGGATGAGGAGATGGAGTGCAAGCGTATCACGGCCTATATTCCGGATAATCCCGATCTGTATGAAAACCTGACCGGCATCCAGTATCTGAATTTCATCGCCGATGTGTTTGGTATAGACGCATCGGATCGCGAAGCAGATATAAAGAAATATGCGGACA
Source organism: uncultured Lachnospiraceae bacterium (assembly GCA_905234595.1). Taxonomy (GTDB): domain Bacteria; phylum Bacillota; class Clostridia; order Lachnospirales; family Lachnospiraceae; genus XBB2008. Next base: position 39,092 of record CAJOID010000012.1, on the reverse strand, counting down.
TGTTCGAGATAACAGATTCGCTGGGAGACCTGATCGGTTCATATTCACACGGCATGAAACAGAAAGTTGCGATCATATCAGCGCTGATCCATCATCCTAAGCTTCTTGTGCTGGATGAGCCTTTTGTAGGACTTGATCCGAAGGCGACATTTACCTTAAAAGAGATCATGCATGAGATGTGTGCACAGGGAACGGCGATCTTCTTTTCCACACATGTACTGGATGTGGCAGAGAAACTGTGTAACAAGGTGGCGATCATCAAGCATGGACGTATCATAGCATCCGGGACCATGGAGGAACTGACCGAAGGACATTCGCTCGAAGAGACATTCCTGGAGGCCGATCATGAAGGCTAGTATCATTCTTCTAAGGACTCTGCTTCTGTCCACGAGTCAGCACAATATATATAAGCATTCCACGGATAAGAAAAGACGCAGAAGGGTCATCGGAAACTATGTCGGGCTGGCATGTCTGTATCTTATGCTCATAGGATACAGCATAGCCATGTGTATAGGTTACGGTGAGTCCGGCCTTATAGAAGCTGCACCCGTGATGTGCGCCATCGTGATCAGTGCGCTTGCATTCCTTTTTACTTTCTTCAAGACGAACGGATATCTGTTCAACTTTAAAGAATACGATATGCTGATGTCGCTTCCTTTTGAGTCGCGTACGGTGGCAGGCTGCAAGTTTATGTATATGTATATAAAGAGCCTGCCGTGGTACTTGAGCATATCGCTGGCGATGATGGTCGGATACGGGATCTATGCGCACCCGTTACCGGTCGTATATCCGGTGTGGATAATACTGTCTTTTGTCCTGCCGGTCATTCCCATGCTGCTTGCATCTTTTCTGGGGTTTCTGATCGCCAGGGTCAGTTCCGGTTTCCGCAAGAATAATATCATTCAGACCATTCTCACGATGGCCTTTATCATCCTTTGTTTTTCGCTCAGATATATCATCGAGGCTGTTATAAGAGATGATCAGGTTGAGAACACTCTTCAGACGGTATCCGAAGCAACGGAGAATGCGGGCAGAGTATACCTGCCTGTCGGATGGTTTGCAGGAGCGGTCAGAGGACCGGTGGTGTCTGATATCCTGCTGCTTACGGGAGTTAGTCTTCTGCTGTTTGTGATCGTATTCCGTATCGTGGGCAATTCGTACAGGAGTATCAATTGCAAAGAAGTACCGTATGAACGGACAGAAGAAACACAGTGTCATAAATGCGATCGCCTACAAGGAGTTTAAGCGTCTGACCGGATCGACCACATATATGACCAACGGTGCGATTGGAGTGATCCTGGCAGCATTGTTTGGTATTGTCACGCTTATATTAGGTTTCGATAAGATCGTGGATACGGTTACCCGGAATGCTCCGTTTGATCATGCGATATTGCAGCCGGCGATACCTTTTATCATATATTTCTTCATAGGGATGATGGCCACGACAGCCTGCTCTCCTTCGCTTGAAGGAAAGAACTACTGGATCCTGCAGAGTCTCCCGATAGAGAAAACCTCTATATATAAAGGCAAGATGCTCTTTAATATGTATCTGACGGTTCCGTTCATGATATTCGGAATCCTGTGTATGGGAATATCGGCGAAAGTGCCGGTTTCGGAGCTGATCATGGATCTGATCCTGGGTGTTGTACTGTGCGCATTTTCCACTGCCTGGGGATGTGTGTGCGGGATCAGGCACATGAGGCTCGACTGGGAAAATGAGATAGAGGTCATCAAGCAGGGAGCTGCGGTATCCATATATCTGCTGCCGAATATGTTCGCTGTCATGGGACTGGTGGTCCTCATGGTATTCCTGGGGATGAAGATGAACCATATCCTGCTGTCCGGCATCATGATACTGATAGTGGCTGCTCTGGCGGCCGTAAGCTATTTACGGGCGTTGTCGTTGGCTGGGCGCACATGATGGGTTATAATTATTGAGGGTATTGCCGTGACGTGTTCACGGATATCAATTTGGGTATTGTATAGGAGGATTATATGGCTAAAACGTTAAAAGACATTCAGAAACTCATCAAGGATCAGGGGATCGAGATTGTGGACTTCAAGCTGACCGATATCGACGGCAGATGGAGACACTTGAGCATCCCGGCTGAGAGACTTACCGAGAGCACTATGGAGCACGGTATCGGATTCGACGGATCCAATTACGGTTATGCCCCCATAGAGAACAGCGACATGGTATTCATCCCTGTTCTGGAATCCGCCGTGATAGACAGATATGCGGAGGTACCGACTCTCTCCATGATAGGAGACGTGCGTGTCATCGATCTGCCGAAGAACAGACCTTTTGACCAGTATCCGAGAAACGTGGCGATCCGGGCTCTGGAGTATATGAAAGAGATCGGAGTAGCCGATCAGATGGTGATAGGACCCGAGTATGAGTTCTATCTTTTCGACGAAGTCAGATATAATACCGATTACTTCAATATGTTCACCAGCATCTTCACTTCACAGGCAGGATATGCATCCGGCAGCCCCGATAATAACAACGGCTACCAGGTGATGCCCGGTGCAGGATATCATAATTCGCTTCCTACCGATATACGTAACGACATCCGCAGCCGCATGTGCATGGTCATGAAGGAGTGGGGAGTGGATGTGAAGTATCATCATCCCGAGGTAGGCGGAAGCGGACAGATGGAGATAGAGGTAGAGCTCGGCGATATGCTCAAGCTGGCCGATGATACCATGTCAGCAAAATATGTCATCAAGAATGAAGCCGCAGCGGAAGGCATCACTGCAACATTCATGCCCAAGCCGCTTGCATCCGAAGCAGGCAGCGGAATGCATGTGCACATGCTTCTCTTTAAGGGCGGCAAGCCTGTCTTCTATGATAAGAAGGGATATGCTCAGCTGAGCAAGGAAGCGCATTGGTTCATGGGCGGCCTGCTCTCACATGCACGTTCACTGTGTGCGATCACCAATCCGTCAACCAACTCTTACAAGAGACTGGTACCAGGCTTCGAGGCACCCGTGACTATCGGATATGCCATGAGTAACAGAAGTGCGGTCATCCGTATCCCCGCATATGCGAAGACTCCTGAGACCAAGAGGTTTGAGCTTCGTAATCCCGATGCCACATGCAATCCTTACTATGCATATGCAGCTATCCTGATGGCCGGCCTGGACGGCATCAGGAAAAAGATCGATCCCGAAAAGATGGGATGGGGACCTTATGACTTCAATCTCTATACTCTTTCAGATGAGGAGAAGGCAAAGCTTACCGGACTGCCGGCTACCCTTGATGAAGCATTAAATGAGCTCGAGGCAGATCATGATTACCTGACCGCAGGCGGTGTATTCCCCGAGAGACTTTTACAGCAGCTGATCGACCGCGAGCGTGCGTCCGCATCCAAGGTATCGAAGCTTCCTCATCCGATGGAATTCGCGATGTACTATGATCTGTAAGACAGCATTCAAAATCGCAAATTTTATTTGATTTTTCGCTATGATTCATATATACTACTGTTTGTGTCTGTGGAAGCGGACACAACAGTGTATATATGATATGGTGCTGTAGCCAAGTGGTAAGGCGTGGGACTGCAACTCCCTGATCATCGGTTCAAATCCGTTCAGCACCTCGCATGATGCGCCCCGAATCCTCGTGATTTGGGGCTTTTTCATTTTTTTGAAAATTTTTATTTTTTTCGAAACCTCCGCAGATGTTTTGCGTCTATATAGTCAGAAGCGCATAAAAAAGCCCTTCAGGACATAACAGAAGCAATTCATTTACGGAGGTTTAATTATGAAGAAGAAAATGATCACATCACTACTCATCGGTACCGTTGCAGTTACATCCATGACCGGATGCGGAGCAGGCTATATGACGGAGACAACCGAAGCACCTGTATGGACCGAACCGGAGTATACCGAAGACGCAGCAGCGACCTACATAGCCCCCGAATACCCGGTAGAAGGTGCGGCTTCAGCTAAAACCGACAGTGCGGATATGGCTTGTGCGGAATCGATATATGATTACGGTTTTTCGGAATACTGCTACAACGCACCGGCTGTTAATTACGGAGAGAATTACAAGAGTATTGTGGAGAACGAATTTAAGGAAGTTGCGGCTTCTCCCCTGTCGACATTCGGTGCCGACATAGACACGGCCAGCTACTCGAACCTGCGCAGGATGATCACGGACGGCTATCGTTTATCCGATATACCCGCCGGCTCCATACGTACGGAGGAACTTGTAAACTATTTCAGCTATGATTACCGCGATCCCGGCAAGGACGATACATTTGCGGTAAATGCTTCCATAATCGACTGCCCGTGGAATAAGGAGACCAAACTCGTCAATCTCGGGATCAAGGCAAAGGAGCTGGAAGACATCGACGATGTTGCATCCAATATCGTATTTCTCATAGATGTATCCGGGTCCATGGACAGCTACGACAAGCTGCCGCTGCTTCAGATGGGACTCGAGATGCTGGTAGACAATCTGGACGAAGATGACAGAGTATCGATAGTTACATATGCATCTTCTTCGGATGTGGTATTAGCCGGTGTATCCGGAGACAAGCACTCACAGATCAAGAAGGCGATAAACAATCTGGATGCAGGCGGATCCACCAATGGCGGAGACGGCATCAGGTCTGCCTACAAGCTTGCCGAGAAGTACTTCATCGAAGGCGGAAACAACCGTGTGATCATGGCCACGGACGGTGACTTAAACGTAGGAGTTACATCCGAGGATGAACTTGAGAAACTCATCACCAAAAAGAAGGACGGCGGTGTATTCCTGTCCGTAATGGGATTCGGGACCGGTAATTACAATGAGGTGACTCTCGAAACACTCGCCGACAAGGGCAACGGAAACTATTCCTATATAGACTCACTCGCAGAGGCCAAGAAGGTTCTGATCGATGAGTTCAACTCCACTCTTTTCACCGTGGCAAAGGATGTTAAGTTCCAGATCGAGTTCAATCCCAAATATGTATCGGAATACAGACTGGTAGGCTATGAGAACAGACAGATGAGCGCGAAGGACTTTAGCGATGATACCAAAGACGGCGGTGAGATAGGCAGCGGACATGCCATGACCGTGATGTATGAGATCAAAATGAATGAAGACGCTGACAATGCATCAGGATCACTGCGTTATCAGAATACCGATCTGTCCGAGACAGGCCTTACCTCAAACGAGTGGATGACCGTATCGGTACGATACAAAGAGCCGGAAGCAGATGAATCCCAGCTTATATATTTCCCGATCAGCTCGGAATGCTACACCGGAAAGCCGAATTGTGATACACTTTTTGCAGCATATGTAGCTGAATGCGGAATGATTTTAAATGACAGCGATTACATCGGAGACATGAGCATTAAGGATGTAAGAAAGCAGATGTCCAAGCTGGATCTGGACGATGTATACAAAGAGGAGTTCATAGAGCTGATCGAGCAACTGTGATCAGACGAAGACGAGAATGCAGGATTACGAGATCGTTGACCTGTACTGGGCCAGAAATGAAGGAGCGATAACCGAAACAGGCACCAAATACGGTGCGTACTGCCGGAAGATCGCAATGAATATAACAGCCAATGATGAGGATTCGGAGGAATGTGTGAGCGATACTTATCTGTCGGCCTGGAACAGTATGCCCACGGAGCGGCCTGATATGCTTGCGCCCTATCTGGCAGCGATCGTCAGAAACCATGCACTTACTCTGTACCGTAAAGGACACTCAATGAAGCGCGGGGCGGGACAGACCGCCCTGGCGCTTGACGAACTCTTCGAAGTGGCCGGTTCTTCATCGACCGAGGATATGGTCGACAGCTCGATACTTGCCGGACACATCAACAATTTTCTGTCAGAGATGGATGCAAAAGACCGGATGGTATTTGTGAGAAGGTATTTCTACGTAGATTCGCTGGCCGATATAGCAGGAGAACTGGATATGACCGAATCTGCCGTCAAGTCTCTGCTCTTTAGATTACGAGCCAGGCTTAAGGATTACCTGAATCTGGAAGGATATGAACTGTGAACGGGAATGATCTGATGGATGCCCTGTCGGGGCTGGATCCCAAATACATAGATGAGGCTGCATTTGAACTGCATTCTGTACCTGCCGGTACCAAAAAGGTGCACAGATTTCGTATGAACAGGGGACTTATCATAGCCATGCCCATAGCCGCAGCGGTACTTCTGATGGTGACCGTGGCACTCCCGGCCCTGATCAGGATGGGCGGACACAGCAGCTCGACTGCTCCTGCGTCCGACAGTGCCGTTTACGAATCCGAAATGGGTGATGCGGCTTATGAAGCAGATTCAGCTGCGGAAACCGCGGAACCGGAAGCACCGGAGTATTCTGAAGCAGAAACTTCGGAAGCTCCGATGGAGAGCGCTGAACCCGCGTACCCGGTGGCTGCGGACTCTGCCAAAACCGAGTCTTCGAGCGAGGCGGCAGCGGCAATATATGATAATGGGATTTTGCTTATAAATGCGGATCCCGGTCTGCCTGAAGATGTAAAGAATCTCGAATATGCTATCACGGGAACTGACAGTGCCGGCACCGTTACAACCTATTCGGAGGGTATACTCAGCGATATTATGACGGAGCGGGATCCTCTTACACTGGATATTTCCGGGCTTGATCTGCCGGACGGTGCATACATTTTGACCGTCGATGGATATGAAATAGAGTTTACAAAATAGATCGCCGGATACCTCCCTTTTCCGGTTTGACGTAAAACCACAATAAACGCCTCGAATCGCAAGATTTGAGGCGTATTTTTGTCGATTTTTTTCTGCTTTCGGTTAAGATATCTATGCTCGTGTTGAAGATTCTCTTACTGAGCCATACAATTTATATATCATAGAATCATTAGCTATAACTGTGTCATCTTTGTTATACACACTCATAGCATAATCTATAATCTTAGGGGTATCGAATGAACAGAAAAAAGTTACGTGGTTACAGAGAATTTCTTTACGTTCTGCCTTTCATCATTCTGGTATTGGTATTTGCGTACTATCCTTTGTATGGCTGGGTATATGCATTCTATGACTATAAGCCGCCGGCACCGCTTTCCAAGGATCTTTTTGTCGGATTCAAGTGGTTCCACTATATGATCGACAACGACATTAAGCGCAAGCAGCTGCTGCAGGTTCTGGTCAATACCTTTGCCATAAGCGGACTGAGTATGCTGTTCTCATGGTTCCCCATGATGTTCGCGGTATTTCTTAATGAGATCAAGTGTAAGCCGTATAAGAAGTTCGTACAGACCGTTACCACTCTTCCGAACTTCATCAGCTGGGTGCTGGTATACTCCATAGCTTTCTGTATATTCAACAGCACGGGCGTGGTCAATTCACTGCTTACCCAGTGGGGGATCATCTCCAAGCCGATCATGTTCCTGCAGTCATCCAAGCATATCTGGTTCAAGATGTGGCTGTGGCTTACATGGAAGAACGCCGGCTGGGCAGCTATCATGTATATCGCTGCTATTACCGGTATAGATGAGGAACTGATAGATGCAGCCAAGGTGGACGGTGCCAACCGCTGGAAGACCATATGGCATATCACGATCCCCAGCATCCTGCCCACATACCTGGTATTGCTTTTCCTGAACATGGCGAACTTCCTGTCAAACGGTATGGAACAGTTCTTCGTATTCCAGAACTCGTTCAACAAGGATTACATCCAGGTGCTCGACCTGTATGTATATAATCTGGCCATGGGTAACGGCGGATATTCGCTGTCCACGGCCATAGGTGTTCTGAAGAGTCTGATCAGTATCGTACTCCTGTGTACCATGAACGCCATATCCAAACTTACAAGAGGGGAGGGCTTCATCTGATGGCAGACACAGTAACCAAAGAGATCACCGAAGAGACCGTTGCGGAAGAGACCGTCGCAGAGCAGGCCGCACCCGTTGTGATAAAGAAACACAGAAAGATCGATATCACCGATACGATCATGAGTGTTGTTACGTATATCGTATATACCTTTTTCGCATTTGTATGTGTATATCCTTTTTATTACATCTTTATCAACACGATCAGTTCCAATGACTTAAGTGCGAGAGGCAAGATCACTTTCTGGCCCAAAGAACTGCATCTCACCAACTATGTGAATGTGTCTCACATTCCTTCGCTTGTGGATGCGTTCCAGATATCTCTGGCAAGAACCGTACTGGGTACATTGCTTACGGTCGGTGCATCGGCTTTCCTGGGATATATGTTCACACGTGAGACCATGTGGCACCGTAAGATCTGGTATCGACTGACTGTTGCCACGATGTATTTCAATGCAGGTATCATCCCGTTCTTCATCACCATGAAGAACATCCACCTGTATGATACGTTCTGGGTATATATACTGCCTACGATCGTGTCTCCTTTCTATATAGTACTGTGCAAGACATTCGTCGAATCGGTACCGAAGGAGCTTACGGATGCGGCGGAACTTGACGGAGCCGGTACCATACGTACATTTATCTCCGTTATAATACCGGTCATCAAGCCGATCCTGGCTACAGTTGCGATATTCAGTGCGGTTGCGCAGTGGAACTCCTTCCAGGATACACTGCTTCTGACCAGCAGTCCGAAACTTTCGACATTGCAGTTTACACTGTACCAGTACATCAATCAGGCCAGCTCGCTGAAAGCCATCGTTAACAGCAGCACGAGTACCGCTTCGATGGCAGCTTCACTGGCTCATGCAGCTACGGCTACTTCGATACGTATGACAGTTACCATCGTCGTGGTGGCCCCCATCCTTCTGGTTTACCCCATATTCCAGAAGTACTTCGTCAAGGGCATCATGATAGGTGCCGTAAAAGGATGATGCACCGGCATTGTCCGGACGGTTTGTTAGTTATGGTCTTCGGATCTGAAACTATAAATCCATTCCAAGCAAAAAGGGAGGTACAAAATGAAATTAAAAAAAATCGTTTCATTGTTTGCCGCTACCGCATTGCTCGTAGGAACACTTGCGGGTTGCGGCGGAACTGCACCGGCTGATACCGGAAGCAGTGATGCGGGAACTACTGCTCAGACCACTGACAGCGGATCATCTGATGCAGGCAGCGACACTGCAGCAGCTGATGCCGGTTCATCAGGCGCCATGGAGATCGAAGTATATGATGCAGCTGCTAACTTCCAGGGTCTCCAGACCGGTTGGTTCGATAAGGTAGTTAAGGATCGTTTCAACATCGACCTTAACATCATCGCTCCTCAGGTAGCAGGCGATGCTATCTATCAGACAAGAACAAGCTCAGGTAATCTGGGCGACATCGTTCTGCTTGACTCAGTTGACTTCGCTGACTGCGTTAATGCCGGACTTATCAAGGATATCACGGCTGATCTGCCGAACTATCCTAACCTGAATGCGTATGCAGAGCAGATCTCAACCTACAATGCAGGTCTTGAAGGCAACAATGGTGAGATCTACGGTATCCCTACGCAGATGATGAATACATCACCTACTTCCTATTCTCAGGATGTTGTTTATTCAAGCCCTCTGCTTCGCTGGGATTACTATACAGAGCTCGGCATGCCTGACATCAAGGATCTGGACGGTCTTGTAGATGTTCTTGCTCAGATGCAGGAAGCACATCCTACCAATGACGCAGGAGATCCCTGCTATGCAGTTTCTCTGTGGCCTGACTGGGACGGCAACGACAACATGCTCGGTATCGCAAACGTTGTTCAGCTGACCACATGGTATGGCGAGAAGATCAAGGATTCAGCAATCCTTAAGGCTGACGGCAAGACCTTTACTCCTATCACAGACAAGAACGCTACATATTACAAGATGCTTCATTTCCTGAACACCCTCTACAGAAGAGGTCTTGTAGATCCCGATTCGGGTACTCAGGACTGGAACGCAGCATGCGCAAAGATGAGCGCAGGACAGGTTAACCTCTTCTGGTACAGCTGGCAGGTAGGTTTCTGGAACAGCCAGGATCGTCTGAATGACGGTACAGCTATGATCTTCATCCCTGTTGATGATCAGAGCTACTATGCAGATGCAGATGCTTACTACGGAAGCGGCCGTGTATTCGGTGTAGGCTCAGGCGTAGATGATGAGAAGTATAAGACCATCATGGAATTCCTTGACTGGTATGCATCACCCGAAGGTCTTGAGTTCGAGCATGCAGGTATCAAGGACTTCAACTACACTGTAGGCGATGACGGCAAGTACACTGCCATCAACGACAACGCTCTGATGGATAACCTTCCGGTTCCCGAAGAGTACGGCGGCGCAGGCTACAGCGATGGTAACAACCAGATCAATGAGTGGATCGTAAGCGCTAACTCAGTTAACCCTAACACAGGCGAGACCTATGCTAAGGATTACTGGGCATCATGGAAGGCAGCTACCCTTACTCAGATGAAGAAGGACTGGGCAGCCAAGTTTGGTGCAGCAGAGCCCGCAGAGTGGATGAAGAATAACGGCAAGCTGGTTATCAGCCCTAACGTACCTGTTGCTCTTGTTTCCGATACAGCTGATATCTCCGTAATCCGTAATCAGTGCAATGAGACCCTCTGTGACTACTCATGGAAGATGATCTTCGTTGATGATGATGCCGCATTCGACGCTATGTGGGATGAGATGACAGATACTCTGGACGGTATGGGATTCCAGGATCTGTACAAGTTCGACTGCGAGAAGTGGCAGCCTCAGATCGATGCAAAGAACGCAGTTAAGTAATTTGCGTAGCATCTGATCACAGTTTTGATTTGACGACCTCCGGGGATTGTTCCCCGGAGGTCTTTTTCGTTGTGAACGGTTTTATAGTATAATCAGAATAATGGAAAAAAAGAACATATCTCTGAAGTTAATAGTGGTGTTGCTTGTCCTTGCCCTGCTGATGACCATCGGAAGTATCGTGGCTCTGAGGTTACTGATGAACAGCGCCCAGAGTCCGGGCGGGTCCAGAGGGACTATGTCGTATGACAGACATTATGCCTTTATTCATAAAGGAGCGGATGAGGATCTGTGGGTACATATATACGATGGTGCGCGGGCGCGTGGTGAGGAACTCGGAGTCTATGTTGAGGATTTCGGAGCACAGCTGACGGTTGATTATGACCGTGATGAACTTATCAGGATCGCCGTGGATGCGGATGTGGACGGTATCATCGTGGATGGTGAAGCTGACGAGGAAATGAGTGATGCCATTGCATATGCATCTTCTCAGGGGATTCCGGTGGTCACCGCTTTGGATGACTGTGCCGAATCGGACCGTGTATGCTTCGTCGGATTCAGTAATTATACGGTGGGGCGTCAGTACGGAGAGGAACTGCTCAAGGGCGACGTGAGTAACGGGATCACCGTATATGTGGTCCTGGACAATGAAAATGCCGGCGGTGCAAACCTCGTGATCTCGGGTATATATGATGAATTTGCTGAGAGAGGCGTTGCCGACATATGTAATATTGAAGGTGTATATGTCAATAACGAGACCACGTTCACCGCGGAGGAGGATATCCGTGATATCTTTATCAACGGTTCACTTCCCGATGCCATGGTAGCGATCAACTCTGTCTATACACGATGCCTTTTTCAGGCTGCCGTGGATTATAACAAGGCCGGCAGCGTGGCATTATACGGTTTTGACGATTCCGTCGATATACTGGAAGCCGTAAGCAAGAACCTGCTCGAAGCGACCGTGTCGGTAGATTCGTCGAGGATAGGTTCATCTGCCGTGGATGCACTTGAAGAGTATACGGATACAGGCTATGTGACCACATACATAGCCCAGGATACAGAAGTCATTTTGGCAGCGCATGCCGCAGAACTGCTCAGTCAGGAAGATGAAGAAAGCGAGTAAGATCATCAACTGGAATAATAGAAGCATTCAGTCCAAACTGATCTTCATTTTCTCAGTCGCACTTGTGTTCATCATAGGTGTGAATATCATCATGTTCATAAATATCAACACGATGATGGGAAATCTGGAGCAGATATATGTCAGCAACCTGAATCTGGATGAGATGCTTGCATCCATGGGGGACGTACACAGTTCCATGACGGAGTATCTGGATACCAAGAGTTCGGATTCGCTTGATAAATATTACCGTGCAGGTCAGTCGTACCGCCGTTCGCTTGAGACGCTCAACACCCGGACCGTTGACGATGATATGCTGATGGCAGAGAAAAATATATATAATCTGTCGGTCAGCTATCTGGAGATCGTGGAGAATACCGTCAATGCCAAGCGAGGCAGGGACGTTGAGAAATACAGCGAGTATTATGAAGAAGCGTGTGAAAAATACAATGTGGTGGAGACTTTTGTATACAGTCTGAACAATGCCAGATTCAAGGCGAATAACAGAGACTATAATGTGCTGCTGACATCACTGAAATATATAGAGACCGCCAACGCGGTCATACTGCTGCTGACGGCGATAGTGGCGATCGCTCTCATGTCCGTCGTTACAGGCAATATCATCCGCCCTCTGAGAGACCTGTCGGATGCGGCCAAGCAGGTGTCCGAAGGTGATTTTGATGTTGAACTGGCACCGGTGGAAAGCGGCGACGAGATAGGTATCCTGTCCGGAACTTTTGCACAGATGCTGACATCCATCAGGGAATATGTGGTGAAACTCGGAGAATCCATCCGTAACGAGAGCGCACTGAAGGAACGCGAGCTCAAGATGGAGACACAGATCAAAGATGCACAGCTTAAATATCTCCAGGCCCAGATCAATCCGCACTTTCTGTTTAACACCCTGAATGCCGGAGCGCAGCTGGCGATGCTCGAAGACGCAGAGAAAACTGCGGTATTTATCGATAACATGGCCAGTTTCTTCAGATACAATATCCGTAAACTGGACGAAGATACTACGATAGGCGAGGAACTGAGGCTGGTAGATAACTATATCTACATATTGAATGTACGTTTCTCGGGAGAGATCCATTATCATAAGAATGTCGACGAATCTCTTGAGAATGTGAAAGTTCCCAGCATGATCCTGCAGCCGATCGTTGAGAACGCGGTAAATTACGGAATACGCGATATAGACAGGGAGAAGATCATAGAGGTATCCTGCGTCCGTGCAGGCAATCATTATGAACTGTCGGTATGGGACAACGGCAAGGGCATGTCCGGTGAGCGTATAAGAGAGGTTCTGGACGGAAGTTATACACCTGATGCTTCCATGTCGGGAAGCAACTCCAACGGTATAGGAATAGGTAATGTGTGCGGCAGACTGGAACTGTATTTCGGAGAGCCCGGTCTGCTTGATATAAAGAGTGACGGAGAAGATGCCGGTACGGAAGTGATCATCCGTATACCGGCGGTGGATGAGTAAAGGGGACATAGATGTACAGGATAATGATCGCAGATGACGAAGGCATAGTGATAGATTCGCTTAAGTTCATCATTGAATCGGAATATCCGGGAGAGTACGAGATAGAGACAGCCAAGACCGGACGGTCGGTCATCGAACTGGCGGAGCGTTTCAGGCCGGATATTGCGTTTATGGATATTCAGATGCCCGGGATCAACGGCATCGATGCGATGCGTGAGATCAAAAAGAACAATCCATCGATCATATTCATAGTGGTCAGTGCATATGACCGTTTCATGTATGCCAAGGAAGCGATATCACTCGGCGTACTCGAGTATATCAACAAGCCGTTTAACAAACAGGGCATATGTGAAGTCCTGGAACGCGCGACCAGGCAGATAGACTTAAAGCGCGAGCAGCACCGGAACGATCTGATCATTAAGGAGAAGATGGAGAACGTCATCCCTGTCATCGAGAGCGGATTCATATACTCGATCATGTTCAGGGAATATTTCGAGGAGGATATAAACAGGTATAAGGAACTGCTCGAAATACATACCTCCAACTGCTATATGATGGCGTTTGTGTTCGGCGATACGCAGGAAGGCAACTATATGACCAACGCTGTCGGCGTGAGCATCAAGTCTGTCGACAGCTACCACACCATATGCGAGATCATCAAGGAGAGCTTCCCGTGCTTCGTCGGTAACATCATGTCCAACAAGATCCCGGTATGCGTTCCGACGGAAGCGCAGACCATGGATTACAATGAGAGGGTCGAGCTTATCGATGTATGCAGGGCTTTGAGTACCAGGCTCAATAAGGAAACGGGTATCAGCTTCCGTATAGGTATCGGCGGCATTGTACCGTTTATAGATGCGATGGAGTCATATCAGGATGCTATCAAGGCGCTGATCAATTCGACCGGACGCGTAGGCCATGCCGACGATCTCCTGCTCGGATGCGATTATGCGAATGATTATCCTATAGCACTTGAGAAAAAACTGTTCGAGGAACTGCATGACGGGCATATCAATGAATGCATGCAGTCGTGCGGAGACTTTTTCGGGTGGATGCAGCAGACGAGCACCGGAGATATCAATAACATCCGGCTTAAGTGCCTGGAATTTGTGATGCGAGCCGAGTCGGAGGCATACTTAAGCGGAGGGATGACTTACCGGTTTGAGGCCAGGGAAGGCTATCTCCCGCAGATCATGAATGCGTCGGGGCTTGAGGAGATCCGTAAGTGGTTCATGGACAAAATGGAGGAGGCATGCCATAACGTGATCGTCAAGCGGGGCGAGAAGTCCAATGATATCGTGGACAATGCGAGAAAATATATCGATGAGAATTACAGCAAGGATGTCTCACTGGATGATATATCGAGAAATATGAATCTGAGCCCGTATTATTTCAGTAAGCTGTTCAAGGAAAAGACCGGGGAGAACTTCGTTGAATTCCTTACGCGTGTCCGGATAGATAAGGCAAAGGAGATGTTGAAGGATCCCGATAAGTCCATGAAGGAGATCTGCAGTGAAGTCGGATACGGGGATCCGAATTATTTCAGCCGTATATTCAAAAAAGTCGTTGGAGTTCCCCCGACAGAATACAGGGAGACCCTGAAGGGATAGTTTTATGTTTTCACGTTTTACATTGTATAAGAAGAAACTGATAAGAAAAGTAACAAGTCTCTGCCTGTGCGCGATCATCATGTGTACGTGCGTATCATGCGGTAGCACAGAGACACAGATCCAGCCCGTGGAATCCGATGGAGTCATAGAGATCGGTTTTACTTTCGACTCGTTCATAATAGAGAGATGGGAGCGCGACAGAGACGTATTCGTTGCCAGAGCCCATGAACTCGGTGCGGAAGTGAATGTCCAGAATGCAAACGGAGATGTGGAAGCCCAGATCTCACAGATCGAATACTTTATCCAGAAGAAAGTAAATGCCATCGTGATCGTAGCTGTCGACTGTACAGCGCTCTCGAATGTCATCGCCAAAGCCCACAGAGCGGGAATAAAAGTCATTTCTTATGACAGAATGATCTCGGACGCCAACACGGATCTGTTTATTTCCTTTGATAATTATGAAGTCGGAAACCTGATGGCCGGATCGATCATTTCACAGATAGGCAAGGAGGGAAGTCTGATAATGATCAACGGTCCTCTGACCGATACGAACGTTCCGGCTGTTATAGAAGGTTTTGAGAAAAGGCTGAATCCCGGCAGGATAACGATAGAAAATGTATATTACTGCAATGCATGGAGACCGGAATACGCATTTGACTATGTTAACAGATACCTTGCGGAGCATCCTGACGAGATTCCCGATGCGATAATGTGCGGTAATGATTCGATAGCCGGTCAGGCGATCAAGGCCCTGTCCGAACATAAGCTGGCAGGTGACGTGGTTGTGACCGGACAGGATGCGGATCTTGATGCGTGTCAGAGAATAGTCGAAGGCACACAGTATATGACGGTTTATAAGCCGGTTGAGAAGCTGGCGCAGCGGGCAGCGGAACTGACTGTGGAGATGGTGACCAAAGGCTATACCGATGTCGGGGACAGGATAGATGACGGCACATACAGCATTCCCTATGAAAAACTGGAACCCATAGAGGTTACGGCCAAGAATATGGACGAGGTCATTATAGGATCGTTTCATCAAAGAAGTGAAGTGTATCTGAATGTAGACCACTAGATATAGTATAGATAGCACAAAATTGTCACACAATCTTGAGAGGACAATTTTGTGCTATTTTTATGCCCGTTCATAAGCCGGCGTGCAGACCAAAATTTGAAGAAGGTAACAAGTTTGTCCTATTTACTTCGTGTTATATTGATAATGTCGAAGCGATGGACATGGTGTTCATCGAAATTATAAAAGGGAGGAATTCCAAATGAAGAAAAGAATTTTGGCAGCACTTCTTTCAAGTGCAATGGTAGTAACTCTTCTTGCAGGCTGCGGAAGCTCAGCAGACACAGCTGCAGATGCAAATGCAGGCTCATCTGACAGCGCAGCAACAGAGTCAACTGCGGCAGCAGGCACAAAGGTTGGCGTTTCAATGCCTACCAAGGATCTCCAGAGATGGAACCAGGACGGTGCCAACATGGAAGCAGAACTTAAGGCAGCAGGCTTTGAAGTAGACCTTCAGTACGCTTCAAACGATGTTCAGACTCAGGTTTCTCAGGTTGAGAACATGATCTCCTCAGGCGCTAACGTACTCGTTATCGCAGCAATCGAGGGTTCTTCACTGGGTGAAGCTCTTGACATGGCTAAGGAAGCAAACATTCCTGTTATCGCTTATGACCGTCTTATTATGAACTCGGATGCAGTAAGCTATTATGCAACATTCGATAACTACAAGGTTGGTACTGTTCAGGGTACATACGTAAAAGATACTCTTGATCTTGACAACGCTGCAGGTCCTTTCAATATCGAGTTCACAGCAGGTGATCCCGGTGACAACAACGCAGGTTTCTTCTTCAACGGTGCTTACGACGTTCTTAAGCCTTACATCGAATCAGGCAAGTTAAACGTTGTTTCAGGCCAGAAGACATTTGAAGAAGTTGCAACTCCTACATGGGCAACCGAAACTGCACAGAGCAGAGCTGAGAACATCCTCTCATCCTATTATGCAGACGGAACCAACATTGATGTATGGCTTTGCTCAAACGACTCCACAGCACTTGGTGTTGAGAACGCTCTTGCAGCAAACTACAACGGAACTTATCCCATCATCACCGGTCAGGACTGCGATATCGAGAATACCAAGAACATGATCGCAGGCAAGCAGTCAATGTCAGTATTCAAGGATACACGTACTCTTGCAAGCCAGGTTGTAAAGATGGTTGGTCAGATCCTTAACGGACAGACAGTTGATGTTAACGATACAACCACATATGACAACGGCTTTAAGGTTGTTCCTTCATTCCTTTGCGAGCCTGTATTCGCAGATGCAAACAACTACAAGGAGATCCTTATCGACTCCGGTTACTACACAGAGGATCAGCTTAAATAATCAAGCTTGAACGGGGTATTAGATGCAGGCGGGTTTATACCCGCCTGCTTGCTCTAAATGAACATCTGATCGGTGTTTTCCTAAATAAACAGGATAGATAGGAGGGGTTCTTTTTGGCTAAAGTTTTGTTGGAAATGAAAAACATTACCAAAACATTCCCCGGCGTTAAAGCTCTCGACAACGTTAATCTTCAGGTTGAAGAGGGCGAGATTCATGCTCTGGTAGGAGAGAACGGCGCCGGTAAATCCACGCTAATGAATGTTTTGAGCGGTATCTACCCTTACGGGACTTATGAAGGGGATATCATTTATAATGGCGAGGTATGTCAGTTCCAGACCATTAAAGATTCCGAGAAGAAAGGAATCGTTATCATTCATCAGGAACTTGCGCTTGTTCCTCAGATGTCTATAGGTGAGAATATGTTCCTCGGAAACGAGCGCGGCAAGAAAAACGCGATCAACTGGAACGAAACCTATAAAGAAGCAGACAAATATCTTAAGATGGTAGGACTCACTGAGTCTTCCCACGTTCTTATCAAGGATATCGGTACAGGTAAGCAGCAGCTTGTGGAGATTGCCAAGGCACTTGCCAAAAACGCTAAACTGCTTATTCTGGACGAGCCCACATCATCACTTAACGAAACAGATTCCAAGGCTCTGCTGGATCTTATGCTTGAATTCAAAAAGCAGGGTATGACGATGATCATAATCACACACAAGCTGAATGAGGTTGTGTATGTTGCTGATAAGATCACTGTTGTGCGTGACGGCTCCACAATCGAAACTCTGGATAAACATACTACTGAAATTGATGAAGCCAGGATCATTAAGGGAATGGTCGGACGTGAGATCACAGACCGTTTCCCCAAGCGTGAGAATGTAGCGATCGGTGATATCAATATGGAGGTCGATGACTGGACCGTTTATCATCCCGTTTATACCGAGCGTAAGGTGGTTGACAATGTCAGCCTGAATGTATGCAAGGGTGAGGTTGTCGGTATCTACGGACTTATGGGAGCCGGGCGTACTGAGCTTGCCATGAGTATCTTCGGACGTTCATACGGATCGGATATAAAGGGTACACTTAAGATAGGCGGCAAGGAAGTTCACTTAAAGAACCCCAGAGAAGCGATCAATGAAGGAATTGCTTATGTGACCGAGGACCGTAAAGGAAACGGCCTGGTATTGTCCAATCCCATCAGAGTGAACACGTCTCTTGCCAATCTTTCGGGTGTCAGCTCACGCGGCGTGATCGATATGGATAAGGAATATCAGGTTGCCGTTGAATACAAAGAAAAATTAAAGACCAAAACTCCTTCGGTTGAACAGAATGTCGGCAATCTGTCAGGCGGTAACCAGCAGAAGGTTCTTCTTGCCAAATGGATGTTTACGGATCCCGATATACTTATACTGGACGAGCCTACAAGAGGTATTGACGTAGGTGCCAAGTATGAGATCTACTGCATCATCAACGATCTGGTTGCAATGGGCAAATCGGTTATCATGATATCTTCGGAGCTTCCCGAGGTTATCGGTATGAGCGACCGTATCTACATCATGAACGAAGGTAAGTTCATGGGTGAGATGAAGGCTTCTGAAGCAACTCAGGAGAATATTATGGCTTGTATCATACAGTCAGGAAAGGGCGAGTAAAATGAAAAGTATAAAATTTCAGGATGTACTAAAGAAATATACCATGGTCATCGCCCTCGTACTGGTATTGGGTTTCTTTTATATAACCACAGGGGGCAAGATCCTGTATGCTCAGAATATCAATAACCTGATCTCACAGAACGCATATGTTTTCGTTCTTGCGGCAGGTATGCTTCTATGTATCCTTACAGGCGGTAACATCGATCTGGCATGCGGCTCGGTGGTCTGCTTCGCCGGAGGACTGGGAGCGGTTATGATGGATCGCGATGTGAATGTCTGGGTGGCTGTTATCGCGATGCTTCTTTGCGGCACGATAGTGGGCATCTGGCAGGGATTTTGGATCGCGTATTTTAAGGTTCCTCCGTTTATAGCAACACTTTCGGGTATGTATGCTTTCAGAGGTCTTTCAAACGTGGTTTTGCAGGGATACACGATCGGTATCAGAAATACCACATTTCTTAATGTGTTCGGCGGCGGCGCTGACTGCTATATTCCCGATTTCCTTGGAAGCGGTGCATTCAACATCACATGTATTGTGGTTGGTATAGCGATCGCTGCCCTGTATGTGATCGTGATCTTGAAAAACCGTATAAGCGCCAAGGCAAACGGATATGAAGTGGAAACATTGTCTTCCGTAATAGTTAAAACCGTTATCATTTGTGCGGTCATCATATGGCTTTTCTATAAACTGGCTAATTACAAGGGTATACCTACTTCTCTTATCTGGATTGCGCTTGTGCTTCTGGTTTATGCTTACATCACTACCAGAACTACGATGGGCCGTTATCTGTATGCGGTTGGCGGCAATGAAAAGGCAACCATTCTTTCAGGTATCGATTCACGCAAGGTTTACTTCTTTGCGTACATCAATATGGGACTTATGGCAGGCCTTGGCAGTATCCTGACGGTTGCAAGAGCGACTCAGGCACAGCCTACGTTCGGTCAGGGCTATGAGATGGATGCTATAGCAGCCTGCTTCATCGGCGGTGCTTCAGCATACGGTGGTGAAGGTAACATATTCGGTGTCATCATAGGTGCCGTACTTATGGGTGTTATCAACCAGGGTATGAGTATCATGGGTACGGACGCGAACTATCAGAAGGTTGTCAAGGGTCTGGTTCTTTTGCTGGCTATCATCTTTGACGTTATGTCCAATAAGAAGAAAAAATAAGGGAGGAGGATGAACAATGAAAAAATATGCTAAATACACAGATGTATTAAAAAAGAACGCAATGTTGATTGTCCTTGTCCTGGTATATATTTTCTTCACTGCAAGGACCGGCGGTCAGATGTTTCAGCCGCTTAACTTTAACGCCCTGATCACTCAGAATGCATATGTTTACATCCTGGCAACGGGTATGCTTGTATGTATGCTGACAGGCGGTAACATTGATCTTTCCTGTGGCTCCTTCGTGTGCTTCATGGGTGCGGTCGGCGGAATCATGATGGTCGTCAAAGGATGGAATCCTATCCTTTCGATCCTGATCATGCTTCTTGTAGGTGTGGTATACGGATGTATTTTAGGATGGCTGATCGCTTATGTTAATGTTCCCCCGTGGATCGCAACACTGGCAGGCTATCTGGCGTTCCGTGGATGGGGTACCAAGCTTCTTTCCGCCAATTCATCCACCGGCTCCATAGCTCCTCTTCCGGACAGTTTCTTAAATGCATTCTCCGGCAAGGTACTCAGCTCGACCATCGGCAAGATGAACATACCCTGTCTTGTAGTAGGGATCATCGCCTGCGTAATAGTTTTTGCTTCGGGGATCATGTCAAGAGCAAATAAGGTGAAAAAGGGTTATGAAGCAGATACCATGGCCACAGTTATAGTAAGATCCGTTATTGCATCCGCAGCGATCATGCTGTTTGCTTATAAACTCGGACTTGCGGGCGGAATTCCCACAGCTCTTATCTGGGTAGCGGTGATCGTCCTGATCTATAGCTTCGTTACATCCAAGACGATCATGGGACGTTACTTCTATACCATAGGCGGTAATGCGGAAGCTACCAGACTTTCCGGTATCGATACGAAGATGATCATGTTCGTAGCATACCTGAACATGGCAGTGCTCACTGTTATCACATCCTATATAGTTATGGCAAGATTCCAGTCAGCGAACTCCACCGCCGGTACCAACTACGAGATGGATGCCATCGCAGCCTGCGTTGTCGGCGGCGTATCCGCTTACGGTGGATCGGGTAAAGTCCTCGGTATGGTCATCGGTGCTACACTGATCGGTGTCATCAACCTGGGCATGTCCCTGACAGGTGTGGATGCGAACTGGCAGAAGGTTGTCAAGGGTATCGTACTTCTGGCTGCGGTTGTATTTGATATCGTGGCTAACAAGAAGAACGCAGGTAAGTAATCCGGATCTGCGAAAGCGCATTCGCGTGATATGTATTTGTGATAGAATTAGGGTGACCCTTCGGGGTCGCCCTTTTGAATTGACACGGACAAGAACATATACGTGTCTCTGCAGGCACGTATATATTCTTGCCCTGGGATTGCAAAAAGTTGAACGGAGGAATGGCAGATGGGGAATAGTATAGAAGATCTTAAGAAAGTCATAGATGAAAATGATAATATAGTTTTCTTCGGGGGTGCGGGGGTATCCACCGAGAGCGGAATACCGGACTTCAGAAGTAAAGACGGACTGTACAACCAGCATGATGTACAGTTTGACATGTATCGTCCGGAGTATCTGCTCAGCCACAGCTGTCTGGTACGTGAACCGAAGGTATACTATGAGTTTCACAGGCAGAAGCTAGATACCCGTAATATAGAGCCGAATAATGCTCATAAATATCTGGCGAAGCTGGAAGAGATGGGTAAGCTCAAGGCGGTGGTAACACAGAACATAGACGGACTTCATCAGAAGGCAGGAAGCAAGGTGGTATATGAGATCCACGGAAGTGCACTGCGTAATTACTGTATGAGCTGCGGTAAGGAGTACCCGCCCTACTACATTTTTGAATCGGATGAACCAATCCCCAAATGCAGCTGCGGCGGAACCATCAGGCCGGATATCACACTGTATGAGGAGGGACTACCGGATGACCAGGTGAGCGGGGCTGTAGAAGCTATTTCGCGTGCGGATGTGCTGATCATAGGCGGAACTTCGCTGAGTGTATATCCCGCTGCGGGATTTGTTAATTACTTCGGCGGTGATACCGTGGTGGTGATCAATGAGAGCGACATCAGTGTACGTCCCGCGAAAAACACACTTGTGATCAAGAAGAGGATCGGTGCCGTTTTCACCGAACTGGCCGGATTACAGGGGATCACACTTTGACACTTGACTTAAGTGTGTACCACAGCTATAAATATACATATGAAATTAGAGAGAATGAATGAGCAGCAGATACGCTGCACCCTTACAAGTGAAGACCTGAAAGCCCGTAAGATCAAGATCAGCGAGCTGGCTTACGGCACGGACAAGGCCAGAAGCCTGTTCAGGGATATGATGATCAAAGCTGCCGATGAACTTGACTTCGAGGTGGAAGAAGAGCCTCTGATGATAGAAGCTACTCCGATCAATTCGGAATGCATAGTACTGACGGTGACCAAGGTCGATGATCCCGAGGAGCTGGATACGAGATTTGCACGGTTTGCACCCGATCTTATCGAGGATAAGTATGACGAGGATGTAGACGGGGCCGATGAACTGTCTCTTTTCCAGGGAATAGAGGAATTGGCCGACTCCTTGTTTAAGAAAGGGGATGCGGAAGCCAAGCCCGACCTGCCCAGGGAAACTGAGAACTTAAACCTCTCGAGACTGTTCTCGTTTGACAGTATAGGAGATATCATATCGTTGTCTCACGTCATAGCTGCGGATTATGACGGGACGAATTCCATCTATAAGGATAACAGGAGTAACAGATATCTGCTCCTGATCGAGCAGTCCGGACTGGATATCATGGCATATAACCGTATATGCAATATCATATCCGAGTACGGTGAGAGCGAAAAAAACCTGCTGGCTACACAGGCTTACCTTGAGGAGCATTGTGAACTCATCATAGGCGGCCGTGGCATACAGCAGCTTGCTCAGATCTGACCGTTATTGATTTCAGAATGTAAAACAAAACACCCGGGCTTTATGCCCAGGTGTCTTTCTTTTCTTCGAGGTATGTCATGAGCTCATCGATCGCAATACCGTGAACCATGGCTGCTTCCTCAAGCGTCTCGCCCTGGGAAGCGGGGCATCCCAGACAATGCATGCCGACTCCCATAAGAAGAGGGGCTACATTCGGTGCTACGGAGAGGATCTCTCCGATAGTCATATCCTTGTTGATCTCTGCCATTATTTTTCTCCTTAACCTGTGTATGGTTTCTTCACACAATGCTAACTATAACTTGTATGTGTGAATTATGCAAGTGTACTCTAAAAAGTGCATAAACTTAAGGCAATCCGCCTTGAATGTTTTGTGAGGATTACATATAATTATCTTTACGAGACCAATTCTCTGTGGGGCATGTAAGTCCATGGAGATCAAATAGTCAAATATTATAATAGGAGGCATTTACATGAGACCAGAATGGAACGAATTCGTAGGCGGCAAGTGGGATCACGAGATCAACGTACGTGATTTCATCCAGAAGAACTACACACCTTATGATGGTGATGAGTCCTTCCTTGCAGGTCCTACACAGAACACCAAGGATCTGTGGGCACAGGTTCTTGATCTGCAGAAGCAGGAGCGTGAGGCAGGCGGCGTACTTGATATGGATACCAAGGTTGTATCTACTATCACTTCTCACGGCCCCGGCTATCTTGACAAGAGCAAGGAGACCATCGTAGGTTTCCAGACCGACAAGCCTTTCAAGCGTTCTCTTCAGCCTTACGGCGGTATCCGTATGGCAGAGAAGGCATGTGCCGACAACGGTTATGAAGTAGACCCCGAGATAAGCGAGTTCTTCTCCGTACATCGTAAGACTCACAACGCAGGCTGCTTCGATGCTTACAATCCTGAGATGAGAGCATGCCGTTCATCACACGTTATCACCGGTCTTCCGGATGCATACGGCCGCGGACGTATCATCGGCGACTATCGTCGTATCGCTCTGTACGGTATCGACAGACTGATCGAGGATAAGGAAGAGCAGAAGGCTTCTACCGGACGTGTTATGACAGATGATGTTATCCGTCTTCGTGAAGAGCTCTCCGAGCAGATCGTTGCTCTGAAGATGATGAAGGAAATGGCAGCTTCTTACGGATGCGATATCGCCCGTCCCGCTCAGAATGTTCAGGAAGCTATCCAGGCTACATACTTCGGATATCTGTCAGCAGTTAAGGAGCAGAACGGTGCTGCCATGTCCCTCGGACGTACATCCACCTTCCTTGACATCTATGCAGAGCGCGACCTCAAGAACGGCGTATTCACTGAGGAGCAGATCCAGGAATTCGTTGATCACTTCATCATGAAGCTTCGCTGCGTTAAGTTCGCTCGTACACCTGAGTACAATCAGATCTTCGCCGGCGATCCCGTATGGGTTACCGAGTCTCTCGGCGGCGTAGGCGTTGACGGCCGTCCGATGGTTACCAAGATGAGCTTCAGATATCTGCACACTCTTGAGAACCTCGGTGCTTCACCTGAGCCCAACCTTACAGTACTCTGGTCCACCAGACTTCCCGAAGCATGGAAGAAGTACTGTGCTAAGATCTCCATCACCACATCTTCCATCCAGTATGAGAATGATGACCTGATGAGAGTTACACACGGTGATGACTATGGTATCGCATGCTGCGTATCCTCTATGGTTATCGGTAAGCAGATGCAGTTCTTCGGAGCTCGTGCTAACCTGGCTAAGTGCCTCCTGTATGCTTTAAACGGCGGTGTTGATGAAGTATCACACAAGCAGGTAGGTCCTAAGTATCGTCCTGTTGAAGGCGATATCCTTGATTATGATGACGTTATGAGCAAGTTCACCGATATGATGGAATGGCTCGCAGACGTATATGTAAATACTCTGAACGTTATCCACTATATGCATGATAAGTACTGCTATGAGAGAGCTCAGATGGCTCTTCATGACAGAGACGTACTCCGTTACTTCGCTACAGGTATTGCAGGCCTTTCGGTTGTTGCCGATTCACTTTCCGCTATCAAGTATGCACAGGTTAAGGTTGTACGTGATGAAGACGGCGTTATCGTTGACTTCGAGACTACCGGTGACTTCCCTAAGTATGGTAATGATGATGACCGTGTAGACGTTATCGCAAGAGACCTGGTTAAGAACTTCATGACCATGCTCAGACGTCATCACACCTACAGAGACGGCTTCCCGACAATGTCAGTTCTTACCATTACTTCCAACGTTACTTATGGTAAGGCTACAGGTAATACTCCTGACGGACGTAAGAAGGGCCAGCCTTTCGCTCCCGGTGCAAACCCGATGCACGGACGTGATTCCCACGGTGCTGTTGCTTCACTGTCTTCAGTATCCAAGCTTCCGTTCCAGCATGCACAGGATGGTATCTCCAATACCTTCTCTATCATCCCCGGAGCTCTCGGTAAGGAAGATAAGGTATTCGCAGGCGATATCAATGTAGATTTGAACTGATAAGATATATCAGCTCAGAAACGATCAGGAGGTCGATGACATGGATAGCAAACAGATAGATGATCTGGTTAAGATGCTGGATTCAGGTATGGCCGGCGGAGTCGGACATGTGAACGTCGATGTCAGCGACGAAGTTGAAGGATTTAAGAATGTAGAGACCATGGGGTGTACGGATTGTTCCCGTACCCCTCTGGCCTGTTCCGTACCGACACTTCAGGACGGCCTCGATGACTTCAAATAATCAATAGGAGGACGAAATCATGGCAGCAAGTGCTACACAGGTTGATAACCTGGTTTCATTACTTGATGGATATGCTACCAAGGGTGGCCATCATTTAAACGTAAATGTACTGAACAGAGAGACTCTGTTAGATGCTCAGAAGCATCCTGAGAATTATCCGCAGCTCACCATTCGTGTATCGGGATATGCAGTTAACTTCATTAAGCTGACTCCCGAGCAGCAGGCAGATGTTATCAGCCGTACATTCCACGAGAGCTTCTGATCTCACGGCTAACGATTTAAGAGCAGACGGGATCCCTGAGGGGATCCCGTTTTTACCATAATCAGAATCAGGAGAGAGTATATGACCAAAGGAAAAATACATTCCCTTGAAAGCTTCGGAACCGTAGACGGTCCGGGTGTCAGATATGTTGTGTTTGTGCAGGGCTGCCCGATGAGATGCCTGTACTGCCACAATCCGGATACATGGCCTATGACCGATGGGACACTTACGGACCCGCAGGAGATCATAGACAATTACGAACGTAACAGACCGTTTTATACAAGCGGCGGTATAACCGTAACAGGCGGTGAACCCCTGATGCAGGTTGACTTTCTGATCGATCTGTTCACCCTGGCCAAGCAGCATGGTATTCATACGGACATTGATACATCCGGTATCGCATTTAAGCCGGATAATACTGCTTTTATACAGAAGCTTGATAAGCTGATGGAACTTACGGATCTGGTCATGCTGGACATCAAGCATATCGATCCCGAGAAGCATAAGGAACTGACAGGTCAGCCCAATGACGGCATATTGGCTTTTGCATCTTATCTGAACGATAAAAATGTCGATATGTGGATCAGGCATGTGATCGTACCCGGGTTGACGGATGAGGATGAATATCTGTATAAACTCGGTTACTTCATAGGCCAGTTCCATAATCTCAAAGCATTGGATGCACTCCCTTATCATACTATGGGTAAATCCAAGTATGAGAAGCTGGGCATTGAGTATAAACTGGCTGATACTCCCGCGATGCCACAGAAGGACCTGATCGAGAAGAAGAAGGTCATCCTGCAGGGAATAAAGGACAGGAGAGCAGAACTCAACATACCGCATGATGACTCTGTAATGCTTGACTCTACAGCCGGTTGATTTTGTGCAATTTATATAGTAATATTATTAAGCAATGAGCTTTACTGATAAGGAGGAAGGTAATTATGGCTTTTGTTATAGGTGATTCTTGCGTAGCTTGTGGTGCATGCGAGGCTCAGTGCCCTGTAGGTGCTATCAGCATGGGAGACGGTAAGTTCGAGATCGATCCCGAGAAGTGCATTTCCTGCGGCGCTTGTGCAGGCCAGTGTCCTGTAGGTGCTATCGCTGAGGAGTAAGCTGTAAGCAGGCAGATAAGATCAGGGGACGGAAAATACCGTCCCCTGTTTTTTGTCTTATTGTTCGTTTCTGGGAGAATGATCCAGATTCTGGAATTTCGTAAGCTGTGGCAGCCAGGCCAGTTCGACGGTACCGATGGGACCGTTTCTCTGCTTGGCGATGATTATTTCGGATACTCCTTTTTTCTCGGAATCCTCGTGATAATAATCATCACGGTATATGAACATTACGACATCGGCGTCCTGCTCGATGGCACCCGACTCTCGCAGGTCCGAGAGCATGGGCCTGTGGTCGGCTCTTGATTCGACCTGACGCGAAAGCTGGCTGAGTGCGATCACGGGGACTTTCAGGTCCCTGGCAATACCCTTTAATGCTCTGGATATCTCTGATATCTCCTGCTGTCTGGAATCCGCTTTGCTCTGCGTGGATACCGTCATCAGCTGCAGATAGTCGATCATGATCACATCTATATTATGTTCAAGCTTGAACTTGCGGGCCTTGCTTCTGAGTTCCGATACGGTTATGCCGGATGTGTCATCTATTATCAGCTTGGAGGCTCCGATGGCTCCGGCGGACTGGATGATCTCGTGCCAGTCGCTCTTGGACAGCTGGCCGCTGCGGAGGTTCTGTGAATCTACACGTGAATTCATGGCTATCAGACGCTTTACAAGCTGCTCCTTGGGCATTTCCAGACTGAATATGGCCACGGATTTATTTTGCCTGAGAGCCACGTATTCGGCTATGTTTAAGACGAATGCTGTCTTACCCATGGAAGGTCTGGCGGCTACCAGTATGAGGTCTGAAGGCTGAAGCCCCATCAGTTTATTATCCAGATCGGTGAATCCTGTAGGTATACCTGTTATACCGCCCTTGGTCCTGGCGGCGGTCTCTATCTGATCCATGGTATTGGATACTATATCCCTGATAGGTACGAACTCGGATGTCGAGCGGGACTGGATCAGGTTGAATATCCTCTTTTCGGTATCATCCAGGATGTCCTGAAGGGGCGTCTTGCCTGTATAGCAGTCTGTGGAGATCTCCTCATTGATGCGTATGAGTCTGCGCAAAGTAGCCTTGTCCGATATGGCCCGTGCATAGCTGACGGCGCTGCTGGATACGGAGTCGGCATTGATGAGTGAGGAGATGAACTCCATGGTAGTAGCCTCCGGAGGAACATCCATCTCGGAGAGCTTATTGTGAAGAGTGACGGGATCAACGGGCTGGCCGCTGTTATAGAGCTCTACTATGGCTGTATAAGCGGCGGCATACTGTCTGTTATAGAAATCCTGCTCAGTGACATACTCGGATGCAGCGGGAATACGTTCCTGATCCATCAGGAACGCACCGAGCAGAGCCCTTTCGGTCTCGTCATCATGCGGCATTATTCTTTTGATCAGATTCTCATCCAGATCGGGCATCTGTTATTTGACCTCGTCTATCCTGACTCTGAGTTTGGCCTGAACTTCAGGGTGAAGTTTGATCATCACCTCTGCATATCCGGGAGTCCTGAGCGGTTCGGGCAGCACGATTTTCTTTTTGTCTATGCTCAGGCCGTGCTGGGATTTTAATCCGTCAGCGATCTCTTTGGAAGATACGGAACCGAAACTTCTGCCGCCCTCACCTGTTTTGATGGAAGTGACGACCTCCAGCTGTTCGATCTTCTCTGCCAGTGCACGTGCGTCAGCCAGATTCTCGGCAGCCACCTTTTCCTGATTGGCTTTCTGAAGCTTCAGGTTGTTCAGATTGGCAGCGGTTGCTTCCACTCCGAGTTTGCCGGGGATTATCCTGTTACGTGCGTATCCGTCGCTGACTTCTATGATCTCGCCTTTTTTGCCCAGGCTTTTAACGTCTTGTGTAAGTATTACTTTCATAGGTCTATCTCTCCATCTTCGATCATTGCATCAAGTGTTGACTTGAGGGCTCCGATTGCCTCTTCAAGCGGTACGTTCAGCTGGCATGCTGCCATGTTCATGTGTCCGCCGCCACCCATTTTCTCCATGATGAGCTGCACATTGATCTCGTCTATGCTCCTGGCCGATATATTGATCATATTGCCGGTCTCTGTCAGGACGAAGCTGGCTTTGATGCCCCTGATGTTAAGCAGCTCGTTGGCCGCCTGAGCGCCTATTACCAGAGGATTCTCGGCATCTTCATCGGAGTAGGTTGAGATGGCGAAATGGTCGTGATATATCTCTGCCTGGCTGACGATATCTGCGCGGGCCTTATAGACTCCGGCATCATCCCTGAACAGCTTGCGTACCCGGACTACGTCTGCACCGTTCCTGCGCAGGTATGCGGCTGCTTCGAAGGTTCTTACGCCGGTCTTGGATGTGAAGTTATTGGTGTCTATTACCATGCCGGCATACATGCAGTCCGCCTCCTCGGGACGGATGCGGGTGTTGGTACCGGTATACTGAAGGATCTCGCTGACCAGCTCGCAGGCACTGGAGGCATAGGCCTCGACGTACGAGAGAGTGGCGTTTTCGACTGTTTCCTGTCCCTGCCTGTGGTGATCGAGTACTACGATGGACTTGCAATACTTGATCAGGTCGGGGCATTCGGTTATGGATGGCTTATTCACATCCACTATGATGAGGGCGGCATTGGAACCCACCCATTCAAGCGCGTGTGTGCCGGAGATTATGGTTCCGTCTTCATACTCGGGATTCTGCATGAACAGGTCGACCAGAGGCTGGAGCGAAGCGGATATATCGTTTAATACGATGTGAACCGGCTTGTCCATGTTCTTGACGATACGGTACATACCTACGGCTGCGCCGAAAGAATCCTCGTCCGCATTGCGGTGTCCCATGATATAGACTTCGTCACGGACGGATATGATCTCCATCAGAGCCTGTGCCTTGACGCGGGCTTTGACCCTGGTCGATTTCTCTACCTGCTGGCTCTTGCCGCCATAGTAATTCAGGGCATCGGGCGTTTTGACCACGGCCTGGTCGCCGCCGCGACCGAGGGCCATGTCTATGGCATTTCTGGCGAATTCGTAGTTCTGTGCGTAACTGAGACCATCCAGGCCCACGCCCATGGACAGTGTTACCGCCATTTCGTTGCCTATATTAACGGTCTTGACGTCCTGGAGCAGGTCAAACTTATTCTCACAGAGTGTTTCCAGCGCTTTCTTGCGCATGATCACGAGGAATTTGTCTTTTTCGATCTTCTTACAGATACCGTCCAGAGCCGATATGCACTTGTTGATCTTACGGTCGATCAGCGCGATCAGCAGGCTTCGTCGTACTTCTTCCACGCTTTCCAGCGCCTCATCGTAGTTGTCCAGATATATCAGTCCGACGGCTACGCTCTGGTCATCGATCTCCTGAAGGGCTATCTTGAGGGCTGTATCATCATAGAAGAAGCATGCCATCAGATATCCCGAATAGGAATCGGAAGGATCCACCACATCACTGTTCGACACCATATCGGACATGGAGATGCGGCGCATGTTGATGCGATAGTTACGGCCGTCATATTCCACGGAAAAAGTGGATTCCGGTTCGTCATCTTCTCCGGTGGGCATATCTTCGTTTTTTACGGTAGGGAAAAGAGAGGGCAGTGATTTCTTGAAGTCGCGGTCGACGCTGAAAGCCTCTTTAAAAGCATCATTGGTCCATATAACACGTCCGGACTCATCGAGTAACGCATAAGGGAGTTTCAGGTCTCTGAGCAGCCGGCGCTGTACCTGACCGTACTGCGTCGCGAAGCTGACCATCTCATTTAAGAGTATGCTTTGGTTCCTTACTACCGTATATATAACCGTGGTTATATATATGATGGTAAAGATGAGTAATACAAGTGCAGCTTTTTTGTCTATAAACGCGATCGCCACATTGATGATGACGAGCACGGCGGCCAGAGTATAAAGCATCAGAAAGAAGCGCTTTATCCCGCCTTTGTATTTCAGGTTACTGTTTTTAGACATAGTATGATTATACCACCCGTATTATACGTGGTCAAAAAACCGGCCGGGATGATCCCGACCGGTTTAAGATCCATTATTATTCCTGGATGTAAGGCATCAGCGCGATGTGACGGGCTCTCTTGATAGCGGTAGTCAGCGCTCTCTGATGTCTGGCGCAATTGCCGGTGATCCTGCGGGGAAGTATCTTGCCTCTCTCGGATACGTATCTCTTGAGCTTGGCTACGTCTTTGTAATCGATCTCGCCTTCCTTGCCACAGAAAACACATACTTTCTTTCTACGACGGATGCCGCCCTTGCGTCTCATGGGTGCATCAGCTTTGTCGGTCTTATTGTAAGCCATTATAAGCCTCCTATCTGAATCACAGTAAATCTTTAATTACGTGGAAACCGGGATGGTTTCCGACATGTCTGAATATACACGGATGTATATTCATGTCTTGGAAACCGGGATGGTTTCCGACATGTCTGGATATACACGGATGTATATTCATGTCTTGGAAACCGGGATGGTTTCCGACATGTCTGGATATACACGGATGTATATTCATGTCTACTTAAATGGCAGGGCTTCAT
>CAJOID010000012.1:0-7436 GCA_905234595.1 uncultured Lachnospiraceae bacterium | reverse complement strand
GGGTGCCTCATACGCGCTGCCCGAACCTTCCGAAGAAGCGCCCCGGCTCTCACAGAACTCGTGTCTGTCAACGATCACGTCTGTAGTATATACTCTCTGACCGTCCTTATTGGTATAACTGCCGGTCTGGATGCGGCCTTCGATGGCGATCTTGGTACCTTTCTTCAGATACTTCTCTACGAACTCGGCTGTCCTGCCGAATGCCACACAGCTGATGAAATCTGCGGTGGGCTGATCGTCGCCCGAATTACGGCTGACATTTCTGTCTACGGCAAGTGTATATCTTGCATTTGATATAGTGCCTTCGCCCTGTGAATAACGTACATCGGGGTCTCTTGTGAGACGGCCCATTAATATGACTCTGTTCATCTTATACCTCTCTAAATCATTCTTCCTCGTCTGCTCGAACGATCAAGTATCTGATGACATTGTCCATGATGCGGATTCGACTCTCGATCTCAGCGGGAGCTGTAGCTTCTGCATCGAACTGAATGAAATAGTAGAAACCTTCATTCATCTTCTGGATCTCGTAGGCAAGTTTCTTTTTGCCCCAGTCGTCCACATTTGTGATCTGGCCGCCGAATCTCTCGATCAATGCTTTGACTTTGTCGAGAGAAGCGACTTTGTCATCTTCCTCAAGCTTCGCATTGAGCACAACGGCTAATTCATACTTGTGCATTTTTCTTCCTCCTTTTGGTCTCTGGCCCCCTTGCGGGAGCAAGGATAGTTTATATCACGAGCCTTTATGATAACACTCTATTTTCCGTAAATCAAGCAAAAATGAAAAAAACTCTTGACGCCCGGGAACGCAGCGTATATGATATGTCCCACAGATGTATCCGGCCAAACCGTATCGGAAGGGAGGCAGGATAGCAGTAAGGTAGTTCATTTACCACTCTGTTTTTTAGTTTAGCATCATGTGGGATTTCATCTGATCTCCCGCGTTTCCTGCACTTTGATGCAGGATGTCATTCAAGCTCTGTCTGATGTGCTTGTCTGAATCAATCCAACGCCTATTTATACGTAACATTCATATTGAGATCTGTTTTCGATTTACAACCAGACTTATCAGGGTGCGTATATTCATTTGCGCGTGTATCCGTACCCGACAGATACGGCCGGTACATCTGTTACATAATGCAGGCATTTCCTCATCGCCTACATACGTTTATATCACGAAGACTTCCTCCGTGACGCTCCTGTCTGGATCACGGTGGGTA
This sequence comes from uncultured Lachnospiraceae bacterium, assembly GCA_905234595.1. Classification (GTDB taxonomy): domain Bacteria; phylum Bacillota; class Clostridia; order Lachnospirales; family Lachnospiraceae; genus XBB2008. The sequence continues at coordinate 6,216 of CAJOID010000012.1, read as the reverse complement.
ATAGATGAGTTTATGTCCGAGGGAAGCCCCCTTATGCATCTTGCCCGTGACGATAGAGGGAATGTCTGCTAAAATGGATTATTATGGGAAAAAAGAAAAAGAAAAAAGACAGAAACCACGGTTTTGCAAAAGCAATACCCCCGATCATAGCCATCCTGCTCATCCTTATCATAGGAGGAGTATATGGCTTTACGGTTGTCAGGGAACATTTTGCATATTCGCATGAACGGATGGACCTGAATGAGTATTACGGCCTGTCGTCACCGGATGAGGTGGCGGTCATCATAGGTGATGAGATACAGGACTTCAAGGCCCGCTATATCGACGGATACTGCTATATGGATATCGATACGGTCAGGAGCCTGTTCAACCAGCGTTTCTATGTGGACGAGGGAGAAGGACTGATCATCTATGTGGAGCCGCTGACGATCACGACCGCGCATATCTCCGAACCGGGATACTCGATAGACGGGAATACGCAGAGCACTCCGTATGTGCCTGCCCTGTATGAGGGAGAGGCGCTGTATCTCGCGTGTGATTTCGTACAGCTGTATACGAATTATGAGTACACGTTCTATGAAGATCCCAAGCATATGCAGATCTATACGGACTGGTCACCCAGAGATACCGCTACCGTTAAGAAAGATACCCAGGTCAGATACAGAGGCGGTAACAAGAGCGATATCCTGGTGGATGTGTCCGCGGGAGATACCTTATATATATTGGATCCCATGGAAGAATGGACCGGTGTCAGAACACAGGACGGCGTGATCGGATACGTCGAGAACAAACGCCTGGACAACTATGATACGGAAACTCCGATACCGGTCACGACATATGATGAACCGGAGTTCACATCCATATCTCTGGATGAAAAGATAAATCTGACATGGCATTCCGTAGCCGGCCCCGCCGGTAACGATACGCTCGCTGCTTTTATGGCAAATGCACACGATGTGAACGTCGTATCACCCACGTGGTTCGGTCTGGCGGATAACCAGGGCGGGCTTTCCGATTACGGATCGGCTTCATATGTGCAGACCCTGCACGATCAGGGGATACAGGTGTGGGGACTGGTCAGCAATTTTGTAAGTACCGATATAGATACATATACTATACTGAGTTCTACGACCACTCGCCGGAAACTCATCAGCAATCTGATGGATGTGGCTGCGGCTTATGATCTGGACGGGATCAACGTCGATTTTGAGGGATTGAAGCCCGAATGCGGAGTTCATTTCATACAGTTCATCAGAGAACTGTCGGTTGAGTGCCGTAAGGCACAGGTGATACTGTCCGTGGATAACTACGTGCCGATAGGCAATACGGATTTCTATAACCGCGCGGAACAGGGCGTATATGCAGATTATGTGGTCATCATGGGATATGATGAGCATTATGCGGGTTCGGAAGAGGCCGGTTCCGTGGCGAGCATAGGATATGTGACTCAGGGCCTTGAGAACACGATAAGCGAGGTGGATCCGGCCAAGGTCATCAACGGAATACCTTTCTATACGAGAATATGGGATACCGCCGGAACCGATGTATCGTCGCAGGCCGTGGATATGGCTACGGCGGCTGCCTATGTGGCAGACCATAACATAGCCGTTGAATGGGACGAGACCACCTGCCAGAACTACGGAGAATACACATCCGGAGGGGTACTGCATCAGGTATGGCTTGAGGATGCCGAATCCATCAAAGTCAAGCTGAGCGTGATGCAGGCGCATAATATCGCAGGTGTCGCATCCTGGAGGATCGGCATGGAAACCCCAGATATATGGGATGTGATAGCGGATTATCTGCATGGATAGACTGATATGGATACGATCATAGCCAGGATAGACCCGGTGCACCCGGATCCGGATATCATACAGCGCGCGGGAGAGGTGATAAGATCGGGAGGGATCGTTGCCTTTCCCACGGAGACCGTGTACGGACTCGGCGGGGATGCTTTATCGGCAGACTCCGCAGCCTCTATATATGCGGCCAAAGGACGGCCGTCCGACAACCCGCTCATCGTGCATATAGCAGATATGGCTTCCCTTGACCGGATAGTCAGCGGGATCCCCGGACCGGCATACAGGCTGGCCGAAAAGTTCTGGCCCGGACCGCTCACGATGATCATGCACAGATCGGATGCGGTGCCTAAAGCAACTACCGGCGGACTGGATACCGTTGCGGTCAGATTTCCTTCGGATCCGGTTGCCGCCGCATTCATAAAGGCTGCAGGCGGGTATGTGGCAGCGCCCAGCGCCAATCTGTCCGGCAAGCCTTCGCCCACTTCCGCGAAGTACGTGATCCAGGATATGGATGGCAGAGTGGATATGATCCTGTGCGGAGATGATTCACGGATCGGACTGGAATCGACCATCGTTGATCTGACTGAGGAGCATCCGGTGATACTCAGGCCCGGATATGTGACGCTCGATATGATCAGGAGCGTGCTCCCTGATGCGGTCATTGACGGTGCTCTGATCAGTGACGATTCCGATCTGCATCCCAAGGCTCCCGGAATGAAGTACCGGCATTACGCTCCGAAGGGGCAGCTGGTGATAGTACAGGGAGAGCCTGACAGGGTAGTTGCATATATCAATGAACGGACAGATGCGGATTCGGCCGACGGATACCGCACCGGCGTGATCGTTCCTGACAGTGTGCTTGCCATGTGCCGGGCGGATGTTAAGTTCGGAACAGGTGATGAGGGAGACAGTGAGTCGTGCGCGCACAGGCTTTTTGACCTGCTCAGACGTATGGACGATGAATCCGTTGACAGGATATATGCAGAGGGCCTGAGCGGCGGTGGCCTGGATGATGCGATCATGAACCGTCTGCTCAAGGCGGCGGGACATCATACGGTAAATGTGTGAACATACATCATATATAGAAAGGACACAGATATGATAGCAATAGGAAGCGATCACGGCGGATTTGACTTAAAGACCAAAGTTATCGAGCATCTGAAGAATGCCGGATATGAGGTTAAGGACTTCGGATGTTATGACAAAAACTCCTGCGATTATCCCGATTACGGCAAGGCGGCTGCCATGGCTGTATCTGCGGGTGAGTGTGACAGAGGTATCGTGATATGTACCACCGGTATAGGAATCTCGATAACAGCCAATAAGGTAAAGGGGATCAGATGCGCACTGTGTACGGACACATATCTGGCCAGGATGACCAGGCTGCACAATGATGCCAACATGCTCGCACTTGGTGCAGCCGACATAGGTGAAGGTCTGGCCATGGATATTGTAGATATATTCCTGAATACGGAGTTCTCGGGAGAGGAAAAGCACGTACGCCGGATCACCAAGATTGCTGATATGGAAGCAGAATAATCACTTAAGCGATTCCGAATCGATATGAACAGATCACGCGACACAATCGCATATGCAATGTGCGCGGTCATGGTGGCAGGCTCTCTGTTTGTGACCACGACTGAGCCGGTATATGCGTCCCAGTCCACTCAGGGACAGCTGGATGAAGCCCGTGATGCGTATGAAGATACCAAGGACAGGATCGAAGAGACTTCGGATCAGATCAGTGACCTGACCAGTGAACAGGAGAGCCTTCAGGGTTCTCTTGAGGAGTTGAACGGCAAACTGGGGACGGCCGCGGATATCCTGGAGAGACTTGAAGCCCAGATCAACACCAAGAAATACGAGATAGACGTGACCTGGGGCAGGATAGAGGAGCTGGCCACTCAGATAGATATACTTGAGGATAAGGCGGATGAGCAGTATGAACTCGCGAAATCCCAGATCAAGTATATATACGAGAGCGGAGATACGATGTATATGGCTCTCCTGCGGGGAAGCGCGACTTATTCGGATTACATCAACCGGAACAGCTACATGGAGATGTTTGCCGAATACAGTCAGAACAATATCAACAATCTCGTCGAAACCGGCAAGGCACTCAAGGAGACTCAGTCGGAATATGAGAAGGAACTGATAGAGCTGGAGCAGGAAAAAGAAGAACTGGACGAATACGAGGATGCCGTAGCGAAACAGCATTCCGAGATCCAGACCATGGTGGATGAAACCGCGCGGAAAGTCCTGTCTTACGGTAATGAGATAGATGATGCCGAGGCCAGGCTGAAGGAATACGAGGCGGAGCTGGCCAGGCAGGAGGACGATATAGAAGTCCTGGAAGCCAGGCTGGCCGAGGAGAGCAAGATCACCAGACAGGCCGCGGCTTCCGAATGGAGAGACATATCGGGAGTAGCCTATGCGGACGGAGACAGGAAACTCCTGGCAAACCTGATATGGTGTGAAGCCGGCAACGAAGAGTATGTAGGCCAGGTGGCGGTCGGAGCGGTAGTGATGAACAGGGTCACCAGTTCTGTATTTCCCGATACCATGGTCGGAGTCATATACCAGAAAGGCCAGTTCACTCCTGCATCGAGCGGTCGCCTGGCGCTGGCTCTTTCACTGGATTCGGCTACCGAGAGCTGTTATAAAGCAGCTGATGCGGCCATGAGCGGGGTCAACAATATAGGCAGCTGTCTGTACTTCAGGACACCTACCTCGAGAGTCACGCCAAAATATGTCATAGGCGGGCATTATTTTTACTGATCATTTCCATAACGGTCCAGGGGAGAGGTGAGCTGATCCAGCTCGCCTTTATATATACGCTCGAGCAGAGCGTTCAGATTGATCAGACATGTGTTCAGTTCGTCACTGCTCATGAGTCCCTCGCGGACCGCCTGAGCCAGTTCGTCCAGATCCACGACCTTAACGAAGCCGTCCGGATAGATGATGACATCAGCCAGCAGATCGGTGACGGTCATGGTGTCTGCGGTATCATCAAACTCGTATGAGACGATATCACAATATGTATACATAAGGGAATTGTCGGCACGGCGGAAACGGCTTATCTTCCAGCCTTCTTTGAGATAATATGCGCTTTTGCCGTGATGGAGTTCCTTTTTGGGGCGGATGGTGTTCCACGACGTGACTATCATATCGGAATCCCAGTGATGAACGATATCACCGTTTAACGGTATGCACTCGGACGGGATCAGACGTTTGCGATAGATTTGCGGATAGGACATGCGTGGCACCTCAGCTTGTGCTCGGAGAACTGTTTTCTAATAAATTACGCTCATGCGGGATTTAAGTCAAGCGTAGACATTATATGGATAAAAAGGTATAATGTAATGGTTGTTATGAAAGCGCTGATAACGATTACCCAGTTCGGTATAGATATGATCGTTCCCATTTTTCTGTGTTCCATGCTGGGCAGATGGTTGGACGGCAGATTCGGGACTTCATGGATATTCATCGTGTTATTCTTTGTGGGAGCGGCAGCAGGCGCAAGCAACGTATACAGACTGGCCCGCAGACTCATGAAAGAGAGCGGTGATGTCAGGAATCGTGACCGGGCGGATAATGATACCGGAAAGGATCGCACGTCCTACATTACTTGCACTTGCCACAAACTGATTATACAGTCCAGAAATATCACTCGGTATTCTCGAAGCGATATTATATACAAGGATAATGGAAGAACCGTTACCAATACCTTTTTCGGTGATCTGTTCGCCCAGCCACATTACAAACGCTGCACCGGCAGTCAATGCCAATGCAACCGTTGCGTAATTCATGAAGTTACGATTCTGGGGATCCAAAAGACCCTTCTGTCCAAAACCGACTGCCATACCGATTGCTTCAAACAACGCCAATGCTACAGTTGCATAACGGGTAGCCTCGTTCAACTTCTTATGTCCGTCCTCTTCACGGCTCATTTCTTCCAGTTTCGGAATCGAGAGCGTAAGCATCTGGATAATGATCGACGCCATAATGTACGGCGTGATACCAAGTGCAAAGACTGACATACTCGTAAAGGAACCGCCGGTAAATGCGTCAAAGAAACTGAACGCATCGCCGGTCTGCTGTGCAAACCAGTCAGCAAAGTAATTCCGGTTTACACCGGGAACCGGCAACTGGCTGCCGAGACGGATGATCAAAAGTGCGATCAATGTGTACAGCAGTCTTCTACGGACATCCTTAATCTTAAATGCATTAACTATAGTCCGGAACATAGAATTCCTCCATAGCGGCTTGAAGCAGTCTTATTCAGACTGCCTCGATGCTGCCGCCGGCTGCTTCGATTTTTTCTTTTGCGGTTGCACTGAAAGCATCTACTTTCACAGTCAGCTTCTTTGTGATCTCGCCATTACCAAGAATCTTTACACCATCACGGCTGTTC
>CAJOID010000011.1 GCA_905234595.1 uncultured Lachnospiraceae bacterium | reverse complement strand
TCAAATCAATTAACAAACTGTTCAACACCCATACTCATAATTCTGCAAGAGAACTCTCTTATTACAACGATGAAGATGACACGCTTGCGTGTGAAACATGTCGTAATCTTTACATCATGGGGAAAAAAATGCTTGAAGGCGAAGGTTTCATTGTCATGAAAAAATATTCCGATAAAGATTATGATGATTCTTTACCGTTACCGAATGGCTTTTTCTTATATCCGTTAATTCAGCAATAACCCAAAAGAGGTCTTTTGACGGACATAATTATATATTGAAAACAAATCTGTTTTCAATCAGATTCTTTTCGTATCGGTCCCGTTTTTTCCTATGCATCCTGACCGCCATAGGTCTCTCCGGTCCACAATGCGATATGTACAGGCTTATCGCCGAGAGTATCGTCAGATATCTCGAAGAGGCGCAGATCATAGAGGAAATCTCCCAGCCCGTATGCCGCATCCTCGTCATCATACCAGACAGTGAGTTTCGGCATATCCGCACTCTGAGCCAGGACCGTGGTAAGTGCATCCATCAGCACTATGCCTATACCCTCACGCCGGTAATCAGGCAGAACCTCTATCCAGTGAATGCGCAGCGTATCCTTTGATGTATATCCTGCCAGTCGTTCGGTGATCATATCGAAATATTCATCATCATCCGGTGTTTTTTTCTTTTTGCTCCCGGCGTGCTTCGGTTTCACCGGGGCAAAGGCCATGGCGCCCACCAGGGAGCCGTCCCCGGCATGCGCTCCGAACACGGTCACTTCGGGCTCTTTAAACACATACGCAGGAAGCAGCGCAGCCGCTGCTTCCTGTTTGGAATCATCAGTAATGTTCATTATCTCAAGTTCTACCGGTATCAATCCTCACCTCCCGATCATTCCTGACCGTCATTGTCTCCATCATTGTTTACATACTCCCGATCATCAAAGAAAGCGTTCATATTATTCCTTTTAAGGTTTGCTTTTCTCATGCTTTCCGTATATTTATTCTTTTCCGCTCTGGATAATCCTTCGGTGCTTCTCATATTTGCAACCATAGTCCTCCTGCCCCGGGATATTCCCAGATAATGAAGAAGGTCACTCAGTCTCTGCGCCGACATGATCTTTCCGCTCAGGAGTTCGTTCATCTTCTCCAATTTAGCTGTCGCATCAGCACGTTTCTTCTGCGCTTCTTCACGGGCCTGTTGGCTCAGTGAATTACTGATTGTCTTAGTTGCCTCGGTCTGCAGCTCTTTATATTTGCGATCAAATGCATTAAGTATCGCAGTCAGATTATCGGCACTCACATGAGACAGATCGACTACACGCCCTCCATACCGGTCACCGGTGAGTTTTTTTGTTGAAAAGAACGCCGACTGTCCATGAGAAATTGCCTTGGTGCTGTGCACCTCTCCGATACAGCTGGTTCCGGCATATCCGCCTACCTGCTTCTGTATGAAATGTGTGCCGCCGGGAGCTGAATTCTCGATACCGACAAGCATGCCGCCACAGGTATTCTCATCACCGGATACATATTTCTGATAAAGATGTCCGAATGATCCCTGATCATCTATGACCTTGTTTCCGTTAAACTGTCTGCCCAGACCGCCGAGTGCCAGATCCAAACCGTGATTATTGATCAAGCTGGTCGGCTTTGTTCCCTTGAGACGTCCAAATGTAAATATGTATTTAACTGCATTTTTAAATCTGCCCCTGAGCCTGACCTCCCGGAATTTACTTCCTTCCTCGTTGAGTTTACGTCTGTGCAGATCATGAGTGGCCATGCGCGTATACAAAAGAGGTGTTATATCACCTTCCCATGCTTTCCGGAGTTCCTGCTGCTGTGCCTTGGTTCCCGAAGGGAGCGATATCCCCACTCTTCCGCCGTGAGCCAGTGCTTCGGAGACGGTTGAATCATAGGGATTTGTCTCTTCAATCTCCCTGTTTCCATCCATCCGGCTGTCGATCCTGTCAAATCTGCCCAGCTGAAGGAGCAGCATGGTCTTGGCCAGATGACGCTGCTTGGCCATGTTATTGGCGATCATCGTATCGGCGCTGTTCCGCCCGTCAAGACGATGCTTTTTACGCCCCCTGCTGTCATTCCTCAGACGATCCAAAGCTTCCGCAGTCATAGGGCTCAATGTCTGCATGATCAGTGTCTGGTTCAGGAATTTATCGTATTCCATTGCGGTCTTTGACTGATCCCTGCCCCGGGCGCTCTTGCCCTTTCTGGTGATGATCATATTTATGGCGGTTCTGAATATGGGATCTCTTGTCTTCGCGGCAAGTTTTCTCAGGCCTTCCGGTTTCAGTTCTTTCAGAGTGGGCAGCATACCATCATTCTTATACTTCGGTATGTCCTTGAAGAATACATCAAGTGCCTTTCTGCCGTAGTATTCCTTAAGGAATGCGGGCAGATGATTGAACTGGCTGATGTCATTCATCTTAATGGCTGACATGGCCGCATTTCTGTCCGCAACCTTGCTCTCCTCGCTCTCTATTGCCTTATGTGCAAATACGCTGTCGTTTTTCTGAAGCTGCTCCTCGATCCTGGCCATATCATCATTGGTCAGCAGCCATCCGAATGGCTGAACTTCGACATCCTTTTCCTCATTCATGAGCTTCGCCTGCCTGATCTCGTAGTCACCGTTAAGGACATCCAGCGCAGTGGGAACTGCCTTTTTATCCTTTTCCTTAAGCTTGGCCCCGCCCCTTAAGAACTGATCGAAGTTTTGGGTCTTCCTGACAAGCTCGGCCTTATTCTCATCAAATTTATCTCCGAATACTGATCTGGCACGGGATTCGATCTCGCGCTGCTTTCTCTCCGCTTCCTGCTTTTTACGTTCTTCCTCCTGCTTTTTACGTTCTTCCTCCTGCTGCCTGCGAAGTTCTTCCTGTCTTTGTCTTTCGAGTTCCCGGGCACGTTCGTTTGCCTGTCTTTCGGCCTCGATCTCATCGGGGAACTTCGCTCTGTTCTTCCACTCTTCTGCCTTTTGGGCACGTATTTCGTCGGCAGTCAGCTGGAACTCGATACGCTGTGCATCGGTATTGGCCTTCTCTTCCTGAGTAATATCAGGGAGTCCGAGTTTCCTGCGTGTTTCGGTAATGCTTTTGTTTACTTCCTTTACATTAGCCACATGATCCAGATTCTTGGGTACATAGATCTCATCCTTCATGAATCTGTCGAGCAGATTATTCCTTTCAACATTTTCATTACTGTACATCAGACCCAGATTATGACACATGTTCTCGGGCGATGATGCACGGATCTTCTCGTCTTTTTCATCATAAACAAGCTTGCCATTCTCATACCGGTAGCCGTATTTCCGGCTGAGCTGTTCTTTATCTTCACCGTCCAGTTTCTGCAGGAACACGAGTTCACATGAGAATCCCTGCCCTGTTCTGTAATGATCCTTAAGCAGATCCCTGAATTCCTCGAGCGTAAAAGTATCTTCGGAATTTCCGTTCACGCACCCGCTGCTGGAACTTGAATCCCTGACTCTGAGTTTACCGTCACCGAAACCTATGATGGTACGGTAATGTCCGGGAACAAGCAGTGATATGGGGCCGCTTCCTCCCTGCAGAAGTTCCGAGATCCTGTTGAAAAACAGCTGTGACAGCTTGGTCCACTCATCGTCACTCATCTTCTGCCCGTCAAAGTTCTTATCCTTGTCCGGTATATTGAATCTCATATGTCTGATACCGGTATTGGACATGTTCGCGAGCATAACATCGGGCATGGACATCAGGTTTCCCATTCCACCCATCGGTTTTACAAAGGTACGGATGTTCCTCAGTTCCTTTGAAAAGCCGTAATCCAGATGTCTGTCCTTCTGTTCGGCCTGAAGCATATCTTCGGAATAAGGATTCAGCTGCACCTGTGTGGGATCCAGGAACGACATCTGGTCAAAGACAACCGGATCTGCATCGTTCTGCTTATGCTTCATGTACCAGTTGGCTATCAGTGCTCCCGATGTAGCCCAGCAGCTTGCTCCGTACCACTGCATCACATTAGGTATGTCTTTCTCATGACCTACGCTCATATCAGGGATCCGGACATTCGTATCAACCGTCTTTAAGTGGTCTTTGATCGCCTTTACTTCAGCCGCTTCTTTTGTAAGATCCCGTGCTGTCTCCCAGGCGTCAAAGAATGCTTTGGTCTTCTTAAATGTTCTCGCATCCAGTTTTTTGCCCCGGAGCATATCGTAGCCTATCTTTTTGTCCCAGAGCTTGCGATAATCGGACATGGCCTTTGAGTCGGCGACATTCTGCGGCATATGAGATAACAGCCATCTGACCGCTTTCTGATCCTCTTCGGGAATACTGACGTCATTTACATCGACTTTCCGTCCGTTTACGGTTTCTTTTGATATTTCGTTCTGGAATCTCCTATAATACTCCAGTTTAAAGTTCTTCTGGAGCTCTTTTTCAACAGCATTGTCGGGTGTGTTGCTCTCGGCAAACTTTCCGCAATTCTGCTTCGAATTCATGCTGAAAGCTGTCTGTACAAGAGCGGCCACACTGCCCTGAACAAATACCGGTTCTTCCTCACTGTCGGCAAAGGTCTGTTTCTCTTCCTCCGTATAATTCGCCTCGTCAACGATCTGATCGGGATCAAATGTTTTACGTGTCTCTTCTATCAGCTCATCAACATTTTCTGCATTTATCGCAACCTTCTGATTCGTGCCATGCTGTATCAGTTCCCTGCCGACCAGCCAGCTTTTTGCTTCTTTTTTAACCTCGTCCCAGGTAACATGACTGTTCTTATTGATAACAGTCAGCTGTATGCGCAGATAATTCACAAAATCCCTGGTGGTCTTCAATGAACCTTCATTGATGACTGCCATCGCAAGTTCATCCTTCACGCGGCGCTCATACTGAGGCTGACCGTTTTGCTCATGCTCTCTTCTTTCCCTCTCGCGTTGTTCCTCTTCCTCTCTGCGCTGACGTTCTTCCTCGCGTTCTTTCTCAATCCTCTCTCTTTCTGCCTTCTCATCCTCGGTCTCCTCGTAATCAAGAGGCACATCAGTCTCTTCGTAGGTGATCTCAAGATTATCGATATCCCCGTTTTTCGTATGGATGACACTCCTCTTTTCAATCCTTTTCCATACCTTCTTGGTCCCCGGCTGATCGCCGTCCTCACCACCGTTGCCGCCTTCTTCAAGCGGCTTTTCCATGGAGTCAAGTCTGTTTCGCACCTCAAGGATGGGAATCTCTTCTTCAGGCTGTTCGGGATACTGCTGATCGCTTAACTTGCTCAGATCGGCATGGTTAAGGAGTTCAGCCAGTGCGTTAACTGCTTGTTGTTCCTCCCCGGCTTCTTCATCGGGCTCTAAACCCGCCAGATCGAATTTGACGGCATTTCTGCCAAGCTGTGCATCATACTTCAGGATCTCTCTCTGATAGTTATCCAGAACCTGCTGAAGAGTCTTCGCCTTCTCGGCATGATCCTGCGGTCTCATGCGTTTCTCTTCACCTATAAGTACCAGTTCTTTGGGAAGTTTGTGGTCGGTATACATACTCTGTATGTTTTCCGTTCTGTACAGATCCACATACGTGCATATGTAATTGGTCTTGTTCAAAGTATTCTGATAAGCAGCCAGAGCCTTATCCCTGGTCTGGGTATCTTCGATGGATCTGATCAGCGCCACTGCTCCGACACAGCCCCCGGCGGTCACCTTGTTGAGCAGAGCACCCTGACTGAGGAAATCCTTTCTGAATTCCATCGCCTTTTCTATCACCGCAACCTTTTTAGCCGGATTGATCTCTCTGATCTCTCTCATCAGCTCGGTGCTTCTGGTCTCAAAATCGATCAGCAGTGCCTTCACCTGCTCTGCCGTCTCGCGGTCGTTCTTTGCTGTCAGCTTCTTCCTCTCTACGGGCTGAGCTATGCTGTTCACACGGTTCAGGGTGTCGGTATTGTATCTCGTATCAACCTGATCCCTGATCACTACAAATCCGTCGTCTGTCTCCTGGGCCTTAAGTTCATCCATGATGGCTGACCCATGAACGTTTAATTCAGAGCCCCTCAGCATATGATCGTATGCATTGATATATCCCTGAGCTCTCTCTACCAGGTAGAAGAGGTCATACTGTGCCCTCTCAGCCTCCGTTCTCATGCGTTCGGTGAGTTCACGTGACATCTTTACCTGATCCAGTTCCAGAGCAGTGGCACTATATGTCACCCTGTTCTTTAATTCATCTATGGTCAGACTCAGATCCGCGATGCGCTTTTCCAGTTCTTCGGCCATCGCGGTGTTGTATCTGATCTTCTTCTTTTTGGCGGCTTCGGTCTGAATCTTCTTTACGGCTTTGAGGATCCCGTATGCATCAGGCTTGGGTTTCTCCTCTTCGCTCAGTTTTTTCCTGACCTCATCATATGCGGCCTTCTCCCGGCTTTCCCAGTGTTCCGAATTAAGCTGTCTTTTTTCTTCCTTTTCGTCCTGCGACAGGGCCTTCTGCTTATTCTTCATCAGGGCAATACCGTTTTTGGCGGCGTTACCGTCAGAGTCGATGAGGTTCTTTTCCCTCTTGCTGCCGAATAATCCTGCCCTGAATCTGATACCTGCCTTTGAAAGACATGCGGACATATCTGAGTTAAGCGCCGTTTCCATATTCTTGATGAAATCAAAGTTGGCTTCCTCATCATGCGCATGATCATGATCCTGATCCTTGTGAGCTCCGTGCGCCGCAGCTTTATCTACCCTGGGATACAGCTTGGTCATCAGCTTGCCCACGGGGTTATCATCCTTTACATCCTTTGGCATCAGGCGCAGTTTGCGCAGTTCATTGATGGCAACATAACGGTTCCTGATCTGCATCAGCCGGTCAAATGACTGAGGGATGGCACGCACTCCGAGCATTTTTTCGGGGAAACTTGTCACCTGATGAAGCGAATCCGTCAGAGCGGCCTCCATGGCACCTATGGGATCGGAAGCCACAAAACGCAGATATGCCTTGAAACGCTCAACAGATTCCTCGCTGAAGTGAAGTTCACCGCTCAGGATCTCATGATCGTCCGGAACCACCTCTATAGACGGTCCCAGATCGATTATGGCGTTCTTGTATGTTTCAAGTGCATTACCCGCATGAACATCTTTTTCTTTAAGAGCCTTCAATGACTCGGCTGTGAGTATTTCATCGACCAGGTCTCTCTTCTTGTCCTCGATGGCTGCCAGACGTCTGGTGCTGGCCATAAGATCCAGCGTATCCTCGGTCATCTCATCTTTTACATCAAACCCGTATTCATCATTGGATTCGAACTCATCCAGTGAGCCCTTCCATGCATTCTTCTGAGTCTTTGCGTTACGGATCCTCTGCTTTTTGGTATGGGAAAAATATCCGTATTTACGCTCCTGGAAAGCCACATCCTCAGGAGCATATTCCGCCGGCGCCTGCACTCCAATCTCTACGCCGTCCAGCGCCGCCTTATGCTTAGCCTTGTATTTCCTGCGGAACTCCTCCTGGGCTTTGACCTCACGCGATCTGGTCCTGGTACTGTATCCGGCCTCTTCAGGCATCTTAAATGCATCGGCTCCCTGAGCTTCCTGGTTGCCCAGAATGCCATCCACCGTCACCTTTAATCTGTCTGTTCTTGTTTTGAGTTTCTCTTTGAAATCACTCATAATAGCTCTCCAAACTATCCAGTATGAACTCACCGGTCATCTCGCGCATAGCCTGTACCCCAAGTGTTCCCTCAAGCAGCTTCGTCAGATGACTCTCCGGGAAGTATCCGGTTATGAATTCGTTTTCCTCATATACGGTCAGGATATCTCTCGCAAGTGCACTGACCAGATACAGAGGTGCCTTGACCTGTGTTGATCCTATATAGATGAGCGCAATATCGGCAGATGCCCCTTCAGGGAAGATGATGCCGAAAGCACCCGATCTGTCTCCCGCCGGCAGTGTCTTCATGTCCTGCACCAGCATGAGCCCCATCGGCTTATCACCCTCCATATAGACCAGACTGTGCTCTTCCACATTATTTCTGAGATCTGAATTTCCAATTATGTGACTTATGTCATATCCTCTGGTGTCTACCCTTTTATACAGTTCCTGTTTGATCCTATCAGGAAGTGCCCTGAGTTTCATGATGCCCTGAGGAACATATGTGACCGCCTTACATTTACGTATCTGTGCTGCTCTGAACCTGAAGAACGCTCTGTCCGTCTTATGCTTCACAAAAGAGAATCTGTCACATATATGCGCTACCGCCTCATACTCCGACGGTACATAGTTAACGATCACACGTGTGAATCCATCTCTGTGAAGATCAAAAAGCACAGTAGACAGAGCCTGATCCATATACCCCATCCTGCGTCTTGCAGGAAGCAGATACATAAACCTGATATCTGCGGTGTCGGCCCGCTCCCTGATGACTATAATCCCTGCCGCCTCATCGTCCACGGAGATGCCGTAGAAGCGAAACCCTTCTTCTTCCAGTGCCTGTGCCTGCAGAATGCCGGGGATAAGCGGCATAAATACGTCTAAATTGTCAGCTGAGATCTGACCGGTCTGAACCATTACAGTTAATCTCCTTGGTCTTCTAACGTCATAATAACTTTATATGTATCACAGAACTGTCACACCCATAAGACAGTTCTCAGCCCGTCATACTTTCCTGCGGGCTTTCATCAGTTTCTGCGAATGTATCAACGGTCTGACGGGTGCAAAGAGGTAATCCGCAAACTTCTTATATCTGTCGGCGACTGCAGCGATATAGAAATCTCCATCCGGTTCTATCTCCATGAACACCTTGCCCAGCGACATATACAGAAGTCCTGCCATGTCCTTCTCCCTGCCGTCTACACATATCATGTCTGCCAGAAAAAGTCCTCCGTCCGGAAGCTCGCTTATCACTACATAGCTTAAGCATCTCCTCCACCGGTCCATTGTCATAAAAGACAGATCCTCACGGGGCATCAGACCGTTCAGAGGCTCCATCCGCTCACTGTCGATCTCCGTAAAGCACTTCACGATACCGGACTCCATTACCCTTATCGCTTCGCCTTTTATGAGCTGGGCATCGGGGCCGGCCTTCAGCAGGCTGCCCAGGGTATATGCATCCGTACGGTATACGACAACATCCTCCTTAAAATCGGTAAAACCGGCATCACGGAGCATCTGCTCCGTAATACCGGGTGTATCATCAATATAACTGCATACCACATACGACAATCCCAATTTGGCGGCATATCCGGACATAGAAGTGAGTATCCGTGTCATCTCGGCAGACCGCTCCGGTGAATCGGCGATCCTGATGCTCTGGATCGAAAGGGTCTTGCCGGCTATCATGACCACCATGCCGCCGAATGGCTTCCCTCCCCGATTGATACCTATGTCAAGTCTGTCCGGTGCTATAATATCGTGCAGGTAGGCTTTATACTGTGATCTGTTGGATTCATCAATGCGTACGTAATCGTATTTGTCTGACATGCTCTCTTCCTTGTCTTATTGCATCAGGTGGGATTCCCGGCAAGTGAATGTTTGAGGATGGTGCGGAAATTGCCTTTCACACCCAGTTCGCCCATGATCTTATCCACTTTTGCTTTCTTCAGATTATTCTCGTTGTACTCTTTATTGTTAAACAGGGTCTGTATTATCTTGGTACCCACGATCTTCTCGGAGTCGGTCTCAGCTTCCTGCATAAATACATGCGTGTCGATCGACATGAAAATACGGGCCAGGTCAGTCAGATAATCACTTGATGTGATCCCCACCTCACGGCGGAGGACATCGTTCAGTACGTCTGTGCTGGTACTCCTGAACTCCTTACCCAGCATCTTCTCGATATTTGCTTTGACACCAAGTTTGTGACGCACCATCTCAGTCACCATCTTGGCTCCCGTCATGAGAGTGCCCCAGACTGCGTCTATGCCCTTTACTATGAGGCTCTTGCTTCCGGTAGGCCAGAATGTTTTGATACCGTTGATGACAGCTTTGCCTGCATTGGATATCACACTTACGACCTTCAGGGCTCTTTCGTCACGGTTCTTACGCTTTGCACACGCCAGGCCGTACTGCAGCTGTGAATTACCCTTCAGCACTTCCAGCATCTTTTCATCTTCTGCGGTCTTGTATTCCTTATCCTCCAAAGCCGTAAGCTGACCCTCAGTCTCTTTGATCCTCCCGACCTTCTTATTGGCCATACGGATAGCTATTGCATCTTCATAGGTACCGAGTATGGATTTGACCATACCGAATCCGGCCTTGACTCTCTTGGCTCCGGGGCCCAGATACTTGGTTATGGCAGTACCGATGCCGATAGCCGTATACGAAGCCGAAATTATCATCTTATAGTAAGCGTTCTCGGTATACTCAAGCTCTGCCTTGGGATCATAGGCGGGATCCTTTTTGGCCTTTTTTTCGGCATCTTTACGCTTGTCCTTCATGAATTTTTTACAGGTCTTAATGATCTTCAGCAGATTGTTCAGCATGGCAAAGGCCAGCGAGGTACTGTACCTTCTGGAATCGGCTTCATCGCGGTCTCCGTCCTCTTTTTTCAGTTCGATGATATCGCTGATGGCGTACGCACCGGCTTCCGTGATAGCTCCCATGTTCATGGCGCTGGTCAGAGTCGCCGAATACGTATTTGCCAGCTGCAGGTTGGTAACGGTATCCTTGCCAAAAAACTCAAATGCATCGGCGCTGTCCACAAACGAAGTGAACATGTCATTGGCAAAACTGAGTAACGAACCGTCGGTAAATTTCTGGGCGAATATTGCGCCTATGCCCCTCTTGCCCTGAACATCTTCGGAGAACTGCTTCCATCTGGTAGGCATGAGTGCGTTCAGCACGTTTTCCGGATCCCAGTGCGAACGGTTGGCGTTCAGCTCGTCGATCAGCGCTATACGCATCATCTGTCCGCTCTCTGCTCTTCCCTTGGCCAGTGCGCGATTGTATCTGGAATCAAATGTTTTCTCCCATTTCTTCTCAAAGCCGGTCATGATCATCCTCGAGCATATGGTCCTGGCCATCATCCAGTAATCGGGATTGGTATCCTCGCTCAAGAGCAACAGCGAGAGATCTGCCAGAGCCTTATTATCATCCCGCACCGCTGCGATGACCTTGCCTGTCCGGGAAGCGGTATCCTCCAGGGAATTCATCGCACCCTGATCTATGGCATACTCCTGACGCAGCACGTCATAAGCAACCTTAGTCTTGACAGCTGTGGGTATCTTGGCTTTCGCTTCCTCATCATCGCCTGTGAGGATCCTCTCCCACTTGGCCATGACCGTATCCGGGAGCTCGGGCTCTACCGGGCCGCCGTTCGCCGGATCACGGCTCTCTTTTACGGCCTTAGCCTTATCGAACAGATCCTTTTCGTATTTATCACTGAATATCCTGTCACTGACAACCTTCTTTTGCGCCTTAAGGAGACGGTCTGCTTTTTCCCTGTCGTTTTCTTTGGTCCTCTTCTTGCTTACCTCTCCTTTTTCCAGCTGTTCAAAGAACTCGCCCACTGCAGCATTTACATCATCCTCGACCTCAGCTTTGTCCGTCCATTCCGCCAGCCCTTCTTCGCTCAGGATAGCCTTGGATAAAGATGTGATCATGGAATCCTTTACCTTGGTAGCACCGGCAGCCGCGCCAGCTCCGTATCCCATGGCATGCTGTATGGTCTTTGAGTTGATCTGGCGGAAGATGCTCGCCTTTAAGACGGCGCGTCTGACCTTCTCTTTCTCGGCCAGCTTTTTCCAGCTGGTAATCGTGCCTGTTGCCTTGGCATCTTTTGAATTCTCGATCACCTTACGGTCGGCAGAGACAAATTCGCCGTTTAAGAAGACACCGTTTACGGTCTTTGCGCCAAACCACTTCTTCTGCTTGGCCTGTATGATCTCAACATTATCTTCGGAGTTGATGAACTTCTGACCGGTTGCGTCCTTCTCGTCCACTGCAAGCTGCAGTCTGTCGGCGTCATATACCTGCTTCCGGTATGCATCGCTGTACTCGTTGATGACAGTGAGCTCATTATTACGGTCAAGCTGCCTCCTGGCCTCATATCCGCTGAAGTCGGAATTTAGCTTATATCTGACAGCCATTCCCGCCTCATTGACTTCACCCAGCATGGTCATCCTGGTATGAGCTTTGATCAGATCCTCTTCGGCGTTGCTGCGATTGTCCTTTTTATTGCGGATCTGAACCTGAGCGTCCAGATAGGGATTATCCTGAAGCCTGGCCAGAGTATCCTCCAGTTTGACGATATCGAATATGCCGACATATTCTTTGACATCCTTGACGGGAGCCATGACATCCGTGCCCCTTCTGTTGAGCATCCTGTATCTGCCTGCAGCGCCGTCAAAATCGTTATAGAACTTACGGAATGATTCGTCGGCATATCTCTTACGCTTCTCATTCCATTCCTGTGTCTTGGTTCTCAGGATCTGCTTTTTCTCTTCAATGATCTGATCCTGAGCCGTCATTTCCTCTTCAAGATCGGTTCTGGCTATAGCCTTTCCCCATGCGCGGAAAAGTGAAAAGAAGTTTTTATGATGCCGTACAGTCTTATTCTGAGTCGCCTGATCTTTCAGCCGGCTGATCATCTGCATATCCTCGAACTTTCTGTTATATTCTTCACCCATAAGTCCGTCGGTATTATCAGTCAGTTCCTGCTGCTGACGTTCGAGCATCTCGTTCAGCTCGGTCTCCGAATTCTCAGCCTCGCTGTTGGACTGTTTGCTCTTCTCTGCCAGCATCTGTGCATCAAGAAGCTTACGCTGTCTGGTGGCTTCCTTCGCCGTCATCAGCGCATCCTGCATCTGCTCCCTGAGCTGCCTGTGCTCTGCCTGCATCCGAATGGCTGCCGCGTTCGATCTGTCATTGGCGCGTTTCATCTCCTGTCGCAGACTTCGACGCACATCCTTCATGACATCCTCACGGCTCACGCCACCGTGGATCTTATCCTTCAGGGCGCTCTCACCGTCAGCTATATAAGACCTGAACTGGGATGAAAAAGCACCTTCTCCGGCCTTTTTCATCTTGTCCTTGGTCATGTATGTGTGTTTGAATTGCATGCCATTGCCATCCATATCTACACCTCTTAATCAATTAGAAATCTTCAAAAGTTTCCGGTCAGGCGTCCTCGCCCTCTCCGTCCGACTCCTCTATCTCATCGGGATCCAATCCTGCTTCACGTGCCATCTCCTCGAACTCGCTCTCGAATACGGCCAGTCTCTCCTCCAGATTATCCAGATCCGATATCTCATCCAGATAGTTCATGTAATCCGCGATGCTCATTCCGCCGGGATTGACGATCGAGAACATCACAAAGTCCATGAAGAGGTCCATCTGATCGTACAGGCATCCGAGATAGTATCTGATATTGTCATACTCCGCTTCGATCTGATTTAAGTTGACCGGCATGCGGTATGACAGATATACCTGCTGCAGCGGATCGTAGTACGCGAATGCACCGAATCCCGGAAAAGCCCCGGCATTGATCACATGATTGAGATTGTTGAGTGAGATCAGCAGATCCGCAAGTGATTCCTCCGGAATGTTCTCGGCAAGTGTGGTATGGAAGTGGAGCACACCGTACGGAGCCTCTTCTCTGAGTCCGCCTTCCAGCATCACATCCAGGATGGCCGTCGAATCGGACACGCCCATATGCTCTGCATATGCACGCAACACTCCGTCATTCTCCGTACACTCTCCGAAGAGTTCCGTCATCATTTCCTGCAGAGCCTTACTGAGTTCGATGATAGGATTGGTTTCCGCTGCTTTCTTTGCCATTGTATTTTCCTCCGTATACTTTGGTTTCGTTTATGCTCATACTATATTCGGGTAACTGTCACAAAAGTGTCACTTTAATCCCATGTAAGAGAATCGATCACGGCTGCCATTGAATCGGAAACAGCCATATCGAGTGCCTCATCTCCGGACATATGTCCCGTAAGATCGAAAATAAGCGCTCCGTCCATATAGTCTCTGGCCATGGCTGTCTCATACAGTCCGGATCCTTCCTCCGCCGGAGGGAGAACAGCCCAGTATCCCGTCACATCCTCGGCACCGGGAAAAGGGCCCTCGGTATAAGTGGTCGCATCTCCCCAGCTCTCGCCGAGTTTCTTTATAGCTTCCTCAGCGCCGCTCTCCACGGTATATGTCACGGTGATCATATTCGTGCCGGCTGATTCGCCGGTATATACGATGAATGTTTCGGGGCCTTTGGAAGTAACCTCAAAGAGATCTGCATTATATCTTACACTCCATCCGTTGGCATCATGATATACGCTTTCCTCAGGTCCGTTCACGTAGTTCTCGGCGCTGAATGTATCGGCATCCGCTCCGGACAGAAGTTCGAAAACCATCGGTCTCTCAGGGACATCCTCGAAGTATCCGTGTACGGCGCCGGTGTCATCTACGGACGTGATGATGAGAGTATCCTCCGAAGACTCGTCCGCTCCTCCGAAGCTTAAAGTCACCCGGCCGTCGGCCTGACTGACCACATCAAACGGCACACCTATACCGTTATTGGCGCCGTCTGCCGTATATCCGTAGGTATCGCTGTTAAACACATAGAAGTAGGTCATATCCGGATTCTCAAGTTCCTCCGAATAGTTGGCGTATACACCCTTGGTGAAATACGGTGCATCCGGCAGTTTTTCTCCGGTTTCCCTGCTGCCGCACCCTGCCAGGAGCACGCCTGACATCGCCATAGCTGTAATTACTGTTACAGCCTTTCCAAACATTCTTTTTTTCAGAATAATCTCCTCCTTCACTTGTCCTGGAACATTTCGTCACGTCATCGTGACATCTTAAATCCCTTGAAGACTTTCTCAACCGTAGCCGCTGAAGTATCTCCTATCTCCTTCTCCAGTCCCAGTACATTCATGACGGTGATCGCCATCAGTCTGGTCTCAGCGAGAGGATTATAGTTACTTGCAGAGAACACTATGGACTGAGCTACAGTCATACCGGTGTATTCGATCAGTTCACTGGTGTGCTCATATCCCTTCGCATCCGAGATTATGTCAACCAGATTGAGCTTGCTCGCATTCTTGAGCGACTTGCTGCCTGTCTTGTCGAAGCCCTTCATGATCTTATCAACCACAGCCTTGCCTGCTACGGTTTCCTTGAAGTAATCATTGAGTGCCACTCTGTCAGTTGCAAGTCTGGCAGCATACATGACGAACTCGAGACCGCCCTTGACAGCCTTGGCTATGGCTTCGGATCCTACACCCAGCTTGGCTCCGGCCGTGGTAGCCGCATCGATCGCCATATTGATCACGTCCTCGGATATATTGAACGCCTGGACAGCTGTCACTACATCCTCTGCCACGCCCTTGAGTGCGCGGTGCTTGGATACTATCTTCTCCACGATCGCAGCCTGCTCGGGGCTCAGTCTATCCTGTGCAGCCTTGCTGAGCTTAGCTTCATCCTCCGCACGCATCTTGGCAGCGTTCTTGGATCCCAGCTTAATGGCACCGATATTCTCGGCACACAGTGCGATATTTTTGGCATGATCGGCACATCTCTTTACATAACCGATACCGGTAATAACAGATGACATGGTCTCAGTGACTGTATTCTTGATGCTGAACAGATACTGCTCCTTTTCCAGCAGTTTCTGTGCATTCTCCTCGCCGATCGTTGCATTCAGGATTGAAGTGAATGTCTCCTTTGCATAGTTCTCGGCATTCTGCTTATACAGTGCGAGTTCATCAGGCTCGACAGTGTTACCGTCTGCATCCGTCTTGGGTGTCAGATCGATCGTGTTATGTATCAGTGCATCATTTAAGAACTTGTATGCTATCTTCTGGGTAGAGTTCTTGATCAGAGTCTCTATATCCTTTAATCCGTCGCCGACAAGCGGAAGGGATTTGGCAATATCATATACATCACTGCCGATCTTTGCTACATCCGATCCGGTCTTCTCTACCTTCTTGGCCTTATCACGCCAGTCACCGTAGGAGTTGTCAACAGGGGCATTCTTTGTTTCCTGTACTACCAGATTATCGGCATTCTGCGGAATTGGCAACCACATTTGTCTTTAAGTAGTCGGCCACTTCCTTGAATGCAGCTTCCGCGCTCTTGGCCTGGGCTATGATGTTGTCCATGCCCTCCTTCAGATGATCCACGTAATCAAGCTGCGCCCGCCTCTGGGCCTCCTCTTCGCGCTCCTTGGCTTTTTCCTCGGCGGTCTTCTCTTTTTGCTTAACACCAAGCTCTGATATGTTATACTCAGTCGGATTCTCGCCAAGTTTCTTGTACTTACCCTTAAGATCACCCACGTTTCTCTTAAGCCAGGCACTTCCCTTGCATACCAGGCCGTCCTTATTGAACATGAATTTAGCTATATCATCAACGGTGTTGGCAGCATCACCGGCGATATTGATGATCTTATCCAGTGTAACATCTCCGGTGATCTTGTAACCGCCGATGATATCCTTGCCCGTTTTGGCAAATATACGTGTTATGGTCCTGGCCCAATGGTTACCCGTGCGGTGGATATTCTTCCTGAGGAACGAGTAATTCATGTTGATATGACCGTTCTTACTGAGTTCGCCGGCACCGCGATAGAGCTGTGCATTACCCTCGGCAAACTCGAGTTCCTCGGATGCACGGTTGACGAACTGAAGAGCACGCTTGAACAGCTTCCAGTCTACGGCAGTGGCTCTGCCTCTGAACAACTGACGCTCATTGGCAAATATCTTGGTCAGATCGTTGTTCTTGGAGAAGTTCGTGCGGTCGCTTACCTGAGTGGTGAACAGGGTTGCCATGGCATTATAATATGCCTGGTCATCCAGCTGTATACCGATATTACCCTCAAGACTTGAATCGATATACTCATCTATAAGAGCATCTCTGCCTGCCTTGTTGGCAAACTCTCTCTCAGCCCAGCCCATATAGCTGCTCTTGTAATTGATCCTGGATATATCGAGGAAATCACGTCTGGCCAGAACCTTGAAGAACAGATTTTTCTCCTGGGCGGTCAGTGCATGATATCCGGATATGGCACGTGTTATATCTTCACTGTCGTCCTTTTCGGCCTGCTCTTTGATCAGCTGCTCGAAGTTATCCTGCTTGAATTTATCCTTCTCTTTACTGTATTTATCACGGAGCTTGACATACTCATCGACAGCTGCCTTATTGCCCGAGAATGCGATATAGTCAACAGCATGACTCATTGCATGTGCCGCCAGCTTCTTCTCGGCGATCGAATCCATCAGGTCCAGAGCCTGCTCTACAAGAGTCCAGTCGACAAGTGTCCGGCGGTTGAATGACTCACTGTCAAAGCAGCCCTTGGTGAGTGTCTTACCCTTGAGTACCAGATCATCCCTGAGTTTGAAGCTCAGTGCAGTGGTAAGTGCCTGCTTGCAGCTTTCGGGATCATCGAAGCCTTCCAGAACTTCCGATCTGATCTTCGTATCCGAAGAAAGAGCCTCAACAAGCGCATCCCTCTTTTCCTGATCGATGACTTTCTTTACACCGGTACCGTCATCCACACTGCTCGTATCGAAGATGGTTCTCTCCTGCATAAGTCTGGTGAACACTTTAAGATCGGTATCCGACAGTTTGTTCAGGCGCTTCTTGATCTTTGCCATCCGCTGATTCTGAGCAAGTATGCGGTCCACGGCCCTGTACTGATTTATGTAGCCGACACCGGCTTTCAGCATTTTCTTGGCAATATCTTTGCGTGATACGATATCGCCGTCGGCAAACGAGAGCAGTTTCTTTCTGACATTGTCTATCGTCATGTCATTGGCGGGCAGAGAATCCACGATCTGCTGGTTGTTCTTGCCGTAATTCACGTAAGCCGCATTTATGGATGTATATCCGTTCGCCAGTCGGTCCATATCCCTCTCGCCGTAGCGGAGTCTCTTGGCAGATATAGCCTGGGCGAACTGCATTGCCTTATTATATGCCGTTACTGAGAAGGTGAAGCCCTCGGGATCGAGGATGTTGTTCTTGCCGTAATTGATCAGCTTATACAGAGCTTCCCTGTAGTCGACATGTACATCAAGAATTCCGCCCGCCACGTAATTGTGGATCTGCATGGTGAGCTGGGAATTCTCTTTTGCTTTGGCATCCTTAGGTGCAAGCAGTGATGCGGTACCTGAGGTACCCATGCCTATCGCACCCTTATCCATCATCATCAGCGCGATAATGAACAGCTTCTTCTGGTCTTCATCAAGTTTCTCATACTTATTCAGTCTGCCGTTAAACAGCAGTTCCCCATGCTTTATGGTTTCGGATATATCCTTTTCGGATATCTTCGTTCCCACACGGTTCTGTGAAGCCTTTTTATACTCCTCGCTGGATATGGAGTTCTTTGAGAATTCTATATGTTCACGGTTGGTCTTGTCAGAATAGAATTCGGTTACGGCTTCATTCCAGTCTTTGGCTACGAACTTGTCACCGGAGGCGATCTCACCGATGATCGTATTCATGTAGTACTCTCTGAGGGCATCCACCTGTCTGTCTATATAGAGCTCGGACAGACCGTCACCCTTATGTTGCCTCTCAACTCTCTTTCTAATGCATTCCGCTGCCTGTGCGGAATATTTGATATACTTCGTGGCTCTGTCAAGCAGCTCACCGAGATCCTCACTCCTGGAGCCCACACCGGTCATAAAGATCGTACGCAGATCGGATGCGATCTCCATGCGTTCTCTCTCCAGAGAAGGCTCATCAATTTCAATACTCTCAAATGCACGGAGCTTCTTATAATCCTCTCTGAACTTCTTATAATCCGAAGTGGTACGCAGTTCTGCCACATCAGGTCCTTTGGCATTTTCGAAGAGTTTCCTGCCCGTCTTTGAGCTGTAGTTTTTGACTATGAACATCTGAGCTTCTTCTTCACTCATCGCAGGATCGTCTTTTTTCTCCTGCCTCAGGAAGTCATACATCTTCGCCATAGAGAAGGCATGCTTATACAGAGTGCCCGACCACCATCTGGTCCCTGTCAGACGCTCTTTTACATTCTGGGATGCGCCTTCTTCCACCAGCGCATCCTCGAGCACCTGAGGAAGCTGAAGATCACCGCAGTACTCTTTGATCAGCCCGCGCATCTTATCCGCAAGCGCAGTGTCGAGAGATACGGACTTATCACCTCTGGCCTTGACTCTGATCAGAGACTTGCCGGTACGTACGCTGGTTATGACAGCCTTATCGATCCCCAGATAATTGCTTCTGGAAACACGTCCCCTGTTCTTCTCTTTCTGGATCTTCTCTATCTTCTCGTGCTCTGCGACATCAGGCTGGATGTTATAGAACGAGTCACCGTCATCGAGGATCCTTTTTATCGTTTCATCATCCTTGAGTTCATCTTCCTTAACCTTGGAACGAATGATCTCAAGCTGCTCCTTTGCATACTGCTTGACCACCTTGGCATCAAACAGTTTGAGCATTCCATCAGGATCCTTTGCCATTTCATAGATGGAAGCTACCACGGCGAGCTTTAAGTTGACTGCGAGTCCGCCCTTAATGCCTGCTTTGGACAGTTCCTTGTCCACGACCTTCTCTGCCGCTTTGATATTATCCGCAGCTGAGTTTAATCCGTCGGGTCTTACCTTCAGGACCTTGGCCGAGTAGCCTTTAAGCTGATCAGAGAAATACTCGGCGTTACCGGATATCGCTCCCTGATAGATCTCTCTCAGATAAGAATATGCATACGACTTACGGATTGCCTCGGGTACGGAATACTGCTCCTCATTCATGGCTTCCGCAAGTGCGCCGAATTTCTCCTCAAGTTCCTCATTAAGGAACTTATCAAACTTCGATTCATCATCGCTCATCAGGATGAGGCGTACCTCAGGTACTCCCACGAGAAGATCGGCTATGGACTTATACTTGGAGTTATACAGCTTACCAACCTGATCGAGGCGATCATTGAATCTCTCTCTGGCGATCCGTGCTTCCTCGGGCTCCCCGCCGTCCTTGAATCTCTCGGCATATGCCTCGATCGCAGACAGGGCCTCACTCCAGTCATTGACTCCGTATCGCTCCAGATTGATCCTCCTGAAGCGGAATTTGACATCATCATTCATATCATCATCGATGTCATGTAATCCCATCATCATGAGTTTGAAACGCTCTATGACCACCTTCATCTCAGGCACACTTAAGCCATGTGTTCTGAGGGCATTCTTAAGTTCTGCCGTACGTTCTTCCAGACGCCTGGCTTCTCTCTCTTCAGCAACTTTCAGCTGCTTATCCCTGCCTTTATAGACGGCATCAAGTTTCCTGTAAGGCATGCTGGCATCCAGCGATCCGCCGAAGAGATGGAACATAAACCTGTTCTCCATCGTACCCTGCATGCTGTCTATGATCTTCTTCTCGGCCTTAACCTTACGAAGAATCGCAGGGGCCTTCTGAGCGTCCTTGAAATCACGCTTGCTCAAGAACTCACGACGGGACATCTTGTCTCCCGTCATCTGGGCAGACATGGTGTTGGTGACCATTTCGGTAAATATCTTGCTGTCGTATTCACCGCATTTGGATCTGAGTTTCTCGAGAACCTCCCACTGCTCCTGAGTCAGCATGGTGGACTTGTCATCCGCCTTTTTCAGGAATGTTTTGGTGTTGGCTTCGGAGTTCTTGGCATACTTCTTGATGGCATCGGTTCCTGCCAGATATTTCTCCAGATAGTTCTTCGGATCACCACCGGAGACTGTCTTAACGAAATGATCCCTGCATGATAAGTCAAGTTTCAGACCTTTCATGGTATTGAGGATCGCATTCTCGATATGATATTCAAGAGGTGCAATATAACGTATCATGGAGAAGAAACGGTCACACTGGTCCGTGATCTGTGTTTCGGTACCGAATATTCTCAGAGCTCCCAGATTTCTGATAAGCTTGGCGGCGATCGCGTCTCTCGTAGCCACAGAGAACCTGGTCTCCAGCTGCTGCCTGAGCAGCTCGTCGGTCCCCATCTGCCTCTCCTTGAGGTTGGCTATACGTTCATCGAACTCGTCATCATCGGATTCGTCTATGAGCTGTTTCATGATCGGATACTCATACAGTTCCGATATATCCAGCGGGATATGCAGTTCTTTGGAGAACTTCTTCGCTCTCCTGGATGTCCGCTCTATATAATCCTTATTCGTATTCGCATAGTCATCCATCAGAGTCAGCGCTTTATCCGCGATCTCCTGAGGCTTAAGCGTAAACATCGCATCTTCGCCCAGACCCGCTATGACATACTGCATGAGAGAGTTACGGACCCAGGGGGTATTCGATGTCAGTTTGCTCTTCTTATCAACCAGCAGGCTTACGGTCATCCTGTTCGCCAGCATGCGGTTATTATGATCCTCTATGAAGGCGATGAAGTCATCTTTATTCTTGAGTTCATCCATTGTCGAGCCGTCGAGGAGCTGTCTGATAGTCTCTGAATAGCCGCCGACGATCCATTTCTTGGCCAGTTCGGTACGTTCCTTTTCACCCATCTTAGGGCCGTACTCTCCCGTAGAAACGATATTTACCATTTCTTCGGTAGCCTGCTTGATGCGGAAATTCTCCTCACGCTGCTCGATCTCTTCGGGGGAGAGATTCTGTTGTCTGTACTCCAGCATACGTGCCTTCTCCGGAGTCAGAGAGGCCTTGTATTCTTCTATCTGGTTATTGAGCTTCCCGAGGATGGCTCCGATACGTCTGACGATCTGTATTCTGCGCTCACCCTTACCCGTCCAGTGGAATCCGTCACGGGTATAGAGATAATGACTGACATGCATTCGGGCATTATAG
The DNA here is from genome assembly GCA_905234595.1 of uncultured Lachnospiraceae bacterium. GTDB lineage: Bacteria > Bacillota > Clostridia > Lachnospirales > Lachnospiraceae > XBB2008. Next base: position 24,820 of record CAJOID010000011.1, on the reverse strand, counting down.
AATGTCTCGAAGAAATCGGCGGTAAGCTTCTTATTCTCTACCTCATACTGGCCGCCCGTTGTAGCCAGCGTGATAAGGTCATTCACGGAGTTATACATATTCATGAATGTATCGGATTTAGAACCTGTATCATTGGCAAGCTCATCACGAAGCTGCTTAATGTCGTATTTGTTATATTCAGCATAAGAAGCGGCATTCTTACCGGTTCCCTCGGAAGTAAATGTCGCTTTGTCCACCATCATCCATGCCGGATTCTGGATTTCTTCATAGGTGGGCTGCTCCACCTGAAGCTCTACCTGTTTTTTCTTCTTTAACTGTTCTTCTTGCTCTCTACCCATGATTTGCCTCCTTGTCGCCAAACACAGTACCTATATTACTTCACATATGTTAACGGATCTTTTATCACAGAAGTATCACACAGTCATCTTCGATCCGGGACGATCCGCTTAAGTTTATCCGTCCATCAGTTCATTGAACCGCCTGCTTAAGTCAGCCTCACCCAGCGTAGCCCAGGAATACTGATTCATATACTCGCCTCTGTAGGTGCTGACCGCATTGGTATCTCCGGCCAGGAATCTGTACAGATCACAGTCGATCAGCTCGGGGCGTATACGCATGGTGGATTTCTTGAGTTCGAATATATCGCCGATACCGTGATCCTTCAGAGTGGAACGCAGGCTCCTGATGATCACATCAAGCTGTTTCTGCATCGAGTAGTCGTACTCACCGTCTTCCCACAGTACCGAAAATGCCTCCACACGCTTAATGCTCGCGCCGTTCCTGTCCACCAGATAAGCAAGGAGTTCTTTCGCCTTGGACCGTCCGAAAGACACGGTCTCGCCGTCCACCATGATGTCAAAGTTACCGAAAGTCCTGACCGTAATATGGGCAGACGGCAGTGTGCGCGCACCCGCAACGCTGTACTCGATCTCTTCGGCGAGTCGCTCTATGCTGACCGGCTTCATCAGATATCCGGATGCATGAAGTGCAAAAGCCTCAACCGCATATTCCGCATATGCCGTCAGAAATATGACGGCGCATGAAGGTTGAACATTCTTGAGTTTTGCAGCCAAAGCTATTCCGTTCATCTCCGGCATGTCTATATCGAGCAGCGCTATATCCAAAGGATTGTTGCGTGCGTATTCCAGCGCGTCCAGCGGATTGGTGAATCCCTGAACTTCATTGATCACTTTGATCTGCTTAAGCTGCGACATCGTATGGTCCAGTATAAGTGCAGCATCATCCACACATATTGCCTTCATCCGTATCCCTGTATGCTCAATGAATCCTTATATCTGTCAGAGCGACCCGATCTCCCGTGACAGCTACCAGTATGTCCCCCTTCAGATCAGGATCCCTGTTTCCGGCGCTCGATCTCACGTCTGACCAGCGGATTCTCCATCACCTTCGTTGTTTCCTGTTCGGAAAAGACATTAAGTTCGGGCGGACGTTCTATCATGAAAGCGACATTCGGTCCCTTTACCACATCCTCCGCATCACGCGTGACCTTGATCTCCACGGGTTTTTTCTTTTTTTCAAGTTCCAGATCGCCTTTGGACATTATCATCCCCTCCTCGCGGGATATGACGCCTCACGACAGCATCAATACTGATCACGGATCTTGCTGACCTTAACCTTTAATACATCCTTCATCATGCCCTTGATCAGTTTCTTCCTGGAGTTGCAGTATTCCAGCCCGGTATCATGTTCATAGAATTTCTTCATGCCTTCATGTTCTATGAATCCGCCTTCATCGTCTATATTCTGCTTGTCCAGATCCGACTTGTATTTACCGATACATGCGTTAAATGTAAGCGGCGACTGGATCACCTGATCGGGTTCAAGCGCAAACGTTTCGCTCGTATACTGCGCGTTGCCTGCCTGTCCCATATTTGCTCCTCTGTGGTAGTCATACTTGACATAGTTACGGAATATGGTCTTAAGATCGTTTACTTCCTGCTTGGTGAGCTGTCCGTTTTTCTTTTTGCTCTCATTAAGCTCATTCAGTCTCTTGCGGTGCTTGGGAACAGCGCGGGCATCTCCGAAACCTGTCGCAAATATCATCTCCATATTGGTGACCATGTAATCAAGGATCTCATCAGGACTTGACTTGGCCTTGTCTGCCAGATTGTAAGCGACAGAGTTGTATGAACCGTTGTCGGTATGACTCAGCATCAGTACCTGTGTACCGCGGCAATGCTCATTACAGGAACTCATGCAGGGTACTTCTTCATCATCCAGGTCCATGTTCCTGAGCTTCAGGAAGTCTTCTCTGGCACTGGCATATTCCTTTTTCACTTCGTTATATGCTTCCTCAACTTCGGCACGGGTCGGAGCCACGCCGTCTATCTTATAATCACGAATCCGGGGCTCTTTCATCAGATCATCCGCCGAGGTCTTCGCGATCATATCCATCATGAGTCTGAAATCATGGAACGTAGCATCAAAAGAACTCACCAGCGGCCCGCGGTTACCCTGCACAAGTGTAATGAAATCACGGCATATCTGTTCGGCATCTGCTCTTGCTCTGGACGTTGCGTTTTTGGTTCCCCGGCGCTTATAGTCCGCAGCAAGCATCTTTTCCATGGCCGGACGGATGATGAGTTCGGCACACTCTCTGGCCCTTTTCAGATCGGCTTTCGTTTCCGGGAGAGCCATCAGCATCTCATCTATACGTCTGGTGACCGATTCGCCGTTCACCAGGCCTATGTTGTTTTTGATATTGCCCTTTTCGTCCATTATGATATTGGCTATCGTCTTATAGACGGCCTTGAATGTCTTACGAAGAGGGATGGGTTTCTCGAGCGGCTGGCTTAAGTTAAGTGTAGCATATTCGGGCATGGATGGACGAAGCTCGTACATTCCCTTTTTGCCCTCAACCTTCTTGACACAGAGGTAATTCTTGGAGGAAGCGATCGCTTCATTCGCCTCGGCGGGTGTCACATATCTGTGACGCACTGATCCTCCGTACTTCTTGAACTCCTCGGCTGTAACCTTATCTCCGAGAACATTGCTCTTATATGTCATGTAATCCGCTTCCTGCGCTACTACCTCTTCATTCCAACTCTCCATGGCATCACGCAGTTCGGGGTAATTTCTGAAATCAGCGGTGAGAACCTTGGTCAGCTGTTCTCTGGCCACCATGCACAGGAGATACTGTTTATTGTCCGTAGCATAAGAGTATCTGTTATCGATCTCTTTTTTGAATCTTTCATCATTGTACAGAGTATTGGCAGCAGACTTAAGGAACGAGCCGGCCAGGACCATTCTGGATGAGACATCCATATTGTCATTATTATGACCGTTAACCAGCTTCTGATATGCTTTCAAAGTGGTATCGTCACTGAATATGGTATTGTGTATCCGGATAGCCTTCTTCTGGTCGAGCGCAAGTTCCATCTCGTCATCGACTTTTACATACTCAATGTTATTGCTTCCGTTAATGGTCTGATCCATGGAATAATCTTCTATCTCATCCGACAATCCCACGAGCGTAAACCCTTCCTTTTCGGGATCCAGAAGTTCCTTAAGGTTTACGGTTGGGTTAGCGTCGTTCAGTTTTTTACCTCTGATCAGGCCCCACATTGTGCCGGATTGAGCCGATACCAGATCACTGATGTCCTTGACCGCATGGTGTCTGGGCAGATTCATCTTCTTACCCTTCAGATAAGAATGAGCCGCATTAAGAACGGTTGTGTTCAGATCATAGATCATGTGCAGTTCTTCGCGGTTGATCTCCATATGATCGGGATCCCTGCCTATATCCTGAAGAATATTAAAATATCTGTTGAAGGCCATCACAAACTCGTCATAGTTACTGTGTTTACCCTTGCCCGCTGCGTTCAGATTACGGTTAAGTTCCGCAAGTTTACTTAACCCGCTTACTGTTTTGCCTTTTACGGTACGCAGAGCTTCGCCTGCCTTTGCTCTCATCTCGGAGCGGAATGCCGTCTCGCAGTACTCGCGGTATCTGTCTCCCTCCATACCGTACCGGATAGCATCAGTCTGCTGTCTGCGGCTCATTTTGCGTCCTTCTATACGCATATCAACGCCGACATTTCTGATATCAATATCAGCAACACCGTTTATGAGCATGGGACGTACCAGAGTTATGGGATGATTCCGTCTCGAAGCGATCATGGCGGCATATGCGCTCAGGATATCCCGTTCCTGAGTCTTATCATCTGACCCGTTGTATGCGTATTTATCCGCCACGAACTCCCTGATAGGCATGCCGTCCACATAGAGACAGTCGATTATATCGGATGCACCGTACTGCTGCAGAAAATCTCCCCGGATCTCATCCTGTATGTCACCGGCGGTAGCCCAGCTTGTGATCCTTCTGACGAACTCCTGCCCCTTGGCGATCATTTCACCGCCGAATCCGCCTCTCTTTACCACTTTGGATGTATTTCTTCCAAGCAGATCACCTGCCGGTACCTGTCCCTCTCCCTTCAACCTGGGGTATTCACCGTATCTTCTTCGTCTGGTCGCAGCAGCGACCAGCGGACCGTCCTTAAAGCTTTCGACAGACAGTCTCTCACCCATTATGATCTCTTTTTCATCAAATTCCTTAATGAGCAGCTTTCCTGTCTTTACCAGCTCCTTATTGTCTTTGATGAGCATATCATCAGAGAAACTGTCATCCTGATCCCGGACATCCTTCATATCGATCGCGGAGATATCCATGAAGGAATTACGCCCGATCATATCGTCCTTTTTATCTACGTTCAGGATCCCCTCGTTCATTTTTACTTCTTTCTTAAGAAGATCCTGTTCGAATATGCTTTTACCGTCCATACTTTCCTCCTTGTCCGCTCATCCGGCAGACAGATCAAAACAGATAATTGTGCTGAATGTTATTAACGCCGTCTATGTGTCCCATCATGCGGTCGAATCTGTCATCAGCCACGGGGAATCTGAGATATGTAGTGTCTCCGAACTTAGCCCGGCATGAGTTAAAAAACGTACTGAGCAGCCCGCCGATGATATGCGGGTCCTGATTGGATGTCATGACTACCAGCGGTTCATCGGGACAGACCGGCATGTATCCTGTCAAAAGTACTCCCTGCAGATCTTCTTTTTTCAGGGCTGCAAAAGACAGGCGTCTGTCATTCTTAAACGAGCTCAGATACTTGTCTCCAAGTTCCTTAAAGGTCACACGGATCCTTTTGCCGATGGTGGTGATCATGGGTTTGTCAACATCGGCAAGACTGTGTATGTCCCTGCTCTTGAACCCTTTGGAAAAAAGTCCGGACTCAACGAAGCTTCCGACCGTTCCGCGATAGAGCCTCTCAAGTCCGTTCTCGAGAACGCAGTCCCTGCTTTCTACAAATGCAATAAGGGCACGCGAATCTTCCGTATCATCCTCCAGAAATGATATACAGGCCAGTGCATCCCGCGTATCAAGCAGACGTTCCAGCGCCGAGATGAGCATCGTCGCTCCTCCCTGCCTCCTGTGATCGGGTGCCACATACAGAGATCTGACAGAGAATACATGCTCGTTCTCCATCACACCGGCTACGGCACCTACGGGAGTCTTATCATCGGCCAGACCGATGGCGGTCACGGGTAAGCCGGCTTCCATATCGGCATACACCTCGGGTGCTATCAGGTACTGAAACTTGTCTATCGTTTTCGGGGTTATCATTCTGACTCTCATTCTTCCTTCTCCGTCTTTTGCTTTGTCAATCTCTTCTTTTTCGCGTTGTTGTATATACTATAGGCCGGCATGTATCACACAACTGTCACACAGCCGGTGAGTCTTTCGGTTTTTATTTCATGTTTCCCTTTTCACGGGGATATGAATGGTCACTGTGCATCCCTTTCCGGGACTGCTCTCCACATCAACCCGTCCTCCGCACATCTTCTCCACTCTCTCCCGGACATTGCTTATACCGATATGCCTGCCGCTCATCCTGCTCTCATCCGTTGTATCAAATCCCCTGCCGTTATCACGTATCTCTATCATATGCTCCTCGGAATCTCTGCGTGTCGTGATATAGATAGAGGGATCTTTGATACCGCGTACACCGTGCCGGATCGAATTCTCTACCAGAGGCTGTATCGTCAGGGCAGGCAGCATGAAGTTCTGATCGTTAATCTGATAATTGATGAGTATCTCCGGAAACATCAGAAGTTCTATCTCCGTATAGATCCTGGTATGCTCCAGTTCCTTTTTGAGGGGGATGAGTTCGCTCTCACCGAGCGAGTCCAGATTCTGCCTCAGATAGTTTGCAAAGATCTCAACGGTATGTGCCGCTTTCGGCGGATCCTTGGCACAAAGTGCCTGTATGGACGCCAGCGTATTGTACAGGAAATGCGGCTGTATCTGGGACATCATGATACGTATGCGCGACTCGGCCAGCAATGAAGTCTCATGTTCCTTGGCAAACTTAAGATGCAGCCACAGATAATAAGATACGCAGCCACACACGATTGCCGCCATCAGGAAGCTGACCGGAAGATCATGCGTCATGAGCATATCAACGATCGTCGCACCTATTATCACCGCTGATGCGAATATCGGGATGATCATGTCGATACGTCTGTTCCTGGTATAGGATCGTATCGCCAATATGATCAGATGCCCCAGGAAGAGAAAACTGACCACAGCGCAGGTATATCCCAACGGCCCTCTGTGGAATCTTCCCGTTTCGTCAAAACTGATCGCTATAGGGTAAAATATTGAGATTATGTAAACCAACGCATTAATGCCGCTGAGTACATATATCCATATATTTCTGCCATCCGGATCAGTCAGATATACAAACATTGCGATCACTACCGGTCGGATCACATAGCCGCAGACCGACACGGCCGTCGCGACCGTCGCGGCCGCCCCCGGATCCATCCCGGTAAACAGAAGATTTTCTCCTACCAGATAATCCATCTGCCCCTGCGCAAGAAGAATGAGCACCAGCACGCACACGATCAGCATGAACGATCTCTCGTGACCGCTGATATAAGGATCTGCCCATACTGCAAATGTCATTTGCAGCAGCTGAAGTATAAGTGCCACATCCAGAACGATTATGGTCGCTATGAGAATACTGTTCATACAGGGTACCTCAGTGTTCTGTCTGTGCTCCGTGATACTCCAGGCACAGCATTGTCAGATCGTCGAACTGCTCGGCATCCTGCACAAAAGCATCCACAGACTGTCTGACATTCTTAAGTATCTGCTCGCAATCGGCACCGGGATCCATATTAAGAGCATCGATCATACGGTCTGTCCCGAACATATCATCATTCGAAGATGTTGCTTCCGGAACTCCGTCGGTATACAGGAAAAGCTTGTCTCCGGGGTTTAAGTGTATCTCATATTCGGTATATTTCATTCCTTCGTAGCCGCCGATGACAAGCCCGTGCTTATCCTTGAGCAGTGAGAACCTGCCATCCTGCATCAGCGCGGGGTATTCATGTCCGGCGTTGGCTGCTGTGATCACTCCCGTTCTGATATTCAGTATACCGATCCATATCGTCACAAACATATCGGACCGGTTATCCGAACACAGTGCGTTATTGGTCCTCTCAAGGATCTCGGCTGCGGATACCCCCATGGTTGCATTGCTCTGAAGTATGACCTTGGAGATCATCATGAACAGTGCTGCCGGTATACCCTTACCGCTCACATCCGCTATGACTATGCACAGATGATCCTCATCTGTCATAAAGAAATCATAGAAGTCGCCGCCCACATCTCTGGCAGGGTCCATCGAAGCGTAGATATTGAACTCTTTGATATCGGGGAATGGCGGAAACTCATGCGGGAGCATATCGTTCTGGATATCACTGGCCATCCGCAGTTCATTTCCGATACGTTCCTTCTCGGCTTCTTCTTTATGCTGCTTCTCCAGATCACTGATACGCTTATTGATATACGCCTTGACGGCTATCGTGATCCAGGCGATCGTCGCCAGACACATCAGCAGGATGAACCACAGATGCTCGTAAACTGCTTTTTGCTTGGTTATGGGAACCGTGATCGTATTGCTCTCACGTCCCATGGGATCCTTGAGGCTCATCACGAACCGGTAATCACCGCCACGCAGGTTGGTGTAATAGACAGGATCCAGTTCGGACCGGATCACTGATGTATCCTCTTCATCAAATCCGTCCAGTCTGTATGTTACTATCGGATCGATCAATGAATAGTTGTATACATATGCATATATGGTCAGTCTCCGTACAGTGGACGGTATGGAAAACCTGCCGTCAGCATCCGGATAGATACGTACGTTGTCTGCTTCTATATACGGTACAGATGCCTTGAGTTCACTCACATCATCAAAGGGCTTTTCGATATTTACCCTTGATACTCCGGATGTGCCGGCTATATAGAGCGTACCATCGGTGTCCAGTGCACTGTACGAGTTGGCAGTAGTGATATGCGGCAGTCCGTTGGAGAGCGAGAAATGCATCGGAGACAGATCCTTATCGGCCAGAAGTGTTTCCGTAGGCAAAACATATATACCGCTGCTGGACAGGACCCATATCTCCCCACGGCCGTTCTCATACAGATCGAAGTTATTGGAATACGGGAAAGATTCTATGGTATGGATTCCATAGCCCGGGGTCATATATGCCAGGGAGGTACCCGTCACCAGCCAGAATATATCCCTGTCCCGTGCAGGCTTGATACGCATCACGACCCCGGATGTAAGACCATCGGCCTTTGTCAGAAGACGTACTCCGGATGAACCCAGTATATATATACCGCCTCCATCCGTACCGATAAGGATATCACCGTCCCATCCCTCACATACGGAAAGGATCTCGGTATTATCTATGCCCTCTCTCTCACCGTATGAGGCAATGACACGGTCACCTTCGATGATATTGATCCCACCCGTACATGCAACCAGGAATCGGGAATCGGAAGTCTCGTATACGGTTCTCACCTGACTCGAACACAGTCCGTCTTCTTCTCCGAATACGGTCACTTCTCCATGATCGTACCTGAGCAGGCCATGGGATCTCCATGATGATATCCACAGACGGTCCTTCGAATCTTTGATCACGGATCTGATCCTGATACCGTCAAGCATCTCTAACAGATCCCTGTATTCCAGTTCCTTTCCGGATGCCGTATGTATCTCACTGACCGGAACCCTTGACACGGGGCCGCCGGGACCGATGACAGTCAGACCTTTATCCGTAGCCACATAGAGTCTGTCATCCAGTTTACAGGTCGAATTGACTACCGCATCAGGCAGATGATATTTCTCATACAGGTCGGTGAACCTGTTCGGAACTATCTTCATCACGCCCTGTCTGGTGGAAGTAAACCACAGGTTCCCTTCATAATCTGACATGACATGACCTATACTGCTGTCCATGGGAAGATTATCCAGTAGAGTAAACTCACCATTATCGATAACTCCGACACCGTTACGCGCACATATCCATATACGATCTCCGAGATATTTAAACTCCATAACCTGATTCAGAGGTGAGATATCGATCGTCATTTCGGCTTTGAACTCTTTTTCCAGTCGGCCGTATCTTACTATCGAATCACCGACCTCGGTATAGATATATCCGGGAGCGGACGGATCCGGAAGAAGGGAGTCGATCGTACCGAAGTCGAAATCTTCATGAGGATAGCACGCTTCTATCGCTCCGTATCTGAGAGTAAATACATCACCTACGTTGGTAACCCCGTAGACATGCCCGTCATCGGTTACCCACAGGTCGTTGATGAGCTTATCCGATATTCCGGGATAATCAAATACGGATACGTTCATCTCGGTATCTATTATGGCAAGGCCGGATACGGTAGCCACATAGACTCTGCCCTGAGAATCTCTGACCATATCACGGATGACCGGAGACGGAAGCCCGTCCTCTTCATCAACGATATACACTACATCATGTTCATATATATATATGCCGCTTTCATTGGTTCCGATCCACAATCTCTCGTTTTCATCCACCATCATACATGTCACACTGGCTATGAGCGACGTGATCCTGGGGCGTTCGAAATGGGCTCCGTCATACCTGATCAGCCCGCTGTAACCGCCGATCCATATGAAGCCTTCGCTGGTCTGGACTATGTCATTGGCCTCCGATGTAGGCAGTCCACTCGTACTGTTGTAAAGCACGGCGGAATATCCGTCCTGGTCACTGATAGGATCAATGAGAGATGTGACATATGTCGCATCCGATCCTCCCGTTTCAGCAGCCTGCACGGTAATGGGCCCGGGCATAAAGAAAGTCATCAGCCCTGCTCCGGATACAGATGCAAGCAAAGCTGCCAGACAGATGGATATAAACTTTTTACGGGTTTTACTCATCATACAGATCGTAGCTGATCTCATCCAGCTCGGCATGCACGCTCTCGGCCCAGCTGTACTGATTCATGTAATCACCTATATACTTGTATTTGGAGTGCTCCGGATCTGCCATCCAGTCATAGAGATCGCACTCTATCCTGTCCTTTGCTATGGCCATGCTGCCGCGTTGCTTCAGTATGATCCCGTCAAGTTTGAGCCTGGTGAATGTATTCTGCAGATCCTGTCTTAAGTTGCACAGATATGAGAGTTTCTTATCGGGATCGGCATCATCCTCCCACAGGTCGGCTATGATCTCGCCGTTTGTGGTCTGGGCTCCCTTGTTATTGATAAGTATGGCGACAATCTCCTTGGTCCGGCTGTATTTGAACTCCACGGGCTCTCCGTCCACAAAGAATTCAAAAGTACCGAATGTCTGTGCATATACCCTCTTGAGTTTCTTCCGTATCTCCGGAAACCGCAGGGAATCCAGCTCATACTGTATATCATTCTCGTCTCCGGGCTTCACCACATATCCGCTGGCATGCTGGCGCATGGCATCATATGCATAACTCTCGCCCGCATTCAGATATATCAGATTGACATAGGGGTTAAGCTCCTTCAGATATCTCCCCAGATCCAGACCCGAGAGCTCGGGCGTGTCCACCTCCAGCAAGGCCACATCTATCTCTGTCTCTCTTGCCTGAGCCAGAGCAGCCAGAGGGTCTTCGAAATAGTAGCATGCTGCCTTGGGTCTGCGTTTATCCAGTATGCTGCGGATACCGTCAAGTGCCTTCTTATCGCTGTCGACTGCCAGTATGTTCATTGGTCACCCCCCGTAGGAAGTCCTACGCTCCTGACCGTCTGGTTGCGTCTCTGCTCAGGTGTCATATGCAGCGGATCAGGTTCACCTACTACAAGTGTCTCTCCGTAATTAAGAGCTGCCTCGTGCAGAGGTCCCGAGTTCATGTCACTCAGCACCAGCGCAGCGAATCTGTCATAATTATCATCATCTATCACCGGGAAATGGTACTTCATGCGATACCAGTGTTCGGGATCATATCCCGTCCCGCCTATATACAGCCTGTCTGCTGTATCGGCCACTTCATCCACGCCCGCACACTCCCCGGGTTCCAGGCCCGCATCCTCACAAAAGAGCATCGCATATGCCTTGAGTATCCTGTCTCTGACGGTCTCGTCGCTTCCGTCCTTATTCTTTCTGCCTGTCAGCATGTCCATGATGCTGTAGTACTTATCCTGTGCCTTCTCATCATGTGCAAAATCCACTATCGCATCATAGAACTCCCTGACATTGATGTCCTTTGCATTACCCACTAAAGCCATGAAAGTTCCTCCTATACTTCGGGATCCCCGGACATATCCCGGCCGGTTCCCCTGTATTGTATGCACAGCATGGTCAGATCATCAAACTGGGGCGCTTCTCCGACAAAGCCGTCCACATCGGATCGTATTACCTTTAAAAGAGTCTCGGGATCAGCCCTGTATTCCGAACTCAGAGCCTGCTCAAGCCTCCTGATCCCATACAGTTCATCGTTCATATCACACGCTTCCGGTACACCATCGGTGTACAGAAAGATCATGTCTCCCCTGTTCAGATCCAGCTCATTGGACACATACCCGGTGTCCTCAATAGCGGCCAGCGGGAGTTTCTTCCGATCCGGCATGATCTTCTCAATACTTCCGTCGTCATGTATGAGATACGGTATCTCATGTCCGGCATCACACCACTGCATATGTCCGGTAGACAGCTCTATGATCCCGATCCAGGCCGTAACGAACATATCCTCGGCGTTACCCTCGCAGAGCTGGTTGTTGGCATGAGTGAATACCTCATCCACACTCTCTCCGGATAATGCCCTGTTCTTGATCAGAGTCTTCGATATGACCATGAACAATGCGGCAGGCACGCCCTTGCCCGATACATCGGCTATCACTATTCCCAGATGATCGCTGTCTACCAGGAAGAAATCATAGAAATCACCGCCTACTTCTCTGGCAGGATCCATGGATGCAAATAGTTCGAACTCGTCTCTGTCGGGATACGGCGGAAAGATGTACGGAAGCATGGACGCCTGTATATGCGTCGCAACCGAAAGCTCCGCTCCTATCCTCTCCTTCTCGGCCGTGATCGCGGTGATATCATCAATATAGGTCTTCATGCGTCCGGTCATGGACTCAAATGCCTCGCCCAGCACCTGTACTTCATCGCCCGTACGCAGATCACACTCAAAATCCAGGTTATCGCCTTCGATCTGACTCACCTGTCCCGTCAAAAGGACTATGGGATCCGCCAGCTTATCCGCGAACCTGCCGGCAACGATCAGCATGACGCCGCCGACTGCGACCAGCAGGAGAACTATGAACCTGACTGACCTGACTACGGATCCGTGCACATATTGATTCTGCTCGGTATTATGGGCATCCAGTTTCTCAACCAGAGCCATGGTTGGAGCCGTAACCTCTGCTTCGGGAAGAATGGTCATATATGACCAGCCTACGGTCTCCATCGGAGCATAGCCGATGTAATATCTGCATCCGTCCAGTTCCACGATGTCCACGCCGGCATTTCCGTCAAGTGCATCGGTTGTCAGAGCGGCCAGTTCCTTATTGGCACTCAGCCTGATATCCGAATCCATATCCTCGGATGCAGCCAGATCGCCCTCCGAAGCTCCCGAGAAAAGTACCTGTCCACGGGAGTTGATTATGCAGGCATAGCCGTTCTCTCCCAATTGAAATCCGTCCACATCCTGACGTATGGTATCCAGGAAAAGGCCGGCTCCGGCCACACCGATGAAGTCACCGTCAGCATATACGGGGACTCCGCAGGTGATGACATAGTCACCTGTATCGGCATCTTTGATCATTCCGGTAAAAACGGCATGTCCCGCATCCCGCGCCTCCGTAAACCATGGACGCTGTCTCGCCTCGAAACTCAGGTGCTCATTGCCTTTAGGCAGATTGTAGACGGATACCGCCTCTGCACATACGAACAGACCGGATTCGGATGCAAAATAATCACTGGCCATGGAACTGTTGGCCATATTGACAGACTTGAGCACTCCCTGCATATTGGCTGCCATACCGGCTTCCGCACTGATATCCGCCGCTTCGGGGTCCACTCCGTCACCGTATGCGATATAAGACTTAAGCTCCCCCATATCGGACTCGCCGTATTTCTCCATCCGGGATGTGCCATATCTCTCCGGATGAGCATATATGTCCGATGCAGTGTTTGCGATCACTCCGATGGAATCCGCAAACTTGGAGAACTCTCCGTCCGAAACCCATGCTCTGATGGAAGCCGCCTCCTTCAGATATGCCCCTATCTGGGAGCGCATTGCTTCCTCGGAGGTATTCTCGATCAGTTCACCCGCCTGTTGTGATGATGAGACCAGATCTCTCTGAAGAAATATCATCTGTATCAGCAGCAGTCCGCAGACTATGGTTATCAGTATTCCGATGATATCGATTATTACCGTAAGGATCTTTTTACGCATAATAAAATTTTACCATTATGGGGGGCACGATACAATTAAAAAGAACCGCCGGAAGCATAAAAAAAGACCTGTAAACGCGCATTGTTTTCACGCATTTACAGGTTTCTCAAAAAGAAAGCAGGGGCGGCAGGAGTCGAACCCGCATTAACGGTTTTGGAGACCGCCGTTCTACCATTGAACTACGCCCCTGTATCGGCTGTAGCACAGCCGAATGATATGATAACACATCATACCGAAGATAGGCAAGTGTTTTATGGGTTTATTCGGGCATGCTGTCTTTATTCAGCCTGATGTGGGCCGCAAGTGATTTAGCTATGAAGTAGAGTATCCCGCACTCATCCTCCTGCCAGAGCCTGTTGGTTCTCTGATCGGTGCAGACCAGATATCCGTCGGTCTCCATATTAAGGCCGATCCTGATGATCAAAGCTGAGCCTATATTGTGTTTTCTGAGTGCTTTATACAGTTTCGGACTTGTTCCGCTTATTTCTTCAAGGTTGTTAACTCTCAGGATCTCATCATCTATCGCACTGTCGATATCACTGACATCCTCGTTGATATTGCTGTCCATGACCGAATGCATGCTCCCGGAGTGTCCTACGTAATACATGTCCGCTATATGAAACTGTTCCTGAACGAGCGACATGGCCGCACGCAGTTTATTCTCAAATCCGTTCTCAAGGCCGAGCTGCACCATAACACTGTTCATATTGGTATATACGCCCTGTTTGACAAGCTTCTTCATGTCCAGATCCCTGTGTGCTTCATCATCATAGATCACGAAACAGTTGCGGCCTTTTCTCTTGCCGCAATACAGGGTTTTGTCTATCTTGGAGAAAAGTTCATCATAGTCCGTTGCGTCATCGGGGAAGCTGGCGCACCCCGTAGTTCCGGTCACAAACAGGTTGTGGTCATCAACCGCTATATGACATCTCAGAACACCTGCATCGGCATACATGTTTCCGAATACGCGCTCTTTGTCCGCACGAGTGATATCGGCAGTGTCGATCAGCAGCAGCTCGTCTCCACCGAAGCGGCCCGCTATACCGTCCGCGCCGATATAGTCAGCGAGTTTAGCCGAAACGCCGGTCAGGACCATATCTCCTGCCCGGTGTCCGTAGGTGTCGTTGATATATTTGAAATTGTCCAGATCCACGATGGCAAATGTAAAAGGCGTGCCGGATGCTATCAGTGAATGTGCAAACCCTATCGCATACTTACGGGAGACGATACCTGTCAGAGGATCCAGCAGCTCCTCTATCGGAAATTCATCAAGAAGCTTATCGAAATACTGATACCTGCGAAGCTGTGCGGTAGTATACATGACCTGGTTCCTGTCATGCATCTTCTGCCGTTTTGTGATATCTGTCACATCTATAAAACTGCCTACCAGGCCTACGATCTCTCCGTCTTCATAAATAGGTCTCTTGGTAGCTATGATATCCCTGTCCTCGCCTCTGATGATGCATTTACCGGCAACCTTATATGTACTGTGCCCGGCAAGTACCCTGAGTTCATCCTGCTTAAAAGGCTCCGGATCGTTATGCCAGCCCATGTCCTCGTCGGTCTTCCCTATCAGGATATCCGCAGACTCAAATCCGTAGAAATCCAGAAACGCCTGATTGACTCCTACGAATCTTCTCTCTTTGTCTTTCCAGAACACACAGTCCTGAGCTGTATTGATAATGTTGTCAAATAGTGTTTCAGTCATTTCCATAGCGCATTACCTTATAAACAAGTTAAAACTGGGAGTTGTATAATTCGGTATAAAAACCGTTTCGTGCAAGCAGAGAGGAATGATCGCCCTGTTCGACGATGTGTCCGTCCCGCATCACGAGTATTTCATCCGCTTCTCTTATGGTAGATAAACGATGGGCGACTATAAAGCTTGTCCTGCCCTGCATCATGGTCAGAAATGCCTTGCTTATCTTTATCTCGGTTCGCGTATCTATCGATGAGGTGGCTTCATCCAGGATGAGCATGGGAGGAAGTTTCAGCATTACGCGCGTGATGCACAGAAGCTGTTTCTGTCCCTGACTTAACTGGGCACCTCCTTCGCCTATCACGGTATCATATTTATCGGGAAGTCTTCTGATAAAACTGTGTGCACCCGTGGCTTTGGCAGCTTCGATCACCTTGTCCATGGGAGCTTCGGGCAGCCCGAATCTTATATTGTCCGCTATGGTCCCGTTTACGAGCCATGTATCCTGAAGCACCATTCCGTAAGATGATCTCAGCGATCTCCTCGTAACGTTTCTAATGTCGTTTCCGTCCACGCTGATGGTGCCGCTGTCCGTATCATAAAACCTCATGAGCAGATTGATGAGCGTAGTCTTCCCGCATCCCGTAGGGCCTACGATCGCTACGCGCTGTCCGGGCTTTACGTGAAGATTCAGGTCCGTGATCAGTTCTTTATCAGCTGTATATGAAAAATCAACATTATCCAGATCAACATTCCCCGAAACACCGGTAAGAGACAGTGCGTCTTCATCAGTGATCTCAGTCTCTTCGTCAAGTATCTCAAACACTCTGGCGGCACACGCGACCGCTCCCTGGAGCTCGGAGATAACGCTGGATATCTCGTTAAAGGGTTTGGTGTACTGATTCGCATACGACAGGAAAACCGTCAGAGTTCCGATGGTGATCCCTGATATAAACCTGCCGGAGTTTCCGTCCGAAGCCATTACAGCAAAGAATGCACCAGTCATCGCAACCAGGGCATAGCATACGGCATTGACAAATCTGGTACAGGGATTGGTAAGCGATGAATAAAATATCGCTTTGAGACTGGCCCCGGTAAGCCTGCCGTTTATCTCATCGAATCGGCGTATAACGTCGGCTTCCCTGTTAAATGCTTTCACGACTTTGGCGTTGCCTATCATCTCATCGATCAGTGAAGTCTGTTTACCGCGTTCTATACTCTGAGTCCTGAACATCTGATATGTGTGTGAAGAGATGAACCGGGCTATAAACAGCGACAGGGGCGTGACACATACCACAACCAGCGTGATCGCCACATTCATCCTGAGCATGAACACCAGTGTGCCGATGATCGTCATGATACCTGTGAAAAACTGTGTAAAGCCCATCAGAAGCCCGTCCGCAAACTGATCCGCATCGGCTACGATACGGCTTACGATATCACCCTGCGAATGTGCATCCAGATATTTAAGAGGCAAACAGCCGATAGTCTTTACCGCATCATTCCTTATATCTCTCACCGTAAGATAGGTGATGCGGTTATTGACAAGATTCATGATATAGGAAGATATACCGACAGCCGCCGCAAATACGGCCGCTCTGATCAGCTCGGTGTTCAGGGCATTCCTTATCGCCAGGGCTTCCGTTTCACTCATGACGCCCCTGCCTGCTGCCAGTTCACTTATACGATCGATAACGTTTCCGATACATATGGGTACCAGCAGAGTAAAGATCACCGATGCAGTTGCCATGAGCAGGGATATGAATATATGAAGCTTAAACCGGGACAGTCTGTGAAGCACCTTCCGGATCGTCTCCTTACGTCCGCTGTTTCCGAGGGCGGTCTCATCGGTATTCAGATTACCCTTAGGCACAAATCCGCTGGTATCAAGTGCCATTATTCGCCCTCCTTTCCGAACTGTGATTCATATATCTCCCTGTATACTTCACAGTTCTTCATCAGTTCGGCATGTGTGCCCAGACCTGCAAGGAGTCCGTCATCAAGTACTATGATAATGTCCGCATCACGCACGGATGAGCATCTCTGCGATACTATGAACACAGTGGGATCGTAGTCAAGCGTTTTCAGATTATCTCTGAGGCGCCTGTCAGTCAGGTTATCCAGTGCTGATGATGAATCGTCAAGTATCAGTATCTCGGGTCTCTTCACAAGAGCTCTTGCTATGGTCAGGCGCTGTCTCTGGCCGCCCGACAGATTCCGGCCGCCCTGTTCTATCTCACCTTCAAGCCCGCCTTTTGACTCAACCACATCTTCAGCTACGGATAAACGGACTGCCTCTCTCAGTTCTTCGTCAGTCGCATTTTCGTTGCCCCATCTTAAGTTATCTGCTATGGTGCCTTCAAATAAAACGGCTTTTTGCGGCACTATGCCGACCATCTTCTTAAGTTTATCCGGATCGGCATCCTTAACATCGATGCCGTCAACTCTGACAGTACCCGAGGTAGTTTCATAGAAGCCGGGAATAAGCGCGATCAGTGAACTCTTACCGGAGCCCGTTCCGCCGATGATCCCGACGGTTTCGCCGCGCCTGATCCTAAATGAAATATCGGTAAGTGCTTCATCGGAAAGTTCGTGGTATCGAAGCGAAACCTTATCGAATTCCACGATATATTCATTATCCGTCACGGATTCGGTGTAAGTTACTTCGCCGGACTTCTCCGCAGACGCCTCATCGCCAAGCTCAAGCACGGCCCTGATACGGTCCGCGGATGCCAGAGCGCGGTTTATGGTCACAATGAGATTCGCAAACTTGATGAGTTCAAGCAGGATCTGAGACATGTAGTTATACAATGCAACGACCTGTCCCGTGGTGAGGGCTCCTTCCGAAACCCTGATGTTTCCCGTATATACAAGTACCACAACAAAAAGATTGATGATGACATAGGTCAGCGGATTTAAAAGCCCGGATACAGCGCCGGCCTTCTGCTGATATGAGGCAAGATCCTCATCAGCCTGAACAAACTCCTCATACCTGACATCTTCGGCAGTAAACGCCCGTATAACTCTCGCGCCGGACAGGTTCTCCCTCGACAGGGACAACACTCTGTCAAGCCTGCTCTGGACATTCTTGAGCATCGGAATGTTCGAGCGCATGATAAGTTCGACCACAACAAAGAGGATCGTTACCAGCACGACAAAGATCAAAGCAGCCTTAAAATCTATCGTGAACGCCATCACGACCGCACCCGCAACGATGAACGGAGACCTGAGAAACAGTCTTAAGAACATGTTCACTCCGCTCTGTGCGGTATTTACATCCGCGGTCATACGTGTGATCATCGTGGATGTTCCGAGTTCGTCTATCTGAGAGAATTTAAGACCGAGAAGTGTCTTAAACAGATCGTGTCTTAAGCCTTCCGAAAAACCGGTCGCGGCCCTGGCGGCAAAGAACTGCGCGGTGCACGAGCTGATCAGTCCGACCACACCGAGTATGATCAGCAGCACGAAACTGCGGAATACGAAAGTGCGGTCTCCGAATGCCGAGTAATCCGATATACGGTCGATGAGTGCGGCGATCACCAGAGGCACAAAAAGCTCGAAGAGAGCTTCGAGCATCTTGAACAGGGGTGCCAGGACACATTGGATCTTATAGTTTTTCAGATATATCAATAAACGTTTCATATCTTGACCTGCTACTGCATATATGGTGCGCAATGATCGGAGATATGGGTACTGATCTCACGCACTCTCTCGGAGGGAGTATACTCCTCTCCCGGATACAGCATCTCATGCAGGGCTCTCACATTATCCTCCAGTGAAACGGGAACTATACACCACCCGTCCACGCCGAGTTTGGCAGGATATCTGTTCTGTTCAAAAGGAAGGCCCTCCGAAGCGACTACCGTATACTCCGAAGCAGAAGCCAGGAGTTTCATGATCTCATCCGCCGGAAGCGATGTCTCAACATGGGGAAGTATGGCCATGGCAGCTTTGGACAATTTGGACACCGAGGATGAAGCAGCCCGTTCAAGCAGCTTGGTTATCACGGTCCTCTGTCTCTCGGCACGTTTATAATCATTACCGGCTGTATATCTGATGCGGCAGTATGCCGTAGCCTGCAGACCGTTCAGAGTCTGAAGACCGTCTTCATATACCTCGATGATATCTTCATTGAGCTCACCGGTTCCGTCCTCGTTGACATACATGCTGCGCTGGTAATTGTTCAGATGGCTTATCTCGTCTACGGCTATGTCTATCTCCACTCCGCCCAGAGCATCCACTGCTTCCGATAAACCTTCAAACCCGACGGTCACATAGTCCGTAATGTCGAGATCCAGATTCATGTTTATCATATTGATGGCCTGTTCGGGGCCACCCTTTGCATATGCGGCATTTGCCTTGGAGTACGAGTCATTACCCAGATTCAGGTAGGTATCACGGTAGATGCTCACCAGACGGATCTCATGTGCATCCTGATCTACGGAGGCTATGATCATCGTGTCGCTCCGGGTACGTTTGCTTAAGTTACCATCTCTGGAGTCCACACCGAACAGAGCGATATTACGGACGCCGGTACCGGTACTTACGGTCTCGTCACCGGCCGTTTTGCCCGAACCCAAAGGATCTGTCTCGCCGGGCGCGGTATTATTGATTACGATATTATCCTGATCGATATCGATCTTTTTGACTGTACGGGTAGTGACGGTGACGATATATAACACAACGACCGACAGTGCGAGAACGATCAGTTCGATTATGATAAAGGGCACGTTTCTGCGGGCCCACTGTTTCCTGTCTTCCAACTTTTCTTCCTAACCGATCAGCGGCAGGCATTCATCCAGGGATGCCACGCCTATCAGTTTGATATCTTTGATCCCGCGGAGTTTATCCGCATTACTTCTGGGTACTATACAT
Organism: uncultured Lachnospiraceae bacterium; assembly: GCA_905234595.1. GTDB lineage: Bacteria > Bacillota > Clostridia > Lachnospirales > Lachnospiraceae > XBB2008. The sequence continues at coordinate 4,451 of CAJOID010000011.1, read as the reverse complement.
GTATCAAAGCCAAGCCTGGCGGCCTCTCTGACCCTGGCTTCGGCCTGAGTCACGCTTCTGATCTCCCCGGACAGTCCCACCTCGCCGAACACCACGGTATGAGGATCGACCGGTCTGTTCCTGAATCCCGACGCTATAGCCATAGCCATGCCCAGATCAAGTGCCGGTTCCTGTATCCTGATGCCTCCGGTGAGATTGACATACGCATCGCAGTCTGACAGTTTCAGCCCCGTACGTCTCTCCAATACGGCCATCAGGAGATTGACTCTGTTATAATCCGCACCTGCGGCCTGCCTGCGCGGCATACCGAAAGAAGTCCTGGTGATCAGAGCCTGTATTTCCAGTAGGATCGGTCTGGTGCCTTCCATGGAGCAGACTACCACGCTGCCGCTCGCACCTTCCGGTCTGCCTTCCAGCATATATGCCGATGCATTGGTCACTTCTATGAGACCTTCACCCGTCATCTCGAACACACCGATCTCATTGGTAGATCCGAATCTGTTCTTGACTCCTCTGAGCACACGATAGGATGCGTGCCGCTCCCCTTCAAAATACAATACGGTATCCACCATATGCTCCAATACTCTGGGACCTGCCACGGTGCCTTCTTTGGTCACGTGTCCCACGATAAAGACCGTGATGTTCAGGGTTTTGGCTATGCGCAGCAATATGTTGGTGGACTCTCTGACCTGAGATACCGATCCGGGAGATGCGGTCACATCAGGACTGCACATAGTCTGTATCGAGTCGATGATCACAACAGCAGGTCTTAAGGAGGCTATGCACTCCTCGATGACAGTGAGATCAGTCTCACACAGAAGCTTTAGATGGTCGTTGAACTCACCTATCCTCTCTGCCCGCAGTCTGATCTGGGTGAGGCTTTCCTCTCCGGATATGTACAACACTTCCCTGCCGGACTGTGCGAGATTTCTGCAGGTCTGCAGGAGAAGGGTGGACTTGCCGATACCGGGATCACCACCCACCAGGATCAGTGAGCCGGGAACCGCTCCTCCGCCCAGTACCCTGTCAAACTCACCTGTCCCCGTTGTAATACGGGGGGCTTCTTCACCGGATATTTCCGATATGGATTTAGGAACAGAAGCCGCTTGCTTAGCAGCGCGCGACTTTAAACCCGTGCCCGTGCTGATAAGTACCGGCTCCTCCGTGAAAGTATTCCACTCCCGGCAGGCTGGACACTGTCCCATCCATTTGGCAGACTCATACCCGCACTGCTGGCAGAAGAATACACTTTTGCTTTTTGCCATATTTATATTCCGAAACTATACGCCCGGATCAGTTATGCCTTAACTATACGCACTTCCTGATCTGCACCGTCCGAGAGCTCAAGAGATACTACCAGCTTGCCTCCCATATTGGTCTTCATCCGGCCTATATCAGATCCGCCTACGGATACATCATATTCCGAATCATCCTGAAGACCTACCGTGATCTGTGCATCCTCCGAACCGGAAACGGTGAAACTCACTCCGTTCTCGGTCTCATTGAAGTTTGACACGCTTGTGCCGGGAACCGACTCATACAGGAACATGCCGTTCTTCTCAAGCTTGGTCATTGCTCCGTACGTCTTGACTTTGTAGATATCCCCGGCGCTCTCGTAGTCTTCCTTCTTGGCCTTCTCGGCCAGAGCATGATTGCCAAAGCTGATGCTGCCATCCCCTTCGGTTCTGATCAGTTCTTCGATCACTGCCATTTAAGTTACCTCCCGGTTTTAAACCTGATCTTGCCTCCGCTTACTGAAGCGGCCACTTTATCTCCTTCATGTATATGTCCTGCAAGTATCTCCTGAGCCAGTTCATCCTCGACAAAGGACTGAATGGCTCTCTTCAGGGGTCTCGCACCCATTTTCGCATCCGAATACTTATCCACGATGTACTTCTTAAGTGTAGGTGTCAGACTCAGTTCGATGCCCATCTGTGTCCGGCATCTCGCAGTCAGGTTCGATGCCAGCAGAGTAACTATACGGGTCATATCATCCCTGGTCAGAGGATGGAATACCATGATCTCATCTATTCTGTTGATGAACTCGGGCTTGAATATCTTCCTGACTTCCTCCATGACGGAAGACTTCATTCTGTCGTACGTCTTCTCCGCGGTATCTCCGGCTCCGAATCCGAGATTCTTGGGTTCCATGATCCTCTGGGCACCCGCATTGGAAGTCATGACGAGTACGGTATTCTTGAAGCTCACCTTACGTCCCTTGGAATCAGTGATATGTCCGTCATCAAGCACCTGCAGAAGTATGTTGAACACATCCGGATGTGCCTTCTCTATCTCATCAAACAGCACCACGGAATAAGGATTGCGTCTGATCTTCTCGCTCAGCTGACCGCCTTCATCAAATCCCACATATCCCGGAGGCGATCCGATCATCTTGGACACCGAATGGCTCTCCATATACTCGGACATATCCACTCTGATGAGCGCCGATTCCGATCCGAACATTGCCTCGGCCAGGGCCTTGCACAGTTCAGTCTTACCCACACCCGTAGGTCCGAGGAACAGGAATGATCCTATCGGTCTGCCGGGATCCTGCAGTCCGACACGGCCGCGGCGTATGGCTCTGGCCAACGCCGTTACCGCTTCCTCCTGCCCTATGACCCTCTTGTGCAGCGTATCCTCAAGTCTGAGCAATCTCTCGGATTCTTTCTCCTCGAGTTTATTAAGCGGTATCCTGGTCCACATGGATACGACAGCTGCAATATCCTCCGCGGTTACCGTGAAGTGTTTCTCCTGCTCACCGGCCTCAAACCGCTTGAGGGCACGTTCGTATTTTTTCTTAAGTTCGATCTGATGGCGCCTGAGTTCACCGGCCTGTCCGAACGCTTCCATACGTATGGATCTCTCGATCTGCTTGTCGATCTTCTCGATCTCATCAGCCATATCGGTGAGTTTCCTGGGATGCTTGGTAGTGTGAAGCCTGGCAGCCGCCGAGGCTTCATCTATCAGATCTATGGCTTTATCGGGCAGATTACGGTCATTGATATATCTCGCAGACAGCTGTACCGCAGCCACCAGGGCATCCTCGGTTATCCTGACCTGATGATGTTCTTCGTATTTGTGGGCAATACCCTGCAAAATCCTTATCGCTTCTTCGTTATCGGGTTCTTCGATCGTCACAGGCTGGAATCTGCGTTCGAGAGCGGCGTCTTTTTCCACATATTTGCGGTATTCGGATATCGTAGTGGCTCCGATGAGCTGCAGCTCGCCTCTCGCAAGTGAGGGTTTCAGTATATTGGAAGCATCTATCGCTCCCTCTGCTCCGCCCGCTCCTATGAGAGTATGTATCTCATCCAGGAAAAGGATTATATTGCCATCCTCCGTTACTTCACTGATGACTTTTTTGATCCTCTCCTCAAATTCACCTCTGTATTTGGAGCCCGCGACCATTCCGGACAGGTCGAGCGTCATGACCCTCTTGTTCTGTACGGTAAACGGGACTTCACCGTTAACGATACGCGTGGCCAGTCCCTCGACCACAGCCGTCTTGCCGACTCCGGGCTCACCTATCAGGCAGGGATTGTTCTTGGTGCGCCTGCTCAGGATCTGTATGACGCGCTGGATCTCGTCGTTTCTGCCTATAACGGGATCGAGTTTGCCTTCGCGGGCCAGAGCGGTCAGATCCCTGGAGTATTGCTCCAGCGTAGACACTTTTCCTTTGCTCTTCCTGTTGACCTGGTTCAGATCATCTTTGTACCTGGCGGGATCTACCCCCATACTGATAAGAGTATCTACGTACAGTTTCTGCGTGGATACTCCTATAGTGTTGAGCAGTCTGATGGCAATGCTGTCATTCTCCTTGAGAATGGCCAGCAGGATATGCTCAGTCCCGACCCGGTCAGCCTTGAATCTCTCGGCCTGCCTGGCCGCTTCTTCCAGGACATCACGTGCTCTGGGCGAGAAATCATTCTTCTCTGCAAGCAGAGTGGTAGAATCCGGAGCCAGGAGATCACTGACCATCTCGGTGAGCTGCTCTGCGCTTACGCCGTTATCCATCAGGATCTTGGCGGCTACGCCTGTATTCTCTTTTATCAGTCCGAGCAGCAGATGCTCGGTTCCGATATAGCTCTGGTGAAGGCTTCGGGCTACACGCCTGGCCAGTTCCAGAGCTATACGGGCTTTGTCTGTGTATTCGGGTTGCATGTTTATTTATCGTCCATATTCAGGAACTCAAACTCAAAATCATCGTCATCGAGCATGAAGTTCTTGGGTTTGCTCTTTTTAGGGGCTGTGTCTACCCGGATATCATCATCCTCGTCGTATTCAACCCTGCGTCTCGGGGCGCGGGCGCGGTCGCGTGAAGAGGTCTGTGTGCTTCTCCTTCTGGGTCTGCGCTCTTCCTCCTCATCATCGTCATCATCGTCATCATCATCATCATCATCATCGTCATCGTCATCATCATCGTCATCATCATCGTCATCATCGTCATCGTC